>CAJUNR010000005.1 GCA_910587765.1 uncultured Lachnospiraceae bacterium
TTCAGCACGTTTCCTCTCCATTTCTGCAAGGATCTCCTCAATAGACCGCTGTTTCCGGCAGTATTCCGGGTAGCGGAGCTTAATACCCTGCCAGAAGTACAGTGCGTAGCCGCAGCAAAAAATATCGCTTACGGAATACTCCCTGCACTCGTCGATCTGCTCGTCCTTGCGCTTATAGTCATCAATGCTCGGCGTTCCGTCCGTGTAAAGGTTAAAGGCAAGCCTTACTACCTTTACGCTGCCGCTGGTCTGCCAGCCCTGATGCAGACACTCTGTTTTGACGCACCCGGACTTCATATCGTAAATCTGGCTGAAATGGTTCCTCGTGTCCTCAGAAATACCGAGAATGTAGATCAAAGCCTTGTGATAGCAGTCCTGATACCTCGCCTGTTCCAGTTTTTCATAATAAAACTTCTCATGTTCGCTGTCTGTAAAAACCATGTGTGTGTTGTCGGCGCTCTGCGCCCCTGCTCTTAACGCTGTGTTGTTCATCCTCTCTACCTCCAATTTTATATTTTGACCATAACAAAAGGACACTCCCAAATTCTCACTTGGAAAGTGTCCTAAAGGTACATACCCTATAAAATTGAATGCCGCAAAAACGTATTATTCAGTATTATCACGTATTATGCGTAGCAAATTTGTAGTAAATTTGTAGTAAATCGCAACCGGGAATCACTGAAACCCTTGATTTTACTGGCTTTCTTTACCCAAAGTCTTCATTGTCGGAAACAGCAGCACATCCCGTATCGCCGGCGAATTCGTCAAAAGCATCACCAGACGGTCAATCCCGTACCCGATGCCCCCGGTCGGCGGCATGCCGATCTCCAGCGCGTTCAGGAAGTCTTCATCGGTCGTATTGGCTTCCTCATCGCCTGCTGCCAGAGCCGCCTCCTGGGCCTTAAACCGCTCCCGCTGGTCGATCGGATCGTTCAGCTCCGAATATGCATTGGCCATCTCCCTGCCGGTGATGAACAGTTCAAAACGCTCCACATATCCCGGCTTGTCCGGCTTCTTCTTGGTCAGCGGAGAGATCTCGATGGGATGATCCATAATAAAGGTCGGCTGAATCAGCTTCTCTTCGCAGAACTCCTCGAAGAACAGGCTCAGGATGTCGCCCTTTGTATGGCGGGCCTCATATTCGACATGATGCTCATCTGCCAGCTTTTTCGCTGCCTCCGTGTCTTCCACTGCATCAAAGTCCACGCCTGCATATTTTTTCACCGCATCTACCATCGTCAAGCGCTCAAAAGGCTTTCCAAGGTCGATGATCTGATCGCCGTAAGGCACTTCCGTAGTCCCCAGCACCTCCTGCGCCACATAGCGGTACATATTCTCCGTCAGGTCCATCATCCCGTAATAGTCGGTGTACGCCTGGTACAGCTCCATCAGCGTAAACTCCGGATTATGTCTGGTATCCACACCTTCGTTGCGGAAAACCCGGCCGATCTCGTATACCCGCTCCATACCGCCTACAATCAGCCGCTTCAGATACAGCTCCAGAGAGATCCGCAGCTTCACATCCTCGTCCAGCGCATTGTAGTGGGTCTCAAAGGGACGGGCGGCCGCGCCGCCTGCATTGGACACCAGCATGGGCGTCTCTACTTCCATAAAACCCTGGCCGTCCAGGTAACGGCGGATGGCGCTGATGATCTTTGAGCGCTTTATGAAGGTGTCCTTCACCTCCTCGTTCATAATCAGATCCGTATATCTCTGGCGGTATCTCAAATCGGTATTGGTCAGTCCATGATATTTCTCCGGAAGGATCTGGAGACTCTTGGACAGAAGCGTCACGGAAGCCGCATGGATCGAAATCTCTCCGGTTTTCGTCTTGAATACTTCGCCTTCAATACCCACGATATCTCCGATATCGTATTTTTTAAAATCCTTGTAGGACTCCTCTCCGATGCTGTCTCTTGCTACATAGGACTGAAGATTGCCCTTTAAGTCCTGCACGTTGCAGAAAGAAGCCTTCCCCATCACGCGTTTCTGCATGATGCGGCCGGCCACGCGGACTACCTGTCCCTCCATACTGTCATAATTCTCCCTGATGTCCCTGCTGTGATGGGTCACATCGTACTTCGTGATCTGGAACGGATCCTTTCCCGCTGCCTGAAGCTCTGCAAGCTTTTCACGCCTCACCTTTAACAACTGATTCAGATCCTGTTCCTGAACATTCTTCGCTCCTGCCACTTTCCTCACTCCTTAGCTTGCTCTCTGTATGCTGAGCACCTTATACTGCACCACTCCCGCAGGCGCCTCAACCTCTACCACATCCCCTACCTGAGCGCCCAGAAGCGCGCGGCCGATGGGGGATTCATTCGATACCTTATTCTGTAAGCTGCTCGCCTCCGAAGAACCTACCAGCTTATACTCCTCTTCTTCATCATATTCGATATCCAGTACGCGGACCACACATCCGATGCTGATTCTGTTCAGATCAATCTCTTCATCCAGAACCACTTCCGCATTTTTCAGAATCTTCTCAATCTGTTCGATTCTCGCCTCGATATCACGCTGCTCGTCCTTTGCGGCATCGTATTCCGCATTCTCCGACAAATCGCCCTGCTCTCTCGCCTCTTTGATTTTCTGGGCAATCTCTCTTCTCTGAACTACCTTCAGATCCTGAAGCTCATCCTCCAGTTTTTTTAACCCTTCGTATGTCAGTATATTTTTTTTCTCTGCCATCCTCTACACCTTCCAATCCATCTTATGACATCCCCATCCGGCCCCGCGGGATTCCCTTCGACCCTAGACCGGAATCAACCAAAGGGCAATGCCTCATATAGTCAAAGTATTATACCTTACCGCCGATATAATGTCAAGGTGCTTTTCCCACTCGCCCACGTCCAGTATCAGATTCCCCGGTACCTTCCCGTTCCCTTTGGGCAACAGCACCAGCAGAAGCCCGTACTCCTCCATGGCTTCCTCCGCCAGCTCCTCAAACGCTTCGGCTCTCTCTGTCAGCAGACAGAAAAAATTCAGATCCTTCATCAGATACTCCGCGATCTGCGCAATCTGATACGCCGGCCGGTCTTCATCGTCAATCAGCGTCAGCTCCAGCTTTTTGCACGCAATTCCTTTTTCCCGGCGCAGGTAGGTAACGATCTCCGGGGTTTTTCTGATGTACAGAAAAAAGCTCCTCCTCTGTTCTTCGCCGTCCTCCCGCTCCTGTATCTCTTTCTTCCTTCCGAACCAGGCAGCCAGCCGCCGGAGAAAAAACACCGAATCCCTCCCCGAACCTCTTCTTCCCTTCATTATATGTCAGAAATTCCGGATTAAATCCTCCAATTCATCGAGACTCTCCACTTTATTCACTTCCGCTCTCAGTCTGGAAGAATTTGGGAAACCTGCCGTATACCATGCCACATGCTTGCGTATCTCGCGTATTCCCGTATACATGCCCTTATACTCCGCAAGAAGCCGGGCATGGCGCAGGATCATCGCCTTCACTTCTTCCACGGGAGGACGCTCTTCCTCTTCGCCGGTCTTCATCCAGTGCAGAATCTGCCGGAAAATCCACGGATTCCCCCGGGCTCCCCGGCCGATCATAACCCCGTCGCAGCCCGTCTGTGAAAGCATCTCCTCCGCAGACGCGGGAGATACCACATCGCCATTGCCGATCACCGGAATGTCCACCGCTTCTTTTACCTGACGGATGATATCCCAGTCCGCCCTGCCGTGATAATACTGCTCCCTGGTCCGACCGTGGACCGTTACCGCGGAAGCTCCGCAGGCTTCCGCAATTCTTGCAATTTCCACTGCATTTATATGATCTTCATCAAATCCTTTGCGGATCTTCACCGTCACCGGTTTGCGAATCGCTTTCACCGTCTTCGACACGATCTCTTCCACCAGCGCAGGATTTTTCATCAGCGCCGAACCCTCACCGTTTCCGGTCACCTTGGGAACCGGACAGCCCATATTAAGGTCCAGTATGGAAAACGGGCGCTCCTCCAGCCTTGCGGCCGTCTCGCTGATGATATCGGCGTCCGATCCAAAAAGCTGCAGCGACACCGGAGTTTCTCCCGGATCAATCGAAAGCATTGCTTCCGTATTTCGATTACGGTAACAGACTGCCTTCGCGCTCACCATCTCCATACAGAGGAGTCCCGCCCCCTGCTCTTTGCACAGCAGACGAAATGGCAGGTCGGTTACGCCTGCCATGGGAGCGAGTATCAGATTATTGGAAAGTTCCACATCACCGATTCTCAACGTTCGTATCATATACTTCCCCCAGGAAAAATATGCGGTAATACATCTCCAGCGCCAGTAAAAGTTCCGCCTTCTCTTTTCGCAGCCTGCGGATCTTCAGTTCACTTCCAATCTCATCAAACAAAAGATCCCCTTCATCCGCCGCCGTTTCCAGCAGAAGATTTCCCTCCTCGTCAAATACCAGCGTCAGCACGCCTCCTACGTCCTCCGTAAAAAGGACGCACATGATCTTCAATTCCTCCTGAATCGGAACCGGAAGTTTTTCAAAATCCTGATTCAGGTAATATTTCTGTTCATAAGCGCTGGCTCCGCAGAGCACAACCCGTTCCTGATACATTTTCAACACCTCTGTCCGTCATACCGTCAACCGTCGTTTTCTCATCCTGTTTTCCAATGAACCGATCGGTTCCTGCCGCCGATACCCATTCTGTCACACATACCCATACAGTCCGCGCACGGACACCTCCCCCGCATAGACAGAGACTGTGCTTCCGTCCGTCTTACGCACCACCAGCTCCCCGAGCGCATTGATTCCGTCTGTCGTCCCGGTATACTCTTCCTTCGGATCCAGCACGCGGATTTTCCGCCCCCGGTTGACGCAGAGCTCATTGTAGGCCCGATACAGCTTTGATAAATCCTCCGTTTCCAGAAAGACCGCGTAAAGTTCCTCCAGTTCCCGGAGAACCGCGGCCGTCAGCTCTGCCCGCGCAACTTTCTGTCCTAGTTCCAGATACAGAGAACCGGCCGACGTCTGAATCTCCTCCGGAAACTGTTCCTGGTTCACATTAATTCCGGCGCCGATCACCACATAATTAATGTATCCCACTTCCATGCTGAGCTCCGTCAGTATTCCGCATACCTTTTTCCCGTGAACCACCACGTCGTTGGGCCATTTAATCCCCGCCGGAAGCCCTGTCACAGTCCGGATTCCCTTTGCCACCGCCATCGCCATCAAAAGCGTCAGGCGGGAAGCGTGTTCCGGGCGGATGCGGGGACGAAGGATCAGCGACATCATGATATTCGCGCCCCTCGAAGCAGACCAGCTTCTTCCTCTCCGGCCTCTGCCGGCCGTCTGTTCTTCCGCAACGATCAGCGTACCGTCAGGAGCATCCTCCTCCGCACAGCGTCTGGCGCAGTTATTCGTCGAGTCTACCGATTCCAGGCAAATGCAGTTCCGTCCCATCCAGGCCGTCCCCAGACGGCTTTTCAGTTCCTCCGCGGTCATCACATCCGGAATCTCCCGCATGCGGTAACCCTTGTTCTTCACCGCCTCAATCTCGTACCCTTCCTCCTTCAACTGGCCGATCGCTTTCCAGATCGCCGTGCGTGATACGCCGAAGTGTTCGCAGAGCTGCTGTCCGGAAATATACGTTTCGCTTTCTCTCAGTATCTTCAGCAATTCCGTTTTCACAAAAGCCCTCCCTGACGCAGCAGGGACAGCACGGCCCCGGCCAGCATGCATACCGACAAAAACAGTTCCACCATCGCGATTGTGGTCTTATCCCTCGTCCACTCCTTTATGCCGCCCAGCAGATACAAAAGCATCCCCGCAAAGAACGCGGCCGGAACACACACCTCTCTGCTGGCCCTGTCGGAACCAATCGTAAAAGCAAGGCTGATGATCATCAGGCTCAGCCAGATCGTGATCACCCGATATTTCCTGATCAAATGTTTCATACCGGACTTTTTATTCCCCCGTCTGTGCACCTAAGGTGGCCGCCATCACGGCTTTGATTGTATGCATCCGGTTCTCAGCCTCGTCAAACACAATGGAACGGGCAGATTCAAACACTTCATCCGTCACTTCCATCGCGTCAATACCGAATTTCCCGCTGATCTCTTTGCCGATCTTTGTGTTCAGATCGTGGAATGCGGGAAGGCAGTGCATGAACACCGCCTGCGGACCGGCATTTTCCATAACGGCGCGATTCACCTGATAAGGAAGCAGATCATGGATGCGCTCGGTCCACACCTCATCCGGTTCTCCCATCGACACCCACACATCCGTGTAAATCACATCCGCCCCTCTGGTTGCCTTCTCCACATCTTCTTCCAGCGTAATCCTTCCTCCGGCAGCGGCCGCCATCTCCCCGCACTGTCTCACCAGCTCTTTGGAGGGCCAGTATTTCGCGGGCGCGCAGGCGGTAAAGTCCATGCCCATCTTCGCGCAGCCCACCATCCAGGAATTCCCCATATTGTAACGGGCGTCCCCCATATAGACCACTTTTACTTTCAGAGTTCCGAAATGTTCCCGAATCGTCAGCAGATCCGCCAGAATCTGTGTCGGATGAAATTCGTTGGTCAGTCCGTTCCACACGGGAACGTCCGCGTGTCTGGCCAGTTCCTCGACGATCTCCTGTCCGAATCCCCGATATTCGATCCCCTCGTACATACGGGCAAGAACCCGGGCCGTGTCGGCAATGCTTTCCTTCTTGCCGATCTGAGAACCGGACGGATCCAGATAGGTCGTCCCCATTCCCAGATCATGCGCCGCCACCTCGAACGAACAGCGGGTTCTGGTGCTTGTCTTCTCAAAAATCAGCGCCACATTCTTCCCCCGCAGCGTATCTACCGGAATCCCTTTTTTCTTCTTCTCCTTCAGCTCCGCCGCCAGGTCCAGCAGATAAGTCATCTCCTCCGCCGTAAAATCCAGCAGCTTCAAAAAATCTCTTCCTTTTAAATCCATATCGAACCCTTCCTCCATGAAAACAGGGCTGGCGCCTGAAAACGTCAGCCCGATCCTCTCTCTTCTGTCATCCGTCGTCAGTTTTTCGCAAGCTCCGCCGCCGCGGTTACCAGCCCTGCAAGCTTCTGAATTTCCGACGGAATAATAATCTTGGTCGCCTGACCGTCCGCCGCTTTCATAAACGCTTCCAGACTCTTCAACTGAATCACCGCCTCGTCCACGCCTACTTCCTTCAGGAAGCGAAGACCGTCCGCATTCGCCTGCTGTACTTTGAGAATCGCCTCTGCCTGGCCCTCCGCTTCCTTGATCATTTTCTCTTTTTCTGCTTCCGCTCTCAGGATCGCCGCCTGTTTCTCCGCCTCCGCGTCCAGAATGGCCGATTCCTTATGTCCTTCCGCCACCAGAATCGTGGATTTCTTCTCGCCCTCAGCCTTCAGAATCGCTTCACGGCGCTCACGTTCCGCCTTCATCTGCTTCTCCATGGCATCCTGAATCGCCGCCGGCGGAATGATATTTTTAAGCTCCACACGGTTCACTTTGATTCCCCACGGATCGGTCGCCACGTCCAGAGACGCGCGCATCTTCGTGTTGATCGTCTCACGGGAAGTCAGCGTCTGGTCCAGCTCCAGATCTCCGATGATATTACGGAGCGTCGTCGCTGTCAGGTTCTCAATCGCCATGATCGGATTCTCAACTCCATACGCAAAGAGCTTCGGATCCGTGATCTGGAAGAACACGACCGTATCGATCCTCATCGTTACATTATCCTTGGTGATCACCGGCTGCGGTGCAAAATCCACCACCTGCTCCTTCAAGGTCACTTTTTTCGCGACCCGGTCTATAAAAGGCGCTTTAAAATGAATCCCCACACCCCAGGTTCCGTTATAAGCACCCAGACGCTCCATGACCAGCGCCGCCGCCTGCGGCACGATCTTGATGCATGACGCCAGGATAATCAGAATGACCAATATCAACACTGCTACTAATACAGGCATCTTTCTACCTCCTTATTCTTATTGAAATTCTGCTTGCGCCCTCCCTGCACGCGAACCGCGGATCCGTTCCCGGATGCTCTCAGGTCCCGCTCACTGTTCGGCGTGCCGTACAGGCTCCGCATTCGTCTCTTCCACAATCAGCTTCACGCCTTCTATGGCGCAGATTCTCACTTTACTCCCTGCCGGGATCACACTGCCCTCCGTTCTGCTTCTGGCAGTCCAGCTCACATCCGCAATCATAACCTCCCCGCTCTGGGCCAGATTATTGATCTCCGCAGTTACGACCGCCACTGTTCCGATCAGGCTGTCCGCATTGGTCTTCACCCGGTTTCCCCGCATGTACCTCACCGCCGCCGGACGGGTAACAATCAGGAGAACCAGAGACAGGACGATAAAAATCATCCGCTGCGTTGCCGGATCCGCACCAAAAAAGGTGGAGAAAAAAGCTGCCATGGCGCCCCCCGCAAACCAGATCGTCGTCAGGCCCATGGTCGCGATCTCTATGACCAGAAGAAGGATGACCAGTCCAAGCCAGAGAATTGCCGGGTCCATTGACATCATAACAGATTACCTCCATTCCTTAGATAGTTGTCTCCATTATACACCACTTTGATGCGAATGAACAGAGGATTTCCGCAAATGCGGAAGAATTTTCAACTTCATCGGCTGCTGTTTCGACCTGCCCTACTCGCGCACCGGACGCCTGTCAGCCTGCTGACCTGTTTCATCTGGACGCCCGTGTGCATACGAAAAGAACCGCCGGATTCCCACAGCGGTTCTTTTTGACTTCCTTATTAATAAAATACATGATTTCCGATGACGAGCCCGTCGATCCCGCCTGCACGGCGGAAATGAGTCAGAGCACCTACGGTCGTCTCTCCGTTCAGAGCCGCCTGCGCCGCCTGCATACAGCTTGCGTTCGGCCCCGATGCCAGAATCGCGGCTACCTGTCCGTTGGCTGCCGGACCAAACTGTCCCGGCGCGGAAATAACGGCCTGAATCGAATTGGGGTATGCTCCGCTCCTGACCCGGTTCATGACAACCGCGCCGACAGCGACCTGTCCCTCATACGGCTGATTGCCCGCTTCCGCCTGAATGAGCGCCGCCAGAAGCGTCAATTCATCGGCAGAAGCCGAGACCGCTCCCAGATTAGCCGTCCGCTTTTCCTTTTCCTCAGCCGCCTTCCTGGCCGCCTCTTCCGCCTCCACTTCTTCGATTGTCCTGGCCTCGCCGTATTCGTAGCTTACTTCCACATACTCTGCGGAGACATAATTCACATCGCCGTCCGAGTAGATAATTTCCAGCCATCCGTCCTGTTCCTCGCCAACCTCGATGGTCTCTCCCATACCGATCAGATCAATCACCTGCGCCTCTGTACTCGCTTCGTCCCTCACCTTCAAGGTCTGCGCCGTTACCGTCGCAACCTTCGGCACATCCGCCGCCGCGCGCTCTTCCGCTTCCTGCCCGAATGCCAGATACTCGTCGCTGACCCATCCGGTTACGTCACCGGACTGAATCATGGTCCAGCCTTCCGCCTGCTCCACGATCTCTCCGGCATCGCCTTTGAACATCCTGCCGATAACCGCCGAATCCGTCGTGGCATCCGCACGTACACTGACGGAACTGTCCACCTTCGCCATGACCATTCCGTCCCATTTATCTTCCGCCAGAAGCCGGTCCACGTCCTCCGCGGTAAGCTGATTCATTAATGAATTGAGCGTGTCGTCTTCTTCGGTTCCCAGACCTGCAAATCCGGTCAGGCACAACCACGTTGACACACAAAAAAGTACAGCCATTCCCTTTTTCCACATCTGTATTTCCTCCTGAACAAGTTTTGTATTTTTCTACTCAGCCCGCTTTGCCCAGATTGCTGCCCGGCCGCCCTCAACAGCCGGGAACTTCTGCGCATGCTCGTTGAGCAGAATCAATATATTACAAAACTATTACATATATTACGGAGATTTTATCAGATATTACACTGTTTGTCAATATTTGATTACAGAATTGCATCATAGCTGCATCAAAAAAAGAGAACCGTCCGAACGCCCGATGCGCTCTGATTTTATTGCTGCCCAGGGCAAAAGGCCGGGGAGCGAACGACTGATAAACAACACAGACAGCGAAAAGAACCTCCATCCGGAAACAAGCCGGGTGGAGGTTTTTTACAGTCCGGCCTGCCGGCGCTGCCGGCAGACTTCATACATCAATATGGACGCGGCCACAGCCGCATTTAAAGATTCCAGTTTTCCTTTCATGGGAATACGGATCAGAGTATCGGCCTCTCTGCTCAGCCCGTCGCTGAGACCGTTTCCTTCGTTCCCGATCAGAAACGCGCAGCCGCACCGGTAATCCTCCTGATCATATTCGTTCTTCCCCTGAAGATGCGCCGCATAAGTCCGGATCTTCCGCTCCCTCAGGATCGGCAGCAAATGATCCAGCGCGTCCACATACAGGAAAGGCATCCGGTAGACGGAACCCATCGTAGAGCGGATCGTCTTGGGGTTATACAGGTCAACGCAGCCGCGGCTGAGAAGAATGCCGTCGGCCCCGGCGCCCTCCGCCGTTCTCATGATCGTCCCCACATTCCCCGGATCCTGCAGATCCTCCAGAAGCAGAAGAAACGGGCGGGGCTTCTTCAGCATGTCCGCAAGGGTATAATGATACTGGCTCATCACGCACAGAATCCCCTGCGGGGTCTTCGTCCCGCTGACGACGGCAAACACGCGGTCGGACAGCACCTCCGTCTCCTGACCGCGGTCCAGTTCCTTTCCCCGTTCTCTGTACAGGCTCTCCGCAATATAGACTTTGCGGATGCGGTCCCGGGGAGCCTCCAGATACATCTTCATCCCCTCAACAAGAAAGACGTCCCGCGCGTTCCTCTCCTTTGCCTTTTTCAAAAGCAGCTGCAGGTCCTTCACCTGCGGATTCGACGTACTTGTAATCATCCTGCTTACATGCTCATGGCAACTTCCAGCATGTAGGGCGAGATCTCTTTCTTCATGGCAAGCGCTTCATCAATGTCAAAATCCTTGAACACGCCGTCTTTATAACCGACCACCCGGTTCGATTTGCCCTCGCAGAGCAGATCTACGGCAAGGCTTCCCATCATGGTCGCATACACACGGTCCCGGCAGGTGGGATTGCCGCCCCGCTGCATGTATCCGAGAATCGTCGCACGGGTCTCCATACCGGTGGCAGCCTCGATTCTGCGGGCCATGGAGGTGGAATGTCCGATGCCCTCCGCATTGATGATAATATAGTGCTTCTTTCCGAGCTTCCGGTTTCTTATAATATCGTTGATGATCCTCTGCTCGTCATAATCATATTTCTCCGGGATGATAATGTCCTCCGCTCCGTTGGCGATACCGCTCCACAATGCGATGTAGCCCGCATCCCTTCCCATAACCTCGATAATGCTGCAGCGCTCATGGGAAGTCGAAGTGTCGCGAACCTTGTCAATGGCGTCCATAGCCGTATTCACCGCCGTATCAAAACCGATACTGTAGTCCGTACAGGCAATGTCCAGATCAATGGTCCCCGGAACGCCCACCGTATTGATACCCAGAGCGGCCAGCTTCTGCGCTCCTGCAAAGGAACCGTCGCCGCCGATGACGACCAGCCCGTCGATGCCGTATCTCCGGCAGATCTCGGCGCCTTTTTTCTGTCCTTCCTCTGTCCGGAACTCCGAGCAGCGGGCCGTGAACAGAATCGTTCCGCCCTTGTCCAGTGTATCGCTGACCGACGACCGTCTCATCTCCACGATGTCCTCTTCCAGAAGCCCCTGATAGCCCCGGCGGATCCCCATCACTTTCTTGCCGTTGGCACGCGCCTTTCTCACAACCGCGCGGATGGCCGCATTCATACCAGGCGCGTCGCCGCCGCTGGTCAAAACCCCTATTGTGTTAATTTCCTTCGCCATGGTCTCTTTCCTCCGCAAAATTTGTTGCTTTTATTTTAATTCATTTTCGCGGTATTTTCAATATGCTTCTTAACTGCTTTCACATTTTTCTCGCCGAATATTCCGTACAGGCGTTCCAGAAGCTCCTGATGAATCTGCACGTTCCGGCCGGCCGGCAGTATCTTCCGGCGGTTTTCCTTCCGGACGTAGACGACGACCCGGTCGTTTCCCTCGCTGTCCATCAGGGAACGGTACAATTCGGCCTCCCGTCTTTCGTATTCCTGCATATCGGCAAACTGAATCCACAGCTCTCTTTGAATCGCTTCAAACGGCGTGATGCCTTCCAGAATCAGTCTGCTGGCCCTCTCCTCCTCCATCGCAATACGGCCGCTGACGAAGACCTTGCCGTCCACATTCAGAAGGCCGGAATACTTTTCATAATCTCTCGGAAAGATAATCACTTCCACACTCCCGGTCAGATCTTCCACCGTGATAAACGCCATCAGCTTGTTGTTCTTCGTGGTTTTGACCGTCTTACCGGCGATCATGCCTCCGATCACCGCCCGTTCTCCGTCCCGCACCTTCGGCGTCTCCCCCTCCTCCGGCGGAAGGAAATCAGTCGCCGTATAAGTGATTCCCCGCTTCCACTGCTCCTCGTACTCTTCCAGAGGATGTCCGCTGATATAGAAACCCAGAACCTCCTTCTCGAATGCCAGCAGATCTTCTTTCGGATACTCGGCCGCCTCGGGAATCCGTACCTGAAAAGCCGCCTTATCCTCCTCCGGAGCCAGATCAAACAGACTTATCTGTCCGGCAAACTCCGTCTTTTTCCTCTGCGCGGTCCGGTCCGCAATCTGAGCATACACCATCATCATCTGCCGGCGGTTGGCGGGAAAGCCGTCAAACGCGCCGGATTTGATAAAATTCTCAAGCGTCCGTTTATTGACTTCCTTCCCGGACATCCGTTCGATGAAATCGCTCAGATCCCGAAACGATCCCCCGTCGTTTCTCTCCCGGATCACCCCTTCGATCACCGGCCTGCCCACGCTTTTGATCGCGTTCAGTCCGTAGCGTATGGAACTGCCGGATACGGAGAATACGCCCTCGCTCTCGTTGATGTCCGGCGGCAGGATGCCGATCCCCATCTGCCTGCACGTCATGACATATTCCGATACTTTGGCCGAATTGTCAATGACAGAGGTCATAAGCGCCGCCATAAATTCTACCGGATAGTAATATTTCAGCCAGGCGGTCTGATACGCCACCACCGCATACGCCGCCGCATGGGACTTGTTAAACGCGTATTTGGCAAAGTCAATCATCTCGTCATAAATCTTGTTGGCGGTCTTCTCGGAAATCCCGCGCGCGATGCAGCCCGGCACCTGCTCCTCCTCGTTGCCGTAGACGAAATTCCGGCGCTCCTTCTGCATGACCGACGCCTTCTTCTTGGACATCGCTCTGCGCAGCAGGTCGCTCCTCCCAAGCGTATATCCGGCCAGCTTCTGAACGATCTGCATGACCTGTTCCTGATAGACAATGCAGCCGTAGGTGGGCTCGAGGATTGGTTCCAGCTGCGGACAGTCATAAGTGATGGTTTCCGGATGATTCTTCCCCCGTATGTACTGGGGAATAAAATCCATGGGGCCCGGACGATACAGCGAGATCCCGGCGATGACATCCTCCAGATTCCGGGGCTTCAGCTCTTTGATAAAGTTCTTCATCCCCGTACTCTCCAACTGGAACACGCCGTCCGTCCTGCCGGTTCCGAGAGAGGCGTACACCTCTTTGTCATCGTAATCCACATGATCAATGTCGATGCGGACCCCTTTGTTCTTCTCCGCCAGTTTTATCGTATTCTGTATCACCGTCAGATTGCGGAGCCCGAGAAAATCCATCTTCAGCAGCCCCAGCTCCTCCAGCGTCGTCATGGTAAACTGCGTCGTCAGGGAACCGTCCTGCGCTCTGGAAAGAGGCACATATTCCACCACGTCTTTCTGGCTGATGACGACGCCGGCCGCGTGCATGGACGTATGCCGCGGAAGACCTTCCAGTCTCCGGGACATGTCCACCAGTTCCTTCACCTGCTCGTTGGTATCGTAGAGCGTCCGAAATTCCGGATTGGCTTCCAGCGCCTTGTCCAGCGTGATATTCAGCTCCTGGGGCACCATCTTGGCGATGGAATCCACAAACGCGTACGGCAGATCCATGACCCGCCCCACATCCCGGAGTACGCCTCTGGCCGCCAGCGTACCGAAGGTCACGATCTGCGCCACCCGTTCCTTGCCGTATTTGCGGACCACATAATCAATCACTTCCTGTCTGCGGTCCACGCAGAAATCAATATCAATATCCGGCATGGATACCCGCTCCGGATTAAGAAACCGTTCAAAAAGAAGCTGATATCTCACCGGGTCAATGTTGGTGATACCCAGCGTGTAGGACACCAGGCTCCCCGCGGCGGATCCCCTGCCCGGACCTACGGCAATCCCATGATCTCTGGCGTATTTGATGAAATCCCATACGATCAGAAAATAATCGACGTACCCCATTCTGCGGATCACCGACAGCTCATAGTCCAGCCGTTCCTTCAATGTGCCGTCGTCTTCCGGATAGCGCTTCTGAAGCCCTTCCGCACACATTTTATTCAGATAATCCCACGCCGTATATCCTTCCGGGACATCGTATCTGGGAAGCTTTGTCACGCCGAACTCAATCTCCACCTGGCACCGATCCGCAATCTTCTGCGTATTTTCCAGCGCCTGGGGAACATAAGGAAACAGCTCCGCCATTTCCTCCGGCGATTTCACATAATACTGACCGCCCTCATAACGCATCCGGTCTTCGTCCGCCAGACGTTTTCCGGTCTGCAGACAAAGCAGAATATCATGAGGCTTCACATCGTCTTCCCGGGTATAATGCACATCGTTCGTCGCCGCAAGCTCGATTCCCAGTTCCCGGCTCATGCGCAGCAGCGCCTGATTTACCTGCTTCTGCTCGGGGATTCCATGATCCTGCAGTTCAAGGAAAAAGTTCCCCTTTCCGAAGATTTCCTCATACTCCCGGGCCGTCCGGCACGCCTGTTCATACCGGCCCTTCACGATCTCCCTCTGCACTTCGCCGGCCAGACAGGCGCTGAGCGCGATGATCCCCCGATGATAACTGCGCAGAACCTCCTTATCGACTCTGGGCCGATAGTAAAAGCCTTCTGTAAATCCGACGGATACAATCTTCATCAGATTCTGGTATCCCTCATTGTTTTCGGCCAGCAGCACCAGATGATAATAGCGGTCCTCTCCGCCCGTGCTCTCCTTGTCAAATCGGGAATTGGGCGCGACATAGACTTCGCAGCCCAGAATCGGCCGGATCCCCTGTGCCTTCGCCTCTTTATAGAAGTCAATCACGCCGTACATCACCCCGTGATCTGTGATGGCCGCGCTGTCCATCCCCAGCTCCTTCACCCGCGCCACGTATTCTTTGATCTTGTTGGAGCCGTCCAGCAGGCTGTATTCCGTATGGACATGTAAATGTACAAAACTCATGGTTCTGTCCTTTCTTCTGTTGTATATCGGTTCCCGTTCCTGCAGACGCGGCCCTTCCGGCGCCTCCGACGCTCCTGCTGTCCGCCCCGCATATCAGGCAGTTTTCACGCCGGCGGCCTGCGGAGCGGGCAGTTTGAAAAGGACACGTGTCCCGCAAGCTCATGGAGTCCGTGATCTCTCAGATAATCCTGCAGGATGGAGACAGACTGCGTGGACTCCGGTCCGATGATGATCTCCGAGATCAGGTCCTCGAGCCCCACTCCGATTTCACGGCACATGGATTTCAAATCAAGCGGATAATATTTTTTAATGCGCTCCTTCGTCACATGATAACAGGGCTTTACATCGAAGCAGTCCTTTTCATACGGATACATGACCAGACGCACCTCATGCTCCGAGGAAAAAGACGGATGTTTAAAGACAACCGAGCGGATCCAGGCTTCATTCATCACACTTTTGATATCCGGATTCTCCCCGGAGAGCTCCGCTCCGTCCCGGATCAGCCGGTAAAGCATCTTGACCAGATAATGGTCCGTCATATCATCCTGATAGAAAACCGTATGCAAAGAGAGATCCCCCTCTGCCATCTTCTGAAGCAGCCCGCCGGAAAAGGCGATGCAGACGCCTCTCCCCCGGTTCCCGTACCGCTCCCACTGCGCCGCGTCGTCCCTGTAAAAAGAAAAGCAGGCGGCGTACGCGGAATAAAAGAACTCTTTTTTCAGTTCTTCCTGAAAAAGCTTCCGCACTTCCTCCGCTTTCTCCTGCTGCCCGTCATCCTGCAGTCTTTTTACGACCGCGCTGCACAGCCTGCGCATAAAATGACTCATCTCCGCCGCATCATTCATATTCAGCACGTTGTTGACGCGCAGCTGCGCACAGCGCAGGATTCCGTCCAGCGCCTGAAAATCTGTATAGTGGTAGAAAATATCATTGCCGTACTCTCTTTTCATATCCGCTCTCCAGCTTTCCGCATGTTCCTTCGTTCTCCAGGTTGATACTATGTTACCACACAATCCGGGCCTTCGCAATCCTCACGGCCGGAACACAAAGAGACTGCCGGCGCTACCGCACCGTCAGTTTCCCGTCTTCCACATCCAGCGTGCAGGCGCCCCCGCGCTTCAGTTTTCCGAACAGGAGAAGCTCCGCCAGCAGAGGCTTCACCTCCCCTGCGATCACGCGGTCGATCTCCCGGGCGCCGTATTCATTCGTGATTCCGGCCGTGCGCACATATTCTGCCGCCTGCGGCGTAACCGTAAATTCCACCTTTCTGGCGGCAAGCTTATCCGAAAGCTCCCGCAGCTTTTTCCCGGTGATCTTCTCTGCCATCCGGTCATCCATGCTCCGGAACAGTACGATCCGGCTCAGCCGGTTGCGGAACTCCGGCTGAAACGTCCGTTTCACCGCATCCGTCAAAGCGTCCATGTTCACGGTTCCGCTGCCGAACCCGATCCGGCTTTTCCCCACCTGACTGGCTCCGGCATTGGAAGTCATAATCAGTATGATGTTCCGAAAATCCGCTTTTCTCCCCTGATTGTCGGTCAGCGTTGCGTAGTCCATAACCTGCAGAAGCACGTTGAAGATATCGGGATGCGCCTTCTCAATCTCATCCAGAAGGAGCACCGCATGGGGATGTTTGCGGATCTCTTCGGTCAGAATCCCTCCTTCTTCGTAGCCCACATATCCGGCCGGCGCTCCGATCAGCTTTGCCACCGTATGTTTCTCCGCGTATTCACTCATATCAAACCGCAGAAACGCGATTCCCAGTTCGGCGGCCAGAACTTTCGCAAGCTCGGTTTTCCCCACGCCGGTAGCGCCCACAAACAGGAAGGAAGCCACCGGTTTGTTCTCCTCATTCAACCCTGCGCGGGAAAATTTCACCGCATTCACTACCTGCGCGGCCGCCTCCTCCTGCCCGAAAATCTGTTCCCTGATCTTTCCCTCCAAGAGCGCCAGCTTCTCTGTCTCGCTCCTCTCTACGGTCTGCGCCGGAATATTGCAGGTCCTCGAGAGCACCTCGTCAATCAGCGCCCGGTTCACGGTCTGCGCTTTCTGTTTCAGCGGATGAAGCCTGCGGTAGGCCCCCGCCTCGTCAATCAGATCAATCGCCTTGTCGGGGAGAAAACGTTCATTGATAAACCGGCTGCTCACCTCCACCGCATGTTCCAGTACTCCCGACTTATACTGCACCTGATGAAATTTCTCATAGCGGTCTTTCAGTCCTTTTAAAATCTCTACCGTCTCTTTTTTCGTCGGCTCTTTGATATCTACGTTCTGGAACCGGCGCACCAGACTCCGGCTTCCCGCGAAATGCTTCTTATACTCTTCATAGGTCGTCGCCCCGATGAACCGGATATGGCCGGCGGCGAGATAGGGCTTCAGAAGATTTGCCACATCCAGACTGCCGCCGCCCACGGCTCCCGCCCCCACAATATTGTGAATCTCATCCAGATAGAGAATCGGACGTTCCTCTTCCATCAGTCCGTCCATAATCTCTTTCAGACGCTTCTCAAAATCTCCCCGATACTGCGTCCCGGCCAGCAGTCCGCCCAGATCCATGGCATAGAGAACCGCCCCCTTGAGAGGTTCCGGCACCCGGCCTTCCAGAATCCTCTGCGCCAGTCCGTACGCCAGCGCCGTCTTGCCTACCCCCGGTTCCCCGATGTGGAGCACATTGTTCTTATCCCTGCGGCAGAGAATCTGTACCGTCCGCTCCAGTTCGGCGCCGCGCCCGATCAGGGGATTCTGTCTTCTGCACGTCTCGTTCATATTTTCCAGAAAGTTCTTCCATCTGGGCTTTCCGGCTTCCGCCTCCCTGCCGGAGGAGTTCTTCTCCTTCTGCTTCTGAAGGGGCTGCTCTCTGGCCATCGCAGGCTCCTGCTCACGTTCCCTTACGAGACTGCCTCTCGACAGTTCTCCCAGGATTTCCACCAGATCCACTTCCTGTTCTTCCATATAATAAAGGCCGTAACTGTCCTCGAGCCGCATCAGCGCGGACAGAATATGACTTACATCCACAGCTTCCCGGCTGCTCGACTGCGCCTGCTCGGACGCCATACGGAAAACCTCCTGCGCGTCAAGCGTCATCTGCAGCTCATTCTCCTTTGTCAGGGTACCGGCCTGCTCCCTGATAAAATCCAGCAGCTTTTGTCTCAGCGGCTCTGCTTTTCCGCCCCCCGCCTCATACTCCCTCGTAAAATCATCGTCAAAGGTCATCCCATAGAGCACGTGCTCCGGCATAAAATACCGGTGATGCTCTTCGTGTGCCAGTCTGACCGCACACTCCATCACCTTCTGCATCTTTTTTGTAAATTCCATCATCCACTCCTCAATTTATCTTCCTGCTATCGGCACACTGCTTCCACTTTCAGAGGGTATCCTTCTTCTCTGGCCCACCGGACCGCTTCCGCAGCTTTCGTATATGCAATATCTTTCGGATAGATGCCCGCGACCGCATAACTTCCCTTATGAATATTCAGCATCAGCGCGGTCGCCTCCGCTTCGCCTTTCTCAAAAACCTGCATCAGCACGTCCACCACGAAATCCATGGGCGTAAAATCATCATTGTAAATCAAAACCTGATATTTCCGGGGAATCTTTATCCTGCTCCGTGTCTTCTCCTTTACATTTTCTTTTGCTCCCATCTTCTTTCCTCCGCTGCCCTTTCCCTTTCATTATATCCCGTTACGCCTGTCTTTTTGCGTACTTTATCCGTCCGCCCGCTTTCTATGCCCCGGCCGCTCTGCGGCAGGCTCCCAAACCGGTATGCGGACAAAAACGCGCCGTCCCGTCACCTCCGATGATAACAGGCATCGCACACCTGAAAGGGCGAACCAAGCGGAAGAAGCCTGCCGCAGTAACGGCATCTGGCAATATAGTTGTGCTTTCCTCTGGTCAGATAACGCATGATCGCCGCCTCTGTCTTCTCCCGCTCCGAATCCAGCCATTCCGTGTCGATCACCTTCTGCATCCGGTGAGAGAACTGATAGTATAGATCAAGCTGCTTGTAATACGTCTCATACTGCATAATCCCCCGGCTTTTGTCTCTGCGCAGCACCGGCTTTTCCAGAGACACATCCGCCGTGTACGTCTTGCAGTACTCAAGCCACAGGGCGACGACCCAGCGGTCTTTTATGTCAATCGGACAGGTGATCATCCGGTACAGGATATGCTTATTCTCAAACCCGTCGATCATCTCTTTCTGGCGTCTGGCCTGCTCATACAGGTACAGAGCTTCGTCAATATTCTCCTTGACAAAAGGTTCGGTCGGCGTTACATCGTGCCAGATTTTAAGAAGCTCGTCCATCGGCGCGTCAATATCCAGAAGAATCTGCGGAAACCCCAGGTTCACCTGGCTTACCGGCTCCTCCGCCGCCTCGTAACGCTCTTTTATATGGCGCAGCCCTTCCGGGCCCATCGCGTTGATATAGCCGGTATCGTAGATTCCGAACCGTCCGGCTCTCCCGGCAATCTGCTTGATCTCCGGCACCAGAAGCGGCCGTCTGCTGACTCCGTCGTATTTCTCTGTCTGCAGAAACACGATCCTGCGGACCGGCAGGTTCAGTCCCATCCCAATCGCATCCGTGGCGACTACCACCTTCGTTCTGCCGCTGGTAAACAGATGCATCTGCCGGCGGCGGATCTCCGGCGGCAGGCTTCCGTAGATCACACTGGCGTTCACCCTCTGCTCCTCCAGCCTTCCCGCTACATCCAGCACCGACTTTTTGGAAAATACGATCAGCGCGTCCCCTTTCTGCACATCATCCGGAAATACAAACGGCTCTTCCTCGCAGATCAGTTTTGTCTTCCGTTCATACCGGCAGATCTCATATTCGTCTCCGCAGAGTTCGATCAGATGAAGCATTGCCCGTTCTGCAGCCGGACTCATACAGATATGGATCTCTCCTGCCCGCAGCCCCAGTATCGCTTTTGTCCAGGAATGACCCCGGTCCGGATCCGTAACCATCTGCGCCTCATCAATCACGGCAATGTCATAATTTTCGTCAAAATCCGCCATCTCGACGGTTGACGCCGTAATCCTGCTGTTTTCCTCCTCGATACATTCCTGACCGGTCCGCATGGTGCAGGGAACCTGATAACGGTTCATCTGCTCATACACCTCCAGCGCCAGCAGCCGCAGAGGGCCGAGATACACGCCCCGTTTTGCCGTCTTCAGACGCTCCAGCGAGCGAAACGTCTTGCCGCTGTTGGTCGGACCGATATGAAGGATAAAATGCCGGCGCATCTCCCGGACTTCCGCAAATTCCATCTCCGGACACATCGGCACCAGTTCCAGAATCTTGTCCTTCACCTTGTGCTGCCGGTATAACGGATACAACGTAAACAGCGACTCCTGGCAGATACGCCCCGGCATGGTCCTTCTCATATAGGCCAGAAATTCACCGTCAAGCCCATCCTTCTGTTCCTCCAGAAGCATCCCCAGATCCAGTTGCACCAGTTTGGGGAGAAATTCCTCATTGATCTGTTTTTTCAAAGTCTCCCGGTTCCTGCGGACCGCAAAACCGGTGATATTCTTAATCTGCTTGTGAAGATCTTCCAGATTCCTGATATTTACCCGGGAGGGCTTTGCGTTCCTGAGCGTCCTCTGAAGCGACTCTGCCTTTCTCTCCATCCCGGAATATTTGGGCGGTTTCCTGGGCTTTTTTTTCGCCGCCTGCTCGTATTGCTCCACATAGAACTGTATCAGTTTCTTTTTATTTATCATGTCTGGTTCCTTTATTTTGCCTGTTTTTTCTGCAGGGACAGAAGCCTGTCCAGATAGACCGACTTAAACTGTCTGCTGGCCAGCGCCTGCTTCAGCGGGGGCAGCCGGAGAATCGTTCCGAACACCGCCGCCATGGCCCGGTGATTGGCAAATGCCTGATTGTCGAACACCAGATTCTGCAGCGTCCCTTTCTCAATGGCCTGCAGGACGAAGCGGTGCGTGCTGTTTACCGGAGTGATCACCTGCACCGGCCGGCGCTGCAGCTCGATCGCTTTGACCGGGCAGTTCCGCGCGCAGACTCCGCAGCCGAGACAGATCTCTTTGTCGATCCTGGGACGCTTCTTCGTCCCCGTCCCGTCCGGATTCCTTTTCTCTTCCTCCATGGCAATGGCGAGAACAGGACAGACCTGGGCGCATTTCCCGCAGCCGAGACAGGTTTCCAGCGACACTTCCGGAATATAATTCGTAGTCGCCACCGGCTGCATGGGGCTGAATTTTCTCGCCGCCTGCAGCGCCTCGCAGCAGCAGCCGCAGCAGTTGCAGATAAACGCCGGATGCTCCCTCACGTTTTCCCCGATCTGTACGAGATTGCTGTCGTAAGAGAGCTGCAGAACCTCCTTTGCTTCCTCCTTCGAGATCAGTCTCGCGTATTCTCCGTGTTCCGCCAGAGACCGCGCCACGTTGTCAAAGGTCAGACACACTTCCCACGGCGCATTGATCTCGCAGGGGTGTCCCGCATGATACATTTTGTGGCGGCAGTAGCAGGTGCCAAGGCCGATATATTTTGCCTCTTCCACAATATGCGTGGCGCGCTCGTAATCCAGAATATGATTGGTCTTGTCATTGACCAGCACCGGCTCCTGTACGAAGACTCTGCCCAGTCTGGTCTCCGTGGCAAAGAACAGGTCTTTGACAAAGTCCTCCTCCACGTTCATGTACTGGTAATAAAGTTCGCTTAAATATTTCTGATCAATATCCCCTCTGGTGCGCATAAGCGCAAATTCAATAAAGCCCGCCATGGGAGGCGGCATGACAAACTGGCGTTCCCCATGATACTCGGAATCCACCAGAAGCGCTTTCTCACAGAGACGGTCCAGAAGCTTCTCCGCTTTTGCCTCCGTAGTCCCCCAGACCCGCGCCGCCCGTTTCAGCGTAAAGGGGCGAACCGGGAGTTTTGCCACCCATCTGGCCTCTTTCTCCGTATACAATACCTGAAGAATCTTATATAGCGTGTCGGAAGACGGAGCCCCCTGCGTAAACCAGTTGATCCGTTCCTCCAGACTTTTATAGGCGTCTTTCGTCGTCAGATGTCCCATAACCGTTTCCTTCTTTCTCCTGAATACCTATTATCATAACACAAAATATCCGTTTTTCAAAGATTCTATGTATCTTTATAACTGCTTTTCGATGTACAGAGTCGTACTTTAGAAAACTTCCGCCTGTGCATTTAACGGCAAAAACTCCGCAGGAAAACCTGCGGAGTATATATTCTTGAAATCTTGTATTTTTCTGCCTATCTCTTGGAGAACTGCGGAGCGCGACGAGCCGCTTTGAGACCGTATTTCTTACGCTCTTTCATTCTCGGGTCACGGGTCAGGTAACCTGCCTTCTTGAGGATCGGCCGGTAGTCCGGATCCGCCTGTACCAGCGCACGCGCGATGCCGTGTCTGACCGCGCCTGCCTGTCCGGTATATCCGCCGCCGTGAACATTCACAAGTACGTCAAACTTATCCACGTTCTCCGTCGCAACCAGCGGCTGACGAACGATCACCTTCAGCGTCTCCAGTCCGAAATAATCGTCGATGTTTCTTTTATTGACAGTGATGGTGCCAGTTCCCGGTACTAAATATACTCTGGCAATGGATTTTTTTCTTCTTCCGGTTCCATAGAATTTTGTCTTAGCCATGATCTTTCCCTCCTATTAAAATGTCAGTGCTTCTGGTTTCTGAGCTGCGTGGGGATGTTCCGGACCAGCATAAACATGAAGTTTGGTGTACATCTGTCTTCCCAGAGGTCCTTTCGGAAGCATGCCTTTAACCGCCAGTTCAACCACCTTCTCAGGTTTCTTTGCCAACATTTCTCTCAGAGTCGTCTCTTTCATGCCGCCGACATACTCGGAATGATGATAATAGATCTTCTGATCCAGTTTCTTGCCGGTCACTTTGATCTTCTCCGCATTCACGATGACCACATAATCTCCTGTATCAATATGAGGAGTGAACACAGGCTTGTTCTTCCCTCTCAACACTTTTGCCACTTCAGAAGCCAGACGGCCTAATGTATATCCGGTAGCGTCAACTACGTACCATTTTCTCTCCACTTTTTCTGGATTAGCCATGAAACTGTTCATTGGTGTACCTCCTGTTAATATTGAATTCTGATGAATCGTCTATACGTAAAAATGTCTTACCGGGGCTTTGGATCTGACATTTTCTCGCGTCGTCACAGTTTTATATTATATGACACATGGCCGTGCGTGTCAAGCGGAAAATACTGATTTTCACGGGGTTTTTCACGGGGTTTCCCCGAATTTTCCCCATTCAATAGCTACTGTCCAAACATACCGGCTCTCAGCCCGGCGTGGGCTGATCATCCTGGAAGACCTGTTGAGGGGCGCCGATCCTTAGGCACGCCTTAGTACCACTCCTCCAATACCTGCCGGTCTTTCTCCACCACGTATCCGCTGCCTCCTCTTCCCTTCACGTCTTCCGTCATACTGACGATCAGAACGGGGCGTTCCGCCTCCGGTTCCGCGGTGAATACGGCAAACCATCCCAACTCCGTTCCGGAGGTGTCTTCCTTCGACCCTTTGATCTCCGCCGTCCCCGTCTTCCCCGCCAGCAGGACGTCCTGACGGTGAGCGGCATATCCGGTCCCCTCCGGGGCGTTTACCGCTTTGACAAGCGCCTGCCGCACCCGCTCTGCGGTCCCGGCGGAAAACGCGGACACAAGCCAGTACTCTGGTTTGCTCTCTTCCTGCAGGACCAGCCGGGGCTTCAGCACATTTCCGCCGTTGAGAAATGCCGTATAGATGCAGGCCAGATGCAGGGGATTCACCAGCACTTCCCCCTGCCCGTAACCGCTGTCCGCCAGCCGAATCTCGTTCCCGTCCGCTCCTTCATTGGCATACTGCGATTTCTGCATCCGAATTTCAAACGGCAGTTCCTCCTGAAAACCCAGACGGCGCAGGGAATCTTCCATCCGCTCCGCGCCGATCTTCAGCGCCGCCTTCGCAAAATAAATATTGTCGGAATAAATCAATGCATTTTCCAGAACGACCGGTTCGTACGCGTGAAGCGTCGTCACATAATAGGCTCCCCAGGAGGCGTCCTTCTGCCAGCTTAGTCCCTCATTTCCATAATCTTCCTGCGGATCAATGGCTCCGGACTCCAGGCCGATGGCGGCCGTGACGGGTTTAAAGGTAGATCCCGGACACCACACCTGGCGAAAGCGGTTATACAGAGGCCTGGCCTCATCCTCGTTCAGCGCGGTCCACACCTCGTCCGACAGACCCATGACAAAATCATTGCTGTCATAGGAAGGCGTACTGACCAGCGCCAGAACCTCTCCCGAACAGGGATCCATCGCCACGGAGCAGCTTCTGTCGTCGCGGAAACGCTCATAGAGCGCTCTTTGCAGATCCGCGTCTATGGACAGCCGGACGTCCTGCCCGTGCCGCACCGGCCTGTCCGCCAGCACCTTCTTCTCCTTCCCCTCGGAATTGGCAATCCAGATCCGGCAGCCGTTCTCTCCCTTCAGTTCCTTCTCGAACAGCCCCTCCATCCCGTTTCTGCCGATCACGCTCTCCGCCGTATAGCCTTCTCCGGCATGTTTTTCCAGATCTTCTGCCGTCACATTCTGTACATACCCGGTCAGATGCGAAGCCGCCTCTTTGAAAGGATACGAACGAACCTCCGTATCCGTGATCATCACACCCGGAATCTGCAGCAGCCGCTCGTGCCGCTCCTTCTCCCGTTCGACCTCCTCGTCCGGTTCCAGCGGAAGCAGATATTCGATGTCGTCGATCGCGGGAATGATTTTGACCGGTACGAAGGAATCCTCCTTGACCCATTTTGCCGACAGCTTCTTCTCGATAAGCTCCGGCTTTACCTCCAGAAGCTGCGCCATTTCCTCTATGGCGGCCTCCCGGTCCGCCAGCCTGCCGGGAACGATTCCCACGGAGGACGCCGTTCCCCGGCCCGCAAGGACTCTGCCGCCGCGGTCCAGAATCTCTCCCCGCTCCGCCTGAAGCACGGAGACCCGGACCTTATCCTCGGGCCCCAGTTCCGGAAAGATCAGGGAATCCTCCCAGATCAGCCGGTATCCCTCTTCCCCCTCGGCAAAGAAGGCCTCGTTCTCAAAACCAACCGCTCCGGCCGCCGTATCCACGGCGGTGCGGTATCTGACCGACTCTCTCTCCCTGTCATACTCAAGAATTTCGACCTCTATATTCCGCGCTTCGATCCCCTCGTAAATCGCCGAATTTCTCCTGATAAACGCTTCCTCATCCACGCCCCCGGACAGCATCGGATCCAGCATCCGGTACATCTCCTCATACTCCTTCTCCTCGATATAAGCCATGTACGCAGTCAGCAGCTCGTCCGGCATGGTTTTCTTCTCTCCCGGATACAGGAACAGCACCGCGCCCGCGGCCGCACCGGCTGCGAGAAGCCCGGCCAGGCAGACCGCCGGCCACAGCCTCCTTCTCCCTTTTCGATTCCTTCTTCTTCGCCTGTTTCTTCTGTTCATACGGCTCCTCCCCGACAAGACTTTCTTAAATCTTACATCTGTAAGCAATAAATGTCAAGAGGATTTCAAAACCTCTAACGCCCGCTTCTGCGCACCACATACTCAGCCGTCCCGATCACGATAAAGATCAAAGGCGTGCACACGGACTGCTGATAACAGAAGAAATTATGTCCCATATAGGACAATACCGACGCTCCCGCGGCCAGCAGGACAGGGCGGAGTCTCCGGTTGCGGACGATCCGGGCCACGGCGGCGGCAAACACCGACAGGTAGGCCGCGGCGCCGATCAGCCCGTAATGAATCAGCGCCGTAAACCATTCGTTATGCGCGTTTGTCAGCTTGAGACCGCCCCACATGTTTTTGAGTTCTTCGGCATGGTGAAGGTCCGAATAAAAGGTAAGCGCGTCCGGACCGCAGCCGAACAGTTTCATGGAGAGCGGATATTCAGCGAACACCCGCGCGCAGTAGCGCCAGGTCTTTCCCCTTCCGTTCCCCCAGGCGTCGTTCCACACCAGATAACCGCTCTCCTGCAGAGCTCCGGAACCGGCTTGCAGCCGTCCGCCGGCGTTCAGCCACATGAGAAGCGGAAACGCCAGCACCAGCAGGCCGAGCAGCAGGTAGAAAACAGCCCTCGCCTGCCGGATGCGGCGCCCAAATCGGTCAGCGGACGCCGCTGCAGGACGCCGCTGCGCCAGGCAGGTCGCACCCCAGACGGCTGCAGCGGCGGCCAGAAGCAGCCATCCCGCCGCTCCTTTTGTGAGCGTCAGAGACAGGGAATCGAGCCTGGGCACCTTCTCCGGAAACACGCTCTGCAGGATCCCTGTAAATTTTACCGCCAGTCCAGCAGTCAGCAGCAGCTCCGTATAACGCCTCCAGACGGCGCCGTCCTCCACGGCGAACCAGAGCAGGAACAGACCGGCCAGGCCAAGCCCGATGTAGACGCTGTCGCTGTTCTGCGTCACCGCGCTGCCGAAGCCGGCAAAGAGCAGGGCGCGGGTCAGCCAGAGCTCCGTCCGCGCCATTTTCTCCTGTCTGCGGAAAGAATAGAGATAGAACCCCATCACTGCCGGCAGCACAACGCACAGATAGCTGGAATACCACGTCGCCTGACCGATCGTCCCCAGAAACAGGAGCCGGTAGCGTTCGTTCAGCCCCTCGTACAGCCCCAGCGGGTCAATCCCGAACCGATGCAGGAAACCGGACAGAAAGACGGCCGCGCCGCACAGCTCCGCTGTCCACAGCAGCCATTTTTCGTCCGTGCCGTATCTGGATACGGCAAAATAGATACCGGCAAAAAGAAGCTGGGACAGCAGCCCCATATACCAGTCGTTCGATCCGATCCAGGCATCCGCCCGAAAAGGAGACAAAAGCCATGATACCGCCGCCGCGCCGGTGTAAGCCAGTACCGCCAGATCGACACAGGAAAACGAGAACTGCGGCCGTTTCCGAAGCCGTTCCCTGCCGGCGTCAGTCAGCAGCACTCCCGCCGCCGCAACCCCCAGCGCCGCCAGCATTCCCAGCGCCGCCGTCCGGAAGAACAGATATTTGGCGTCCCCTATATTAAAATATTTATTCTGGTAATACAGCGGAAATATGCCAAGCATCAGGAACAGATAAGCCTGCACAATCCATTCCTGCCAGACGACTGGTTTTGCGCTGTTCTTTTGTTTGTTTTTCTTCTTTTTGTTTTTTGACACGTTTGGCTCCTTCTCTCAAATTTTCCCTGATTTTTTTCGTTTTCTGATCCCTGCGCCCGTCAGCTTTCCGGAAGGTGAAACCATCCTTCTATGCTTTCCTTCTGCAGATTGTTGTAAGTGAGATACATGTACTTCCAGATCAGGTCGGAGTGTGCGCCGTCCTGTAAACACGAACGGCGCACGGACTGCAAATCTGCCCGCATCCCTTTCATTCTGCTATCGCATCATAAACCGCCGCGTCATCCCATTCCGGATGACAGCGGAAAATCTCATACAAGCGCGCAATCAGCGCAGGACTGCTCTCCAGCATCTCCGCACACTGCTCCACAGGAATCCGTTTCTCTGCTTTTTTCCTCGTTAAACAAATGAGATGAATCTCGCTGCCTCTTTCAACTCCTTTCTCAATTCCTTTTTCAATCCCCTCTTCAATTCCTTCCTCATAGATGCTCTGTCCAAGTCCGCTCATATGGGCAACCTCCTTTTTCAGTTCTTCGTTCTGTGTGAAATCAATGTAGCGTTCGATTGTCTCTCTGACTCCGTGTCTGTGCGGGTAAAACAATGCCGTCAGGAATCGGAAGAGATCGTCCTCCGGTCCGGAATACTGATCGGAGCCCAGACGGATAATCACCAGCCGGAGCAGATCGTAATCTGCTCTCTTCGGTTTTACCCCTCCCGTGTTCTGGTAATTCATCATTTTATAATACGAGATCGTAAAGCGCTCCTTCTCCGGGATGTTGTCCCGGCAAATCCAGATGCTGCAACACGTCTCCAGCGCGTTATAATCGCTCTCTCCGGTTACCAGACCGAGCTGGACGCTCAGGGAACGCGCAAGATAATAAATCCCTCTCTTCTCGATCGGATATCCCGGGCGGTAGTTTTTCTGCGGCTCCACGTCGACGTGAAGATTCACCGTCATCCGTTCGTCGGACAGCTCCGGATTCTTCGCCCGGAACAATATGTCGAACAGGGCTGTCCGCTCATTGACATCGCCAAATTCCGTCGGTTCTCCGCGGATGACCGTGTTCGTCCTTCCGCGGGATACCTCCGCGCCCTTGACGGAATCGGCTTCTATGAAATCCATGATTTCCCCGGCGGTGTAGTTCTTATATTCTTCGACCGTGTCTTTGAGGATCACTGCCAGTATCTCCTTATGACGGAGCAGTTCTTTGCCCGCCCGGTCAAAATGTTCCATCGCCTCTGTGGTCTGCAGGGCGCTGAGCGTTTCCATGCTGCCTTTTACAACATTTGACATGGTGTTCTTTTCTCCTATTCTACTATATTTTTCTTCGAGTCTCAAGGTGGGATTTTATGCCCGACAGACACGCCTGATAAGCCACCATGAAACCTGCTGTTCTCTTTGTTTTGGAATTTTCGCCCGATTCCAGGCAGTATCGATTATACAAAAAAGAAATTTTCGTATAGATATTGTTGGTCTGCGCTGTCAGAACCTAACCTGTCCTGACAGCACAGAATATCGTTTAATCACTGAATCAGAAGAAAGCAGTTATGTACACACTTTCCTTCATACCTTTCATTCTGCTATCGCTTCATAGACTGCCGCGTCATCCCATTCCGGATGACAGCGGAAAATCTCATACAAGCGCGCAATCAACGCAGGACTGCTCTCCAGCATCTCTGCGCACTGCTCCACAGGGATCCGTTTCTCCGCTTTTTTTCTGGTCAGACAGATAAGATGAATCTCGCTGCCTCTTTCGAGGCCTTTCTCAATTCCTCTTTCGATTCCTTTTTCAATCCCTCGCTCAATCCCCTCTTCAATTCCTTCCTCATAGATGCTCTGTCCCAGTCCGCTCATATGGTCAACCTCCTTTTTCAGTTCTTCGTTCTGTTTAAAATCAATGTATCGTTCGATTGTCTCTCTGACTCCGTGTCTGTGCGGGTAAAACAATGCCGTCAGGAATCGGAAGAGATCGTCCTCCGATCCGGAATACTGATCGGAGCCCAGACGGATAATCATCAGCCGGAGCAGATCGTAATCTGCTTTTTTCAGTATTGCCCCTCCTGTGTTTTGATAGCTCATCATCTTATAGTACGGAATGGTAAAGCGTTCCTTTTTCAGGATATTGTCCCCACAGACCACGGACAACTTTGAATATGTGAAAAGAAATTCTTGTATGGAAACCGTTACTCTACGCTGTCAGAACACAATCTATCCTAACATCATAGAATCACTTTCAACTGTCGAAATTATAAACCTTCTCCCCTATGTTTCACTCTGTCATCGCTTCATAAACCGCCGCGTCATCCCATTCCGGATGACAGCGGAAAATCTCATATAACCGCGCAATCAGGGCAGGATTGCTCTCCAGCATCTCCGCACACTGCTCCACAGGGATCCGTTTCTCTGCTTTTTTCCTCGTTAAATGAATAAGATGAATCTCTGTTCCTTTTCCAATACCCTCTTCATAGATACTCTGTCCCAGTCCGCTCATATGGTCAACCTCCTTTTTCAGTTCTTCGTTCTGTGTGAAATCAATGTAGCGTTCGATTGTCTCTCTGACTCCGTGTCTGTGCGGGTAAAACAATGCCGTCAGGAATCGGAAGAGATCGTCCTCCGGTCCGGAATACTGATCGGAGCCCAGACGGATAATCACCAGCCGGAGCAGATCGTAATCTGCTCTCTTCGGTTTTACCCCTCCCGTGTTCTGGTAATTCATCATTTTATAATACGAGATCGTAAAGCGCTCCTTCTCCGGGATGTTGTCCCGGCAAATCCAGATGCTGCAACACGTCTCCAGCGCGTTATAATCGCTCTCTCCGGTTACCAGACCGAGCTGGACGCTCAGGGAACGCGCAAGATAATAAATCCCTCTCTTCTCGATCGGATATCCCGGGCGGTAGTTTTTCTGCGGCTCCACGTCGACGTGAAGATTCACCGTCATCCGTTCGTCGGACAGCTCCGGATTCTTCGCCCGGAACAATATGTCGAACAGGGCTGTCCGCTCATTGACATCGCCAAATTCCGTCGGTTCTCCGCGGATGACCGTGTTCGTCCTTCCGCGGGATACCTCCGCGCCCTTGACGGAATCGGCTTCTATGAAATCCATGATTTCCCCGGCGGTGTAGTTCTTATATTCTTCGACCGTGTCTTTGAGGATCACTGCCAGTATCTCCTTATGACGGAGCAGTTCTTTGCCCGCCCGGTCAAAATGTTCCATCGCCTCTGTGATCTGCAGGGCGCTGAGCGTTTCCATGCTTCCTTTTACAATGTCTGACATGGTGTTCTTTTCTCCTATTCTACTATATTTTTCTTCCAGTCTCAAGGTGGGATTTTTATTGTTGCGAATTGCTTTGAGCCCGAGTAGCGTGGGTGTGAAAAGTAATGAGTCCGATTATTTGGTTATTTTTATACTTACGCTGCCCGGATACCTGACACAGGCCGTCCAACCTTCCGGCGCTCACGGGAATTTTCCTTGACAGGTGCCGAATGAAAAGACGCAGCACTATTATAACGCGGGAAAGACCACAGTTAAGGACCGGAGTCCAGGGAAGAATCTTCCACAGGAAAATCCACCCGCAGTCATCACATTATAAACTTGTATGACAGGAATCATTGCCCGATATCGGGCGAAAGAATGATATGAAATAAGCGATGCTTATTTTCGGATGCTTCCTTCCTGATTGCCCAAAAGGAAGCATGGTGAAAAACGGGGCAAAGCCTGATTGGCTCTGCCCCTGAATTTTGTTTATTTCTAGTTCTTGCCTGCTTCTACTTTACCGTTGATTGTTAAAGTGTAGCTTGCAGATTTTCCGCTTGCAGTCGTAACTTTGATCGTCACATTTCCTGCTCTCAGCGGCGTAATCCAGACTTCGTTGCCTTCTCTGACATATTTGCCATCCTCGACAAGTTTGCCGTCTTTTCTCAGCTCAACCTTTGCTCCGCCCTTTCCGGTTACGGTGCAGGATACAATCGGCTCAAAATTAGCACTTCCAGCTTTCTGACTACTGCTGTTTATCATACAATTCAGAAGTGTTTTCTGTCCCAAATTGATTGAACCCTTCTTGCCATTGGTCCCAATTGGTGTTATGTCAGTCAAATCTTTGTAAGCATCTCCTGAACCTTTCTTCACATCAAAGAGAACTTTAGATGTCTTCGGAGTCACATAAACCTTCTGGGTTACTGTCGCACCATTCTCAGCTTTCGCCTGAACAGTAATGCAACCATATTTTTCTCCTGCGGGAATCGTAAGAACTCCTTTTCCAGTAGGCTTGCTAGGCTTCGTATCAGGAAGCACTCCCTCCGAAACAACACCATTTCCATCAAGTACAGTCCAAGTTACAACTTCCTTCGTGCATCCCTTCGGAAGCTGCTGAGCAACCTGAAGCGTAACCTTCTTGGATTTCGGGCTCCTTCCTGTCGTATTCGGCGTAACACCCAATACACTCTTCTTCACCGTAAGAGAAGTAACCGGCATCACAATATCTACCTGCTTCGCAGCTGTCTTCTGCGATGCCACGACAGCATCACCGTTGGCTTTGATCTTGGTGACGATAAGAGCGGAAGCGGTAACTTTCACTTTCTTTCCGGCGGTCAGCGCTTCTGCATTACCCTTCGCATCAACAGATAATGCTTTCGCTTTGCTCGAAGACCAGGTTAAAAGATCTGCTACGGAAACCGGCGGATTCTCTACCTTTGCTCCCTTATCATCGACAATATCAAATTTCTGCAGATCCGCATCCGCCAGAGAATATGTATTGGTCTGCGGAACAACCATCCTTGCTGCTCCTGCCGGCATCACATCTTTAATCTTGGTGCTGTCAGCAACAGGTTTGAGATAAAGTTTCTTCACTGCAAATTCATATGTTCCGCACTTATTTTCCGCAAGGCCTTTCGCGGATACAATAACTTTAAAGTTGCCTCCGTCTTTTGCGGACGGATTCTTGCCAATCGTCAGAAGGCCGTCTTTGTTGACTTTTACATCTTTAACCGGTTTACCGTCTCCGGCACCGACCACTTTCCAAGTCAGCTTATCCTGATTTATCTTAGGATCCCTAACAGCATTCAGCTTAACTGACTGACCGGTATAAAGAACCTGATCCGTATTTGTAATTGTGAGCTTATTAAGCGGCGCTTTCACCGTTACAGTAAAGTTCACTTTCTTTCCAGTGGAAGAAGTTGCTGTAACCGTAGCTTTGCCGACATCCAGTCCTTTGACCTCTGCTTCGAACACTGTATTAGCTGCCGTAGACTGTCCAGGCACATTAGCCGTTTTCGGCACTACTTCCACAACGGTCTTATTCTTCGGATTCTTAACCGTCCATGTAACATAATCGTTTAATACGGTTGCATCCGCTTTTGTCGTCGCTTTCGCGCTTACCTTGAGAGCAGCCGACGGTGTTCCATCAGTGATTATCAGCTCCTGCTTTTTACTGCTAGGATCAGCATTGAAACTCTTAATTGTATTCCCGTTAGCCTTTTTGTCAATTGTAACCTCTACCGCGAAGTTATGTTTCTTACCGACCGCAAAGAATTTGGCACTGCCTTCCTTCTTCATAGTCGCAACGCCTTTGGCATCTACGGTTGCCGTCTTCGTCTTCGTTGCAACGCCATTTTTCACAAAAAGAGAATCATCCGAAACGCTCCAGGAAAGTTTTCCCTCAAGCGCTTCCCAGCTCGTGGTATTCGCATTGTCAATCAAAGCGTTCAGATCAACCTTCTGTCCTTCATAGAAAGTCAGATCCTTATAGAACTTCGTGTTATTATCGTTCGCCAGCTCCGTGATCTTAACCGTGATCTCTTCGCTCACACACTCGCCGGGATCCAGCTTGCCGTTATTGTTTGCGTCAAAGAACGCAAATACCTGCACATTCCCCTGCTTCCTTGCATGGATATCGCATCTTGCGACTCCTGTCCTAGCTTCCTCTTTACTCCAGTCGAGCTTCAAATACTCATTCGATGTTGCCAGTCTCCCCTTGTAGTACGTTCTGAACTTGACAAGAGAGATCAGATCCTTATACTCTTTCTCAACTGCCGTCTTATCATAGATCAAGTCCGCCCGCAGCTCTCCGGACAGCCCGCCAGCATCAAGTTCCATCTCTGTCTTGTCCAGCACAACCTTCAGAATGCTGGGAAGAACCTTTTCTACTTCTTCTGGTTTAAAAACAGGCGGTCTGGTTGATGTGTCCGAACCGGTGTCCGAACCGGTGTCCGTAGCGCTTCCGCTGTCGTAACTGCCTTCCCCTGCCACCTGGGCGTCCACATCAAACAAGTCTTGAACCCCGCTCGCAGAGGCAGCCATGGGCAGCGACAATACCATTGTCAGCGATAGCACAAAGGCTATTGCCCTTTTCATTGAATGCCTCATAACATCCTCCTTACTTTGCATTTGCTGTATCCAGCGTTTTTCTCTCACATTATACCCCCTGAAATTAGATAAGTCAACCCTGTTTCTCGTTTTTTTGAGGGGGTTCCAGAAGGTTCCCGTCCGGGTCAAGAAGCCCAAATTCCAGCTTTTTCACGCGGTACTGAATATCTTCCAGAAGTTTCCTGTTGGCGGAGATGATATCCGCCTGCAGCCCCAGCATGAAGGTCTGCACACCGATGACGATCAGCATCGAAGCGAGGATCAGGGACTGGACGTGGCCGCCTCCCTGTCCCTGCAAATAATAATACACAAAGCGGACGCCGATCGCCCCGCCGCCCAGCAGCGCCGCCATTCCCAGCAGTACGAACGACTGCATCGGTTTATACATGAGAACCGCTCTCAGGATCGTCAGCATGGATTTCTTAACGTAATCATAAATGCTGCCCATCAGCCGGGATTCCCTCAGATTCGGATTCGTATGAATCGGAACCGAGGTGATCGCCATCTTGTTGCGGCCCGCCTGCACGATCGTCTCCAGCGTATAAGTATATTCGTTGTGCACGTTCATGCGCATCGCCGCCTTGCGGCTGTAGGCGCGGAAGCCGCTGGGCGCGTCCGGAATATCGGTCCGGGACGCGATCCGCACCACCTTGCTTCCGAAGCGCTGAAGCTTCTTTTTTATATAGGAAAAATGTTCGATCTCGTCGATCGGCCGCTCTCCAATCACGATGTCCGCTTCCCGGTCGAGAATCGGCCGGATCAGCTTCTCGATGTCCGCGCCGCAGTACTGATTGTCCGCATCCGTATTGACGATAATATCCGCCCCGTGGCGGAGCGCCAGATCGAGCCCTGCCAGAAAGCCTTTGGCAAGCCCCAGATTCCGCTTGAAATGGACGACGTAATGGACGCCCCACTCCAGAGCGATCCGCTCCGTGTCGTCGCTGCTGCCGTCGTTGATGATCAGATATTCGATCTCGTCGATCCCGTCCAGCTCCTTCGGCAGATCATTCAGCGCAATCTCCAGCGTATCCGCCTCGTTATAGCACGGAATCTGAATAATCAATTTCATCTGTGTTCCTCCCGCTGTCTCTCATCTTCCGTCCGATCTTGCCCCTGCGCTCCAACTGCGCCAGCCACCGGATACGTACCGCCGCCGCCTCTCCCGCGTTCAATAGCCGGCTGACCAGGGACGCGCCGCCGATCCCGGTACTCTGCAGAGCGTCGCAGACCAGACGCCGTCTGTAGGCATGTTTACCGAGATGCCGCAGACAGCTCATCTGCTCCCGGTAACGGCTGGACTCCAGATAGGTCCGCACCTTTCTCCGGTAAGCCCTTTTCTCCGGGCCGGAGTCCGGTTCGTTCTGAAGCGCCTCCACGTAATGCTCGCACATCCGTATTTTCCGATAGCTGTCCAGAATCCCCCGGTCGGAGATTCTGCGCTCCAGATAGCCCATCACATACGCGTCCTGCCGTCCGAACCGTTCTCCCAGATCCGGGATAAACCGTCTCTTATGGGAGCGGGAAGTCTCGTTCACCGTCCAGTAATAGCCGATCCGGCCGGCCGTCACGACCGTCCCGGCGTGACAGAGCGCTTCCGTCACGAAGAGCCAGTCGTCCTCATAGTCCACAAAGCTGCGGAAGCGCATCCCGTGCGCTTTCAGAAAATCCCTGCGGAAGACGCATTTCCAGAGCGTACCGTACAGATAATGCTCCCTTTTATAAAAAGGAAATTCGTATCCCCGGAACAGAATCGGATAGAGGACGGCTTCCAGAACCGCTTCCCCGCGGAAACATCCGTCCGTCACCGATTCGTAGCGGCTCTTCTCCCCGTTGATCCGCCTGCCGGTGCTGCAGACGCCGATCTGCGCCTCCGCTTCCTCCATGCGCCGGATCAGGATATCGTACATCAATTCGTCCACCTCGTCGTCCTGATCGCAGAAGCACAGATACGTCCCGCCTGCGGCGTCCAGCCCCAGATTCCTCGCGGATACGATTCCTCCGTTTTCTTTTCGTATGTATCGGATCCGGGGATCCTTCCGTTCGTATTCCCGGCAGATCTCCCCGCTGCCGTCTGCGGAACCATCGTCAATCAGCAGCAGCTCCAGATTTTCATACCGGGAATTTCTTATACTTTCCAGCGTTTCCCTCAGCCAGGCCGCGCCGTTGTACACCGGCACGATCACGCTGAGCAGAGGCCGCCGGTTCTCCCTGAACTTCTCCGTCATTCTTCTCCCCGCCGTTCCTTCAGTCTTCTCTCCAGCTCCATGCCCCGGGGAACGACCAGCGCGAAGCGGTGCGTCTCCGCAACCGTCGCACATTTTTCCTGAATCTCGGGACTATTGCCGTAGCTTTTGCTCATAACGAAGAAGGCGTCCTCTTCATAGGGCGCTTCCGCCGCGTTCGTCATCGTTACCGGCTGATCCTGAAGGATAAACTGAATGGTTTCCGCCCAGAGCGCCTGTTCCTGATCCGCCAGATAATAGACATCCGCTTCCCTTTCCGTGTCCAGCGTCATAATCCACGAGGTGATCGACGGCATGTTCTGAGCCTGTTTGAGATTCACCGGGATCGTATATTTATCCGTAATCACCCTCCCCAGATACGTCCACGCAATGACCGGCAGCAGCAGGCACAGCAGCGCTCTCGCCGTCACAAATTTCACATTGCGCAGTTTTCCCGAGAACGCTTTCAAACCCAGCAGGAAAGCCGCGGACATTGGCAGTACGTATTCCGAAAGCTGCCGCACCTTTCCCACCGGGACCTCCCAGTTCCAGAACACGCGCCCGAACATCACACAGTGTCCCAGTTCAAACTCCGTCCGCTGCACTTCGTTCAGCACATACTGGCACAGCGCCCCCGCCGCCAGATACAGCGCCAGACAGATCAGCGCCGTCCGCAGCCAGTGCCGGTCTTCCAGCAGGCAGTAAAAGCCATAGACGATCAGGATCCCCGCCACGAATTCATTGTAACGGCCGTTCACCAGATCGTCCACCTTGTACAGGCCCTCTTTATAAATGGCGCACACCAGGAAGGAACCGGTGCAGGAAAGGAGCACGCCCAGCTTCCAGACATCCTCCCGCCGATGCTCCGCCATCACGCGCACGCCCGCGTATTCTTTCCGGCGCAGCCAGGCGGCCGCGCGCCGCGCGCCGTCCACCGTCATCCAGAACAGGTGCTTCAGCAAATCCCCCATACCCCAGCAGATGACCAGCCCCGTAGCCGCCGCCAGATAGAACCATTTTCCGATAATGCTGATCAGCAGCCTGAGGATTCCTTTTAACGTGAGCAGCCGCTGCAGCTTGCCCCACTGGCCGGCGAAATCGTTGTTGGTGATCCGCCCTGCCAGATCCCCGTCCGCCGCGCCGCCGCCCGACAGCGCAGCGTACAGCACCGCTCCGACCACGAGCGCGGCGCCGGCAAGATACAAAAGCTCCCGGCGCCTGCCCTTCTCCAGAAGATAGAGGACGGCCAGCAGAAACGCGCATCCGAGCAGCAGCGCCAGCGTTTTCGGCGTACCTATGTAAGAAAGCGTCTTTCCCAGATCCGCGGGAGGCCTGCCCATATAGAAATCATTCTGCAGCTTACCCTTGATCATGCCGTGCGCCATGCTGCACGCGCAGAGGCTGCCGAAAAATGCCGCCGTGTGCCTCAGCCGGTTCATTCCGTTCAGCCTCATGTACAGGACAATCAGAACGGCCGCGATCACCTCCGCCACGGCCCGCTGATGAATCGTGTAGAGATAGAACGCCGACAGCGCCAGGCACATATGGTTCCCGACGCCGGGACGGTCGATGCAGTACATCAGCACGGAGAGAAAGACCCAGAAGAAGAAATACAGCGCGTTCTCGGTCCATGTAATATGCGAATAGACGATGTTGCTGGAATAAATGATCACCGTAAAACAGACCGCGCTCCGCAGCACCCAGTGCATCCGCTCCATATAACGCCTGCAGATCCGGCACGCCAGAAGATAGCTGCCCGCCAGCATCACGACATTCAGAAACGCCGCCGACTGGTACAGTTCCCGCCAGCTCCAGCCGCACCACCGGTACAGAAGCCGCAGAGGAACCAGCAGAACCCCGTACCCATAGGAATAATAGGGCGTATAGCTGGTCACAGAAGACCAGTCCGTTCCCATCAGGAAGGCGCTGCCCGCCCAGTATCCGTATTCGTCATCATACAGGATCGGCATCCAGATCTCCGACAGGCGGTAGGTACCGATCCAGAAGATCAGCCCAAGGAACAGGCACTGCAGAACCTGCTCCCTGTGAGCCGACAAGTACCGCAGAGGATGGATCTCTCCCCGGCTGAGCCGGAATCCCTTTGTCATATTCTGTATCTTCACGGTATTGCTTTTCATCCTCTCTCATTTCATAATCCGTATCAGGGAAACGCTGATCATCGTTTCCTTAGATCATAACACCAATCAGATATTTTAGCAATTCCCTTTTCCTGTCAACCGCCCTGCCGCGAAGCTTCCACTCGAACAGCAGCCAGTGCAGGAACATGCCGGCGGCCAGACGGCGGTTGGCCGGCCGGTACCCCCTCTCTACAAAATACTTGAGACGCTCCGACTGCGCCTCTAAATTACAGACCGCCCTTTCAGGGGTCAGCCGGCGCGACGTCAGGCTCTCTCCCCTCCTCCGGTAGAGATACAGCTTCTGCCGCGTCACCGCGATCCGCTCCGCCTCCGCCGCCAGCAGATGGCTGACGTACACGTCCTCATGGATTCTCCCTTCCGGAAATACGCCTCCGCCCTCCCGGCCGGCCAAAAGACTTCTGTGGTACAGTTTGTTCCAGACGACGGTCTCCAGACGCTTCCTCTTCCCGTGCCATTCCCGCAGCATCCGGTCGGACGTCAGACAAATGCTGTCTTTCCCGCGCCGCTCCGGCTGCGCCCGGCCGGCCGACGGACGGACACCGTTTCCACGCATGCGCTCCCAGCACCGCGGCGCCCGGCGGCCGTCTCCGCGCGCTTCCTCCGCGGCTTTCAGCTCCGCCCGGCTGCGCCCGTAGCCGCACGCCGCTATCTGCGCGCCGTATGTGCGAATCAAGCCATACAGATACTCGATATAGAATGGAGAGACCAGATCATCCGCGTCCACAAACGCGATGTATTCCCCCTTCGCCAGACGAAGACCGGTATTTCTCGCCCCCGAAAGTCCCCGGTTCTCCTGATGCACCGCCCGCACCCGCGGATCCCGTTCGGCATATCCGTCGCACATCCGGGGGCATCCGTCCCGCGAACCGTCGTCGATCAGGAGAATCTCCAGATGGTCGTACGTCTGAGCCAGCAGACTCTGCACGCACTCGTCCAGATACTCCTCCACCTGATAGACCGGCACGATGACGCTAATCAGTAAAGAATCCATCCACCACTTCCCCCATACGCTCCCACGAGAAGCGATACGCCTCCCTGCGGATCTGTTCCTCAAATTCCGCCTGTCTCTCTTCCTCATAGAACCGGCAGACGGCGTCTGCGAGCGCTTCCGGGTTCCGCGGCTCCACGACGTACCCGGTCCTGCCGTCCTCCACGACTTCCGGCAGGCCGCCGACGTCCGTCACGATGACCGGCTTTGTGAAGCCGAAAGCAATCTGCACGATTCCGCTCTGGGTCGCCGACTCATACGGCAGCACCGTCAGATCACAGGCGGCAAAGTACTTCTCTACCTCCCGGTCCGGGATGTAGCCATCCACAAGCTGCACCAGCTCCCCGATTCCCAGCTCGCCGATCAGTTTCACATAGCTCTCCTTATCCGAGTCGAAATCGCCCACCACCATCAGCCGTACTCCGCCCAGCCGCGCGGCGATCAAAGGCATGGCCCGCAGCAGATGCCGAAGCCCCTTGTACTCCCGCACAAAACCGAAGAAGAGCAGCAGCTTCGTCCCGGGAGCGATCTGCAGCCGCTCCCGCGCGGCTTCCCGGCCCAGATGCTCGAACAGGAACATGTTGTAGGTGGGATGAGGCGTCACCCGATAGTCCGGAGCCGCCAGTATGCTCTCCAGCTCCCGTCCCTCCTCCCGGGCATGCACGATGAAATGCCTGCCTCTTTTCAGCACCATGCGCGTCAGCATCCGGTCCAGCGGAAAACGCTCATGCGGAAAAACGTTGTGGCAGACGAAAACCAGATTCTGCCGGCCCATGAACTGCTCCAGCAGCCGGTAGCAGGGCGCGAAATAAGGATGCCACCACTGAATAATCACCATATCCGGCTTCTGTCTGCGGATCTGCCGCGCGGTGCGGATGATGTTGAAAGGGTTGGCGGTATGGAGCAGATAACGGGCTTTCTCCACCCGGAAGCTGTCGTTTTTATAATCTTTCTGTTCCCGGCGGAAGAGCAGGCGCGGATACTGCATCTTATACGTGATCATATCCACCTCATGTCTCCCCGCCAGCTCCCGGTACATCATCCCCGTATAATGGGAGATGCCGCCTTTATACGGATAGACGGGGCCGATGAGAACGATTTTTTTCTTTTTCCTGGGACTGTGCAAGGTTCTGTGCCTCCTTAAAATACGGTTGTATTTTTCTTATTATAGACGTTTTTGGCCGCCGTGAAAAGATCTTTCGGCAATCTTCCAGTAAATCGCAGAAGAAAATGTTACTTTTTACGCCTTGCCCCCAGGCATCACAAAATAAAATATTATATTCCCCTTTTTAATAACCTGTGTTAAACTAAATAACAAGCATATCGCATGAATAAACGGCAAGTTCGGAACAGATGGAGGAAATTCTATGATCTACATTAAGGCAGACGGTTCGGATTATAATTTTTTTAAGGAACTTGAAAATACTTATTCAGATGTAATTGTATCCAGCAGCAAAAATTTTGATGGAAGTGCAGAATTAATTGAAGTGTTTATTACGCTTTCCCCAGCAGTACTTTCAGCCCTGACGGTCATAATTACTCAAATTTTAAGCTATATGAAGTCAAAACATAATGATAATGCAAATAAGACGACTGAAATTCAACTTGAAAAAAAGCAGGCAGATGACGAATTTAAAATAATTATCAAATCTTCAGATATTGATGATCTTAATGAAACGATCGAAAAAGTTATATCACAAATTAAGATGTAAGGGGAAATAAATGGTTGACGAAAATTTGAAACGCATATTTCTCTCAAAGAGATTATTGCGTAACGACCCATTTAAGGATGTAACATGGATAAACGAATACTTTCCCTCGTGGATCAGTAACCTTGGAATACCTAACACCACTATTTTTTCCTGCAACACTCTGCAGAGAAGATGTAGTTGTTCCAGTGTCCGCGGAAAACAGATTATCCTTATGGATAATTATATCCTTGAATTATTTTTAATTTTTAATCAAATGCTGGAACAGGAAATTAACATTACACAGATAGAGATTTTATTTTGTCAAATTATAAAAAATGCTTATTTTTCATTCAATAACATTAAATATGCAGCAATATATTGGAATTTAACAAATCATAAAATCATTAACAGTGAAATAGTCGAAATTCGTCAAGTGACGAAATATTCTGAGCCACGATATATATATGTCCAACAAGCCTTTTTAGTTGCACATGAATTGATGCACAGCTTGTTTAAAGAATCACCGGATGAATTAAGGTTTCAAACAGAGATTATTGAAAACATATTGAACAAAATATTCGCAAGTGAATTTTCAGATATAATTTCGTCTTTTTCGGAGTCCAATAAGGAAGAATTCTGCTGTGACCATATTGCAGTTTATCTTGCAATGGACCTGTCTATCAATAGTTATAATAATTCTATAGAGAACTCATCTACGGCAATTATGTTGGCATTGTGCCATCAATTTATTATTTTCCTGATCGATCAATGGATAGCCGGTAAGTTAGATTCCACACTTACAAATGTTGACAACTTCAGAATAACAATTGTAAGAAGTTATATCCGTAATTATGTAAAAAAATATCATCCTGGCAATCTGGCAGATGTAAATCTGTCTCTTGACAGAGCCTATAATGTCTGGAAGCAAAAAATATTCGATACATTGATTGAATTTTTAATAGAACAAAACAGAAAACAACCTCAATACGAAAAATTGCATATTAATAATGATGATTTGCAGGCAATCAAAACAAAAATACGTTCATGCTTATGAAAACACCATGTCTCTGTCCATATCCCAAATTTATCATACTGTCCTGACACATTTTTCATCATAATCTTTCAGCAAATGATCGTGTGTCAGGAAAATCATACCTTCCATTTTCGCCTGGGCAATCAGTATCCTGTCAAATGGATCGTTGTGCGGCGGTGTATTTTCCGCACGCCTGAGACTTGTCACCGCTATCGCATGTTCTTTTGTAATCGGCAGGGAACGCATATCTGCCGTTTCACAGCATAAAGCGAGCAGTTGGAGGTTTTTCTCCGGCTGTCCCTGCATGAGCGTATATGCTTCCTGTAATAACGTCATTTTTCTTCCTCGCATTCTTTCTACCGGCTAAAAGAATAGCATAATTTCGTCTAAAGATCAACATTACGGCATGTGTCTTCCATTGTTTCCATTATGCACATACGTATTCTCTGACAGAGCCATCCATTGATCTCTTGTTCCCGGCTCTATCTTTCCCACCGCCGGGCGGATTCGGGACTTTCACCCGCTGGAAACGTGCGCCGCCGGGCGCACATCGGAGAAGCCCCGGCCAGCAGACAATATGCCTGCCGGTCGGGGCTTTAAGGATGTTGAGAATTGTGCCGCGAAGCACAGTCTCTATGTCAAATATAAGATAATAAGCATATTAAAAATCGAAATCGTCGATATTGTAATCGTCAAACCGTAAAAATTCCTCAAAAAGGAGGACTCCGCTGTTTTCCTCCCCGGTTCCCGCGCCGGTTTCAATCCGCTCATTGGCTTCCACCGTGTAGGTTCCGATTCCCGGGACGGCAACCTCGTCATTGACGGCCACCGAATTTCCGGCCGCCAGATAAGCGGCGGCGTAACATCCGATCGACGCCAGCGTCTGGCTGTCCCACAGTCCCCACTGATACAAAAGTCCTTTGTCATAATATTCCCTGACCGAAGAGGGGGAAGCCAGACCGGTGATTGTGATCTCCTCTCCCGTCAGGCCGGCGTCATCGGCCGCCTGAAGCTGACCCAGAAGAGCGGTCGGATCATTGCACAGAATCAGATCCACGTCGGGATGTTCTTCCAGAAGCGCGGAGCCGGCCGAAACGGCCTGCTGCGGATCCTGCCCGCTGTAATAATTATCCGGCGCGATGTTTTCCCAGTTGGGGTAAGTCTCGGCGATATACCGTTCCCCCTCATACTGCCAGAAATTCTGATCCTTGTCCGCCGCCGCCGAATAATGCCAGCAGTAGCGGACCGGCTCCGCACCGGGATCCGTTCCCCGTTTTCCGAGAGCGTTCGCCCCCATCTCCGCAATCAGCCTGCCGATGCTTTCCGGCGCTCCCGGAGCGACCATCAGCGACCGGTCCTGCGGATACGCGTCCGACTCCCAGGTACAGACAACGACGCCGATATCCGCCGCTTCCTGCAGCGCTTCCGACACCGCGCCGGCGTCCGCGACGGAGATGCAGATCGCATCCACCCCCTGCGTCAGTGCCTGACGGACGGCATCGGCCTGTCCTTCCGGAGTGTCCGGATAATCATTGATGTACCGTACCTCCATCCCCCATTCGTCCGCGTAGCTCTGAACGCCCTCATTGGCAAAATCATAGAACGCGCTGTCCGGCCGGCCGGGAATGAACGCCACAATCTGGTCTTTTACGGCGGACGCTTCCTCTGTCTCTGCTGTATCGTCTGTCTTTTCCGCGCCGTCCGTCTCCGCCGCATCCGCAGACGGATCCGCTTCCTCCTGACCGGCCGTTTTGTCACCGGCCGCTTCGCCTTCCGCGGAGGAACAGCCCGCGCTGACGGCTGCAACCGACAGCACCAGCAGAATGGCAAGCATCTTTTTTTTCATAATAATCTCCTGATACTTTTTAAAGTGCTGCCGTGCGGAACTTCCGCACGGCAGCACCGGTTCGCGATCCGGCGGAGAGAGGAACCCTCCTCCGGCCGGAAAGCGATTGCTGTTACCTGTTGACTACGTATACGTAGCAGGGAGCAGAGTCACCATACTCATCTTGACTGTCTATGCTTACATAGACTGTCTGGCCCGCCGTCAGATAGATCTGTTTCGCAAAGTTCTGTCCGGAAGTATAGCCGTCCAGAGCCGACGGAGATTTGTCTCCGAGTGCAAAAGAATCTCCTCCTTTACTCCGGCTGAAACCCGCGTAAACGTCGCTTTCGCCGGTTGAGTAGAACGTATAATACCCGGCTGCCGGCGCTTTAAAGCTCAGCACATTGCTGCCATTTACATATCTTCCTGTTCCGATCCACAAACGGTTCTCGTAGTCGCGGTCCAAAGCAGGCGGATCGGCTTTATCCAGCGCTTCGTTCTCGTCGTAATAATGTCCGCTGTTCAGCGCGTCTCCCACCGCATAGATCGTAAGCCTCCATCTGGAAATAACCGCCTTGGTCACTTTGGACTTGACGGCGATCGTCACCGTTCCGGACTTCACCGCTTTCAGCGTCGCCGTGAAGGTACCCGGATTGGCCTTGACCGTCGCGTTCTTCACGCCTTCAACCGACCAGGTCAGCGTATCGGTCCCCGCATACACTGCGCCCTCATTGAGCTTATCTCCATAGAGAGTCAAAGTGTACGTATTCCCTGCCGCAAAATAGGCCTGATTTATATCCCCACAGCTATCGCCACCGAAAACACGTCCTATTCTTACGCCGCTGTCCAGCTCATTCTTTCCTAATGAGACATAACTTGCCGGAAGCAGAGTGGTTGTAATCGACTTCTTCGCCGGTTTGGACTCAACCGCCCCGTACAGCGCCGTTACGGTTACATTGTACTTGGACTTCTTCGTCAGTCCGCTGACTCTGTAGCGGTACTTATTGGCGGCCGCGTCAAAGGAGTTCGCCTTCGTCACATATTTGCTCTGAATGACGTTTTTCCTCGCGTCCTCCACTCGAATCAGGAATGCCGAAGCGCTGCCGGAATGCGTGAATTCCAGATCCGCGTAGCTGTCCGTGATCATGGAGGTCTTCAGACCCTTCACCGGATCCAGACCCTTGCACTGCAGGATTACCTGAGCGGAGCTTCCGACTACCCCGTCCTTCAGGGTCAGCGTCAGGCTGCCGTCTTTGACTGCCGTGATATTGCCGCCGTTTAACGCGAAGCATCCGCTGTCGGCGACTGCCTTCTCCAGCTCCTCATCCACAATGACAAAGCGGTCAAAGGAACCGGTCAGGACTTTGTTCTTCTCCTTATAGACCAGCAGGCTGTCCAGAGAGACGCTCTGTCCTACCTGAAGTTTGGTCTTCTTGCCGGTGATGCTGTCCGGAACGGCCGTGATATTCAGCGTCTCCCAGGTACTGACACCGGTGGTCTTGTCGCTTACGACGATCGTGATCTCTCCGGCGCCTTTCAGCTTCAATTGTCCCTTCTGGCTGATCGTCGCCAGCGGATTCTTGTAGAGGTATCCCTCTTCGCCAGCATACGAATCATAAAATCTTCCCAGATATCCGTCCGGACCCGCGTAATCCTCATAGAGGGTTCCCACCATATAAGTCAGCTTGGGATTCACATAGTAGGCCTGTTTTGCTTTGTCCAGAGGCAGCGGATAGCTGATTCCGTCAAAGTAATCATAATTTGCGCCGTCGTTTGCCGCCGGCTTCTCCCCGATCTCATGGAAGCGGCCGGAAATTTTTACCGCGGTGCTTCCGTCGCTCAGCTTCACGGTACCATCGTCGGATACCTTCTCGTCGAATTCCATATCCAGACGGTAAACCTGAGGCTTCGTCGTCATGAAGCTCTTGAACGAACCGTTGAACGACTTCACTACCTTGCAGCCGTCGTCCAGCGTACGGATTGCGCTCACATTCCGCACGTATACCGTGTATTCCGTCTTCATCGACAGATCATACAGCCACTGCGCCCAGGTGTTCTTGTTGACCGCATAATCCGCGTCGGCGGTATACAGAGGAGCGATCGCGAAGATGCCGCGCCACTGGCCGTTCTTCATGGAATTAATCGCGGTCTCGAAATCATTCGCGGTGCGTTTTCCTTCCAATACGTAGAACTCCCGGCGGTATCCGTCGCTGACTTTCGTATACTGCACTTCTACATCGATGTCCGTCGCCGTCGTCTTCTTGATCTTAGGCGCGGTCACATCGCTGACTTTTACTTTCAGCACTGTCTTCTTCGCAGGAACGGTTGCCGTGAACGTACCGTCGTCTTCTTCCTTAGAAGAATAAACCGTTACGGTCGCGTCGCCCGGGCTTAAAGCAGTAATGTATCCGGTATCGGTGACGCACAGGACGTCGGTCTTATCCACCTCATAGGACAGATGGATATGATCGGACTGCTGCACTTTCGCCAGCTTGACATCCAACTGCTGCGTCTCGCCCACCGCCATCTTCTTCATCGGGCTGATCAGCGAGAGGGATTTCGGCGATACCGCTTCTTTTAAGTCGGGCAGCAGCGTCGCCTCCGTGAAATCAAACACAAAATGCTCGACGTAGCCGTCTTCCCAGCGGATGTCAAACGCAGGTTTTTCTCCCGCCTTCGCCTCGAAGATTACATAAATGTAATTTCTCTGACGGACACAATAACCGCCTGCATTCTTTATGCTGTTCTCATAGAGAGCCGTCTCCGGGAAACTGCTATATTCATTCGGTTTCTGAATCCGAATTGCAATAAAGTTTCCTTTTCTCTCTTTGCCGTCAAGCCAAATGCTCCGATAATAAGGAATCCCGTCCCTTGCGGTAATCGTATGGCTCTCGTCTTCCTCAATGATATGTTTGATCTGAACCAGCTCTACATCATCATAACTGGTTGCGTATACCGACGCGCTTCCGCGCACCGCCGTAAAGGACAGTGACTCGCCGCTTTTCAGCGTATAGTTCTCGCTGTACGGATAAGCCAGATTTCCGTCACTGAATTTTACCGTGTAGGTCTTTCCGCCTTTCAGCCCGCCATACACTTGATTGCCCTGCTCGTCAAATACGTCAAACTGCAGCATCGAGCGGTAATTGGACGCGTCGTTTGCACTGCTGTCATAGTAGAATGCAGGCCAGCCGTAATGATAAAACTCTTCCCACTCGTCATAATAGACCTGCCAGGTGAACGCGTCTTTGTCCTTCTCGATGACTCCCGCCTTGTCCTCCGCCGAAGCCGCCTGGCCAAAGACCGTGCCTCTGACGTCATACGCATCATACGGAGACGTTCCGGCAGCAATGTTCTCTTTCAACTGCGGAGTAACCGTCACTTCTCTGGGAGTGATCGTTACCGTTACCGTCGGCGTCGCATCCAGTATCTTATACTTTTCGCTTCCATGGAATTCTACGTAATAGGTGTAGGAACCTCCGTTGACCGGCACATCCACACCATATTCCGGATTGTCCCAATAAGTAAGAATTCCTTCCGCCGCCCAGCTGTCGTACGGGATCGCCGCCTGCGTTGCTTTGTCCACGATCTGGACCAGGCCCGCTTTGATGCCTTCGGTGATGTCAAACGCTTCTCCGTCGTACACCTTGGTCAGAGACGCGATCTTCGTCTCGTCTACCTTGACCTCCAGCTCGCCGGCGCTCTTTTTCACATTGATTTTCGCGGGAAGGCTGTATACAATCTCCTTTCCGGCCGCGTCAGTATCATAATCAACATAATTGATATCATCGCGCACAAGACGGCCGGTCAGCCTGTATTCCGCACCCTCTTCAAACAGTGCGCTGGAAGCAACATCCTGCCACTCCTCTCCCGTCGCGGCTTTCTTCTGGACGGTCCAGTCAATCCGATAATCGTATGCATCCCATTCCACAGGATCGCCGTCTACGAGTTCGCCGGCCGCATTTACCATCACCGGAACAATCTTCCATTCCTTGTTCTCTTTACGGCTCCATTCGTACCACTCGTCCTCGTTAAGCAGATTCCAGGAAAGGAAATCGTCGACTTTCTCATCGGTGTATACCGTATACTCTTCCGTGGGCTTTACCGAAACGATCAGCGGAGAGATCTGATAGATTACTTCCGCCGACGAAGGACGGTACTGATGTGTTTCGTCCTCGTAGGATACCAGCAGCCTGTATACCCCCGCATCCTGCGGGCTGTTGCGGAACGGAGCTTTTTTCCATACCGGCTTGAGGCTCGTCGCCGTCCCGTCCTCGTTCGGAACTTCCTCTATATTGTACAGATAATACCAGTCGTAAGTAATGGACGGATCATAGTTCTCTGCGGCTTTCGTTCCGTCTGTTCCGTTTACGACCGCTTTTTTATACTCGTCTCTCTCAGCGTAGAGGCCCTTGGTCTCGTCATATCCGCTGATGATCGGCTTGTCAAAGCTCGAACTTGCGGCCTCTTTGGTCGCCAGAATCGCGCTGACATCAATCGTCGTCTCGATGCCGGCCGTCAGAGTAAGCGCGCAGGTATTCGCGTCTTTCTGCCGAACGTCGGACGCATCGTAGACCTGATAGTTCGCCGTCGCAGAGTCTACAGAAGTGTCATTGATTCTCGTCCTGGATTCCCATGTGCTTTCTCCATAAGACCGATAGACGCCTTTGTACCCCGTAAAGACGATCCGGTAAAGCTTGCCGCTTTCCAGCGCTTCGGAATATTCTACTTCTCCTACATAAGTGAAGTTGGTTTCCGCCGGCTCTTTTGCCGTGGGATCCGCCTCGAGCTTCTCCACTTCCCAAACCTCGAATATGGGCTCGAACGGCTGTGTTCTTATGCTGTCATAATAGGATGTGCCCCAGAAGCGGTCCTTATCGAACGCTTCCGTCTGGGTGATATCATTCCCCTGCGCGTCCAGCGCCTTGTAACCGATCTTCGCAAGCACTTCGGCCGCCGTCACGCCCGTATAGAGCACTTCCTCCGCCGGAAGCTCGGGGACAAGCGTCAGCTGTACCGGAGCGATCGTAACCGGAACCCGTACCTCGCCTTCGCCGTAGATATGTCCTTCCTCGTCTCTGTAGGTAAGAACATACTCATAGCTTCCCGCGTCGGTCGGAGGCTCAATCTCCGCGCCGTCCTCATCATACCAGGTTCCTGTGACCTCCGCGCCTTCCACCGCCGCATAGACAGGCTTTCCATCCGCGTCGGTCTTGCCGGTGTCGTAAGAGACCTTAAACGTATAGGAACCTTCCTCCGGCCACTCGGTCTTCCCGGTATAATCCCAGGTGATGCCGCCGTCGTCTTTCCCGTCCACATCTTTGGTCTTCTTCCAGGTTTTCCCTGTGTCGTCGCCCAGAGTCACTTCTACTTTCGTATCGATCAGGTTGCCCATCGTGATATCGACGGACAGCTTTGTCTGCAGCTCGTAGTTCTTCAGCGTTTCCTTCTCCGCGTCAGACAGCTTGCTCTCGTCCTTGCCGATGGTAAGATCAGCCACGTAATCGCCGTTCTCCAGCAGCGTGTCCGGAGTCTCGCCCGACACCGCGTCCCGGATCTTGTCAACCGCGACGGTCAGCGTATTCTGATCCGATTCGGGATCATAGCCAAGCAGCGTCGATCCGTTGAGATCCTCAGCCCTCAGCCGGGGAACGTCGGCCGCCTTGATATCCGCGGCTTTGGTTCCGGGTGTTACGGTCATCGGATCGCCCTGCACTTCCGCCTTCAGCGGAGCCGGGGTTACCGTAAACTCAACCAGGGGATCCAGGATCGCCTCGTTGCCGTCTCCGGATGCCTTCGGAATACGCACGGTCAGCTGATAAGCGCCCGCATAGACCGGATAAGCTTCGGATGCCGCGCCCCACGCGCCCGCGCTGTCCTTCTGTTTCCATTCCACCTTCACGCCTTCAGAAGCCCATTCCCAGTAGTCCACTTTCGTACCATTCTTTTTGACGGTTACGCCTTTTTGTACGGCGCCTCTGAACTGCTCATAGCCCGTATAAACAGCCGTCCTGGCGGAATCGTCGATGCTGCTTACGATCTCGTAGGTGTCGGCTGCCGGATCTTCCGACGCCGTGACATCCGCGACAAATTCATCGTCAGCCGGCTCCGCCGGGCTGCCGTTGCCGGAGACCGTTTCCGTCTTGTCTTCCGCCTTGGGAAGCACATCTTTGGTGTCCGCCGCTGCGCCGGTCTCATCCGAGGGTTCGTCAGCGGACGGTTCGACTGCTTCCAGAGCGGAATCCTCGGCCGCAAAGACTGCCGACGGCGGTACAACCGTCACAACCATGATGGCAGCCAGGAACGCAGCCAGAATCCGTCTGAGCTGCAACCGCTTCATGAATTCACTCATTCCTTATTCCTCCTTATTCATTGCGTATAGTCTTCCAGGCTCTGCCGATTACCGGCGCGGACAGCGAAGAGTATGCGAAGCACCTGCCGGATACTGTCCCACAGATCACGCGCGTGAACGCTTTCCTTCCCTGGTATTCCTGATCCTTTCAGGGACCCGGCATCTCTTTCCGGCCCTTTTCAAGAGCGCCGTTCACCTCCCTCCGCACCTTCTTCCGGTTTTGGATACCATCCACTCTCCAATCTTGCCGTACCGCTCCAGAGATTTCCTGATCGACTACCGTTTTCCCAATACAGGGAATTTTTGTATAATAACATTTTTATTCTACTCGCCCGTCAAGATTTTGTCAATATTTCCATGCGTTTTTGGCCAGATTTACCAAATATTTTTTTCAATTATACGTATTATTTGCAATGATTTCCCGATATAGGGACTGCCGGCCGGAACGCCCTTTCCGAAAAATCCGCAGCGGCGGCCAAACCGGGCGTCTCCTCCCCGTTTTCGACAAAGTATGACACCGCCATATTGTCTTCATTCTCTCCCCGGTATAAGATTAAATATTATACATAATTTCCCGGAAGGAGGCGGCCATGAAATATATCTATTATCCTGAATATGAACTGGAATACCGGCAGCTGCTGGACCGGCGGCATCCTCCTGATCATATTCTGAACATCCGGCTTCTGATGTTTCTGTGCGACCATGTGGTCCTGCCGCCGTCGCACCTGCTCTATACGGACTGCGCGCGGATTCTGGAGCTGGAGAAGAGTCTGGGGGAATTTTTCCGGGCGGGCAGGGTGGTGTCGATTGATTACGCGCGAGGGATGGACGATTACTTCACCTCCCGCACCGATCGGATCCCGGACCCGATTGTACGGCGCGCCAAGGAAATGCAGGCGGAACTGATCCGGAACCGGCTGCTGACGAACGATCAGGCGGAACACAACCGAACGGACGAGAAGACGCAGCTCGTTCTCTTCGACACGCATCTAAGGGAGCTGCTTGCAGACTCCGGGCGGCACAAAAAGCAGTCCCGGCTGATACTGGAGCAGATGGATACGCTCTCCGACCAGAGTGGCGAAGCCGTGCACAGCACACAGTTCCGGGATATCCTCACGGGAATGCGGACAAATTCCGACCTTTCCGGACAGCAGAACCGCTATTTTATGACGCTTATGAGCAACGCCTATTATTTCAGCGGAACGTACACGATGAATACCGTCGTCTCCTATAACCCGTATTTCCGGCAGATTGATCTGCGCGGCAGCCTGATCCGCACCCACGAAAAGGGGACCAGCCTGATCGTCGATCCGTACTTTATGGGAAATCTGCTGTCCGTCATGGGAATCCGGGCGCAGGACATCCTCTGTCTGAGCCTTGCCGATTATCAGGACATCATGTCTCATAAATACTGGACGGATTTCCTCGCGCTGTTTGAGATCGTGTACGAAAGCGTGCAGGAACTGGACGCTTTTCTCGGTCAGGAAAAGAATTCTCTGGAAAAAATGGAGAAGCGCAAGGAGACGGTATATAAGATTCTGGACGCCTTCTTCAACGGCCTGGTTCTGCCGGTCGGGCTGTGTCTCTCCTTCACCTCCCCCGTCGTTCAGATCGGAGTCCCTCTGGTGATCACGATACTGAGGATGTTCTTCCCGCCGGTCAGGAGCATGGAGACCGCTTTCAAATACCACGCCAGCGACCGGTTCGTGGAACACATCCAGCGCGGCCGCGACCCCCTCTACGAATTTTGTTACCGGTTAAAGTCAGCCGTCCGGGAACTGCCGTGAGAAAGAAGGATAAAAAATGACAAATATTTTATTATACGACACCGGCGACGTCAGAGACGAATTAAACGAACCGATCGGAATCGAACTGATCGCCGCGCATCTGTTAAGGGATCTGCCCGGAGAGGTATCCGTAGATATCAAATGGTTTCCTTTTGATCATGATTCACTCGACCCTCTGCAGTACGACATCATCGGCGTCGGCATCCATATCAACGGAATGGAGGTCTTTGAGCATCTGCACCGGCTCTGCAGAGAATCCGGTTTCCGGGGACCGATCGTCGCGGGAAATTCCGTCCCCACCTTCGGCTGGGAAGCGCTGCTGAACCGGTACCCGGATCTCCTGTGCATGATCGGGGAAGGGGAAGACGCGTGGACAGCGCTGGTCCGGGAATATCAGAAGGAACATCCGGACTATTCCCGCGTCCCGAATCTGGCCTGGATGGAACAGGGCCGGCCGGTAACGACGCCGCGCGCCGTCTGCGACATGCGCGGCTATCTGCCGCCTCTGCGCCCGTTTCATCCGCAGCTTCGGCAGCGCCGCGGCATCGCCCGGATCGAAGCCAGCCGCGGATGTTCCTGGAACCGGTGCAGCTTCTGCGGCGCCGATCACAAATACAATCATACCGGATGGCGTCCGATCCCGCTCGATACCGTACTGGAACAATTAACGGAATTGAGCCGGCTCGGATTGACGACGGTTTATTTCTGCGACGAGGATTTTATCGGCGGCGACAGCGCCAGATTTTCCGAACTGGTGGAGCGGATCCGCATGAAGATGAAGCAGGGCGGGATCTCTCCCGATATGAACTTCTTTGTATCCGTAAGACCCACGGATCTTCTCAGGGAAAGCAATCGGAAAGCGATCCGGCGTTTTATGGACTGCGGGCTCAAAGAGTTGTTTGTCGGCCTGGAATCGGGCTGCGAAGCGCAGCTGAAGAGGTACTGCAAATGCACGACGGTAAAAACGAACGCCCTGGCCATCGAACGGCTCAGGGAACTGGAAAAAGACGGCCTGGCAATTGATATCGGCTTTATTTTCTTTGACGATCTGATGACGCCTGACGACATCGAAGAAAATATCCGCTTTATAGAGGCTCACGGGCTCTCTTCGCTCGCCTCCAGTCTCATAAAACCGCTGCGGATCCAGCCCTTTACGGAAAGCCTTGCGCGCGCGGCCGGGGTACGCGCCAATGAATTTCTTCTCGACGATCTGATGTACCCGTACCGTTTTGCCGACGATACGGTTGAGCGGGTCTGGCGTACGTATTCCGAACTGGAGCTCGAGTCCGCCGCCCACAGGCTCCAGAGCGTATACCGCCGGGAACTGTCATCGGACGCGGAACGCGAGACGGCAGCGCGGAATCTGAAGGAACTGCGTGCGCTTCAGTTTTCCGCCCTCAAGGACATCGCGGCGTGCCTGATCCGCCGGGAGATCAGCGAGACACAGTTAAAAAGCCGGCTGGACGCTGTTTTGTCGCGCGCCGGCCGGCTTCTGGAAACTGCTTTCACCCATGTTTCCCTAATCGAGTAGGGGAGGTTTCTTCCCTACTCGCGCATCGGGTGCCTGTCAGCTCTGCTGACAATTTTCCTCAGGCACCCGTATGCATAATCGAAAAATGACGCTGCAGATAGTCTCTGACCGCGTCGAGATCCGCGATATTGTTATACATAAATTCCCGGTTCCGCCAGAGCGCCAGAATCTCATCCAGATCGGCCCAGCGGACCTCGCTGACTTCCGAAGCTTCCAGGCGCGCCTCCTCAAGCGGAAAATCGCCGACGGCAATGTAATCGTCGAACAGCATGTCCGAACCTGTGCTTCTGTACAGGAAACGGATCTGCTGTTCTTCCAGTGCAAAACCGAGTTCTTCCTTCACCTCGCGCACGCAGGCCTCTCTGCTGCTCTCCCCCGCGCGCACCTTTCCTCCGGTGATGGACCAGAGGTCCGCCCCGGTCCGTTTGCAGGCCGCGCGCCTCTGGATGAGCAGCTTCCCTCCGGAATTGACAATCCACACGGAAGCGCCGACATGGTATTCGCCCGGCCGGAATGCTTCGTCCGAACGTTTTGTATATCCGAGCCGCGTTCCGCGGGCGTCACAGACATCCCAGTATTCCATCGGTTCTCATCCTCTCAAAATTCCACCGGCGTCGCGCGGAATCTGCGCTGCACTTCCTCGTATTTCCCGCAGGTCATCTTCCCCTCCGGACAGCGGCCGAACGTATAGCAGCTCGGTCCGTAATGGCCGAACAGCGTCCCGGAGACTTCCCGCAGCAGATTCAACATCCGCACCGCGATCGCGCGCGTCTCCCACTGGGTCCGGCTGCAGGAGCGCAGGCTGATAAAGTGCCGCAGCTCGCGCGCGTTCATGGTCGTCGTGATATCGATTACATTTCCGCTCAGATAGAGGTAAGAAATCTCGTATTTATTGAGGCCGGCCGCGCGCAGAGTCCGGTGAAGCTCCCCGGTCCGGGCGTAGGCCGCCTGATACCGCTCAAGCAGCGCGGGATCCGCTTTCACCGTATCCGGAATCAGATACCGTCCGCACCGGCAGACGTCCTGAAAAGGCGGAATCATGATCGCCTGCATCCGGTGACGGGTCAGGTGGGTGACGGCCGCCAGCGTAATGCAGTTGATTCTGAAGGTAAAGGAAATCTGTTCCAGCTCCCGCGGGCGGCGGTCCGCCAGCACCAGCTCCACAATCTGACGGATGCGTTCTTTGTCCTCAAGAAGGCGGCCGATCGCCGGCGTGGGAAGGTTGGTGTGCGCGATCAGCGCCGCTCTGGCAACCGCCGTATCCGGATCCTCCGTATGCGCCAGCAGCTCCACAGAAGCTTCCCGGACGTATTCCTGTCCGGCAGCGTCCCCCAGCAGCTTCGCGAGTCCTTCGCCTTTGTCCTCCGTACCGCTCTCCATGACGGACAGATCGTCAAAGATAAAGGGGCACAGCCCGGCCGCCTGCCGCTGCAGATCCTCTCCCAGCGCCCGCAGTTCCGCATGTCCCCTGCCTCTGCCGCAGAGCATGGAATAGAGAACGTTGCACAGTTCTCTGGCGTTCACGGTACAGTAAAAATTACTTCTGTAAGAATACGGCAGCAGAAAGCGGGCGTCCTCCTTGGGGATACCGGCCTGCACAAAGTCTTCGTATTCCCGGAAGAGCCAGGTCATATGCTCCGTGTAGAGCTTCTCCAGCTCTTCCGCGTTCTTCAGCGGCTCCCCATCCCCGTCGACAAAGGAAGGGGTCTGGAAGCCCATATGGCTGAAATCCACGTAACGCCTTGATTTCACCGTAAAGGCGGCAAGGCGGAACTCCAGCATAAACTGCTCTACATAAGCGGAGACATTGACAAAGGCCAGATTGAAGCTGATGTGCTCAACCAGCGTCTTATGCCCCGAAGCGAGCACCTTCTTCACCAGCGCCTGATTCTTCTGTGTATCCACGGCCTTCTCGAAAATCGCCAGCGAATCCCCCATCGTCGTGGAAATCCGGGCGCCGCAGGAAGTGATCCGGTCCGGTTCCTGCGTACAGCCGATAATCTTAACTTTACTGTCCATAACATACCCCATTCGTAAATTGATTTCTGATAAATTTAGCATGATTCCGGGGAGTTGTCAAGAAGGCGGACAGGGCCCTGGGCGGTCACCGCTTTCCCGGTATCCGCCGCTTTGACTCTGAATTTTTATCGCTGTCAGAAAGCAGGGCTTCCGCAACCGCCAGAATCATCTTCATCTGCTCTTCATCACACCTTTTCAGCAGACGAAGCACTTTCTGACGGGTTTCGTCCGTCTGTTCCCGTTCCGGATAGATAACGTCATCCGCCGAAATGTTGAAATACCGGACGGTTCTTTCAAACACTTTAAAACTTGGGTCATTTCTGAAACGCTCCAGATCTTTTAAATAGGACAAAGAAATGTCAAGCTTTTCAGCCAGCTCCGCCTGCGTCAGCTTCCGCTCCATCCGCGCATTTTTCAGTGCTGTCCCGAACGGTTTCGGATCATATATCATCTTATAACCTCCCATGCCTGATCTGCAACGGCACATAGAGGCTCCGTTCAGATCGTCGTTTTATATAAAACGATTGGGCGGGAGATTTTTGACATGTTTTGACATATTTTTATGTTATTTTGATATAGGCTTTAATCTGAAAGGGTCCCTCCCATTGCGAGGTCCGTCATTGCCTGCTTCCAGGCTGTCTTGTCGAACATATTTGCATACTGAAGCATCCGGTATTCTCTTAATATCCCCTCCTGTTCCAGACCGTTGGCCATTGACATAAAATTCCCTGCCTCATCATAATACCCCATACGATTGATGGCGGGATATTTCTGCTGACAGGCAAGTAAAAACTGATCATACCTGCTAAGTGGAATGCCCGCTGCCTCAAAGAGCATGGCGCGCAGATAATTGGGTGATGTCAATACACTGTCTTTTGATTCAATGTCATAATTAGCCCACAATACAAATGGCACCGCATATGGCAGCTCTGACATTTCCACAGAGCCTGATTCTCCATTCTCTTTCACAGCATTATAAACATCCGCATCCAGGCCGGGCTGATGATCCCCAAACATCATTATAATTGTCTTATCATCCTCTTTTTCAAAATACTCCACTAACCCTTTAAATGCCCTGTCGGTTTCCTTAATTAAAGAAAGGTACTCTAAAAGCTGCACATGTTGTATTTTTTCTGACTCTGGTTTAATTGTGATATCCACTTCACTGTTATAAAGACTGTATCCGCCATGATTCTGCATTGTTACATTAAATATAAAAAACGGACGTTTTATATCACGTTTTTCATAAATATCAATTAAATTTAGAAAATCCGCCTCATCGCTCATATACCCTCGCAGATTTTCCCTGTAATAAAGGTCATCCTCCGCTGTAACATATTTATCAAATCCCAAAAGCGGATATACGATATTCCTTTTATAATTTCCCGCGGCATACGGATGAAAAGCAATTGTCTGGTAATCAAAATCTTTTAATTCATGAACCAGAGATTCCTGTTCACTTTTTATAAACTGCATGTATGGAACATTTCCTTCTGACAAAAATGCCATTGTATTGCCGGTCAGAAATTCATACTCTGTATTTGCCGTACTCCCTCCAAATACAGATACAAGGATATCCCCTTTTATCACATTTTCCTCTAATGAATCAATAAACGGCGTTCCTTCTTCATCTGTCGAGAAACCATACGTTTTCGGGAGATCCGCAAATGCTTCATTCATGATCACAATTATATTTGGATATTCTGACGATGGCCGCCCGTCCTCGTATCCCTTTAATATATCTAATATCTGCTCTTGCGAATACCCTGCAGGTTTTCTGGGCGCCAGATCATGCTTTGCATATGCCACAAACGAACTTATATACCCAAAGTTCTGTGTGTCGTTAACCATATTCCAATAACTTACATCAGGCGAATATACCACACCTGCACCCAATATACAGCAACTCATTGTTAATGAGATGATCAGTTCTGAACCTTTTACCTTTCTCTTATCCATAAGCGCCAGGCAGCATATCATCCCAATTTCAAATATCAGGCAAAATAAAAGCTCCTGATCTATTTTAAAAGTATAACTTCCCAGTACAGTCAAAGCCGTATCTGCCATCAGAAAATCCGATAATTCAAACGGATTTCCCCGGAATTGAAAGAAATAATGATTAATAACAGCAAGTATAACAATAAACATATGGCTTATTGCTATTGCCCATTTTGCGTTTCTTATTATACAATACAAAAAAAGTGTCGGAAATACTGCCAGCAGAATATTCCAGAAAAGCGCGTTTAGATTATGAAAATTATACTCTATTCCCGATAATATTTCCATAACTCCTGTATTTAAAGCTGCGCCCAGGAAAATTACTGTAAATTCAAGAACAGAACTCTTTTTTTTACTATTGTATATTTGCAGAATCAACATCAACATGCTTAAAATAACAAGCAAGTACATCCAGATAAATAAATTGACTCTAACAGGAGACAAAAAGATATGATACAATAATATATATCCCATCAAAACGGACGGAATCGCCATGCAGATTAATGCAGGTATCTTTTTTCTGAAAATATCTTTATCTTCGCAGCTTATAAAATCGTATAATAAAAACAGTGCCGCTTCATAAATAAAAATATACAATAAAGCAAGCAGTAATTGTTTTATCGCATTACAAAACAGTCCGTATCTGGAATTAATCACTATTTGGTTTACTTCTATATAGGTTGAATTAGAAGCCACCAGATCAAATCTGAAATTCTGCTTCTCAGGGCTTTCCCTGTCATAAAAGGAAATCAGAATTTTTCCATTTTTTACACGATACACAACACTATTCCAGGTATCGGTATCAAATACTTCTCCCCACACATCTGGCTGTGTAACTCCTGAAATGTCCAGTTCAATTACTTTTAATCTAGCTGGCCGGGCTAGATGATATTCAATCCACGGATCACCCGATATAGATCTTATACCTGAATCTATAATTTCAAAATCTTTCAGATTTTGATTATTATCACCATACAACATTTTCTGAGTTAACACAAATTGGGGATATTGCACAAAAGAATATAACAAATATACTCCAAAACATACAACTATCGCCATCACGCTCAACAAAAATACAAATTTCAAATTCCAATACTTTAGAAATCTGTTCTTCCAAATTTGCGTTTTTTTACTGATATCTTTCATACTTTCTCTATATTACCTTTAATAATTTATTTTCAATTAAAGCATAATGAAGCCAGGACACAATTATCACCAATCCCAACGAGCAGACAAAAGCCAAAGAAAATCCTGTCATTGGTTCCAACAATGACATAAATAACCCTCCCCACATCATGTGTACCAGATAAACCGACAAACTGATTTTCCCAAAAAATTCTATAAATCCATTTCTCTTAAACGATCTTTCTCCTGCCACAAATATGATCAGCAACAGTACAGCATACACAAAGGAAATAATATAAGATGTATCCGCATAATATCCTGTATTCAATTTATAAAAGGAGAGTGTCATCATGACATAGTTAAACGCTCCAAACCCCAGGCCTTTGGGATAAGAAATTTCTTTTGTAAAACAGGCATAAATAATCATTCCTGTAACAGGAATAGATACAAAAGGAAACAGCGGTGATACATATGTTATGACCGGCAAACGGCTGCCAGCCGCACCTAAAATCGGCAATACCGCCATAATACCTTCTAAATATATCAGCACCTTAACAGTATTCTTTTTAGCTATTTGACAGCAAACAGAAGCAAGCAAATAAAACAGAAATAAGGGAATAAGGAACCAGGTTGTCCCATTTACATTTTCTCCAACACCATTAAAATGATTTATCAGTGTCGCGCAGCCTACCCAGTTTTTTAAAGAAAACCGCGACCAATATGTGGGACGAATCTGATTTACTATCCATTGAAATCCCCAAAAAGTTGCAAAAGAAAGGACAGTAAATATATATATCCTGGCAATCTTTCTACAATTAGAACGGATACATTTATTTTTCCTTCTATTGGAATGAATAAATAAAAAACCTGCAAGCAAATAAAACAAACTTACACCCAGCGCACCGAAATCCTGGATGACATGTAAGGGCGTACAAATGATAAGATCTGCCACACCTTTTATAATCCACTCACCATTGCGCATAGCTCCCAAATGATCATACAAGATCATTCCTAAAGCAATTACTCGAAGATAAGATATTGAATATATTCTGTTTGGCATTTGGGATATATTTTCTTCAGTTGTCCTGTTTACAGCCGCATTTCCAAGGTCTTCTATTTCCCGACTTTTTTCTGTATGAGATATTAGCCGCGCATAAATAGTCTTTGTCAAAACAGCCCAAACCACAATCACCAATGCCATGAACCACGAAGGCACCACCCTGCTTCCATAAGCCGTAATACGCCTGACAGGTAATTTCGATCCTCCCTTCTGTACAAGCCCGATACGAATTCTATCAAAAGCCCCCTCCGGAAGCTGTAAATAGTTCGCTCCTTTATGAAGCATTAAACGATCAGAATAGTTCGAACCGTAGGAAAACTGTATTTCGCATATTTCATCTGTTTTACCAATCTCTATTATTATAGTGCTGACGCCAAAAGATTCCTGTATAATAAAGCAGGCATCCGGCGCTGTAGCAAGAAAAGTACCATCTTCCTGGATTTGGAAATTTTCACTTGCTTCTATCAGATCTTCTGTTTCCCATGTATGGCGGCTCCCACTTCCAAACATGGAATAGATAGTTCCATAGAGACAATAGCTTCCGACTACATAGATCAAAATAAACAAAAGCAGCATTCCTGCACAATAGATTGCTTTCTTTTTTAACTGTTTCCTACTGGTCATCATTTCTTCACTTTCCTTAGGTACAAATACAGATTCTGTCAATCCGCCGTTTTTCCCTGTTATTTTAATTTTTCTATAGATTCGATTACATATTTTTGTTTTGTAAATACAGTCCGTAGTATCAAAGAAGCATATTTGATCAAGATTGTCATAAGGCAGCTGACACCAAAGAAACCAAATGCCAAAACAGACATGGTAGTCGTCCACCCCTGAATCGGTTTACTGGTCATATAAACGGTAACTGTATAGACTGCCACGGCCAGCGTAATGATAATCATAAGTGCAGAAAAAGAAAAAGCAAACCTGTATGCAATATTCGTGTAAAGTATTAAAGCATCTATGGCAGTCTCTTTCTGCATATCTCTTTCTTCCAGCTTTGCTGGCGGAATCTTTACGCTCTGCGCATACAGGATTGCGTCAGTTTGCAACCCACAATTAGCATAAACAGCCTTACGATATGGCAGCGTTTTGCTCATGGATTGAACCCTGTTGATAGCGCGGCGGGATAGTATCCTAAAAGCTTCTGTTCTGATCTTATTATGTGAACCTGTTGCGCCATTATATAACCGGTAAAACACATCCGAAATCGGGTGTCCACTGCTTTTGGGACAGGCAGCAACAATATCATATCCCTGCAAACATCGATCATATAAATCACGCATCAGTTTCAACGGATAGGAAATGACGGTCGTATCAAATTCATAGACAAAATCTCCAATTGCCAGATCGACTCCCGCATTCATTGCCATCTCCATCCCCTGAAAATAACTCATATTAAGTATACTGACCATCCCATCTTTTTCTGTATCTGCAAATTTTCTGATAACTGATACACTGTTATCAGCCGATCCATCATTGACACAAATGATCTCATATTTTAGAAACGTATTGCTCAGATAAGTATTTAGCGTATTTAGAAAATATTCAATCATATCTTCCGCATTATGTACATAAACCACTGCGGATATAAAATTTTTTTCTTTTGTTTTATCCATTATCTAATACCTCGTCTAAGTCATAAACAGTATTTATCTTTCCAGACAGAACCGCCACATAGGTCGGATCCGAAGAAAATGTCCGAATAACCGTCGGTCTGGAATCATCGATTTCCGAAGCTTTTAATATAGGCTTCATAGAAAACAAAGACCGTTCATAGGTAAAATCGTAGATATCTTTTATATATTTGTGGGCAAGGCTAGACATATATGGCCAGGCGCTCTCTGGCCTGGCGGGACAGAGATTGCAGTTACCCAACTGTTCAGTGGTACATTGAACTTTTTCGGAATGTGTTTGGCATTCAAAGGCCGGGAAATCTGCATAACTTGTCACATGCGGGGTAAAAGTCACAGAAGTCAAGGAATGATATCCTGTCTTTCCAAACGGCATAATAGAGAAAAACGGTCCGTCCATCACTGTCAAACCGGTATTTTCCATATATCTATTCGCAGAACATAGTATAATCTCGCAGAGTTCATACTTAATTTTAAATGGTTCATAGCCCGCCATTCTGGATATTTGGTTCGTTGACGCATAAGTAGCATTCAAAAGAAATGGACTCTCATACCTTTTGCCATCCTCACAAATAACGGAATAACAACTCTCGCACTTGTTTATCTTAGAAATTTGTTGATTATATAAAATTTCAATATGGGGGTATTTAGCCAATTCTGTCAGAAAATAGTCACGCAAAATATATGCATCATATGTATATTCTTCTGTCAAAAATGCACCGTCGCACATCCCGTCATTAAAATACTGCTTAGGGCTGACAGCATCACACCGAATGCCCGCGTTATGACAAAACTTTTGAAACTGTTCCGCATTCGTCCAGGAAAACTGGCTGCTGGTCGCATAAACCTGATCGAATTTAGTCAATACACAAAACCCATAATCCTCCATAAAACGCCGGAAATAATGCGCCGACTTCTCTGCTGTAGAAAGCGAACGGGGATAATGATACCCCATATGTACCCTCGCCTGATTAATGTAAGTAGCCCTGGAGAACGCCTTACTATCATATTCAAGCACTGTGATATGTTCATTTCTTTTTGCGCAGTACAAAGCAGAATACAAACCATATAAACCCGCGCCTATGATTATTTTATCTCTTGTTATTGTATTCATTTATTCATCTCACATTTTATATTTCTTTACAATTTGCTTTTTAAACATCATGGGGAAAGGGTCAACAAAATAATCCTTATGATAAATATACTTTTCACACAAATAAACTATTGCAATAAATAAGAACGGAACAATATGAATCATTGTTCTTGCATATTCTGAGCAAGTCAAAATCATTGTTGAGAGAAATATCCCCCAAATAAAAGCAGAAAATCCACATGCCAGCCATGCTATTTTCCCCCTGGCAAAATTAAAAATAGATATAAATAAAGTAATACCTCCTATCAATAATCCGTGAATAGGTTTGACCAAATTTGTCATTGTATCTAAAATACGAAAATAAGTCCTAAAAGAATCAGACACGTTTTCTCCTTCTTGTGCGTATGTACCAAAATCGTACTGTAATATTTCCATACTTATATTCCATTCATCTTTTATATATTGTGTTATGTTATTTATAATACATTTTTTTGCAATTTTTTGTGATTTATTTTTTCCATAATAGTTTAGCACCTCTGTCATAGCAGACCATGTAGTCGCATCGGATTTTTCTAATTCTACTTGAACTTTTTGAACAAATTCTTTATCCTCATAATTTTGATAATAATCCCTTTCCATACAAACATATAGTAATTGTCGCGGCATTGGATCCGAAATTGAAAAAATTCCATGTGCCATGTAAAAAATACCAGAATATATCATGATAGCACTCCAGCATACCAACCAGGTTATAAATACCTTTTTAGTATTGGCTTTTTTATATAAAACCCGAATCAATAGAAAAATCAACAAAATGTAAAAAAGCAACAAAAAAGATGGTCTTAAAAATATCAAAACGAACAGAAGTATAATTGCCTTTATTCCATTTTGATCATTTCTTATATAATCAATAATATAATATGCAAAAAATACAGTACCTGATAAAGCAAATGATTCCGTTAAAATCACATAATCCCATCCACACACTACAATTGTTGTTCCATACATAAATGTAATTATATATTTCATTAATGACAATTCACTTATCATATTGCATATCTTGTACATATATATAACGCTAATGTACGATACAATACATTGAACGGCAACAACAATATTCAAATAATTATCAGTTCCTGATAATTGTTTTATAATTTGCAAAATTAATGGATATACCGGAGTTCTTCCTGCTTGCGTAAAATCCATATGTAGTAACGCTTCAAAACTGTAATCAATATATGTGAAGGAGTCGGGGCAAAGAAGTCCCCATTGCCAATAAGCTGCATAAAAACTCCTTATAACCAAAATAGAAAACAAGAAAGAAATCTCTAACGTAAAACCCGAAAAAGTGTTAGAAGTACGAGCTGTATTTTTCAAAATATGTTCTATATAATATTTGCAAAAAAGCAATAAAGAAAAAATAAATGCGTAAACAGCAATATTTGTTATAAAACTATAAAATCTATGATTTTCTTTAGCAAATGTTGATGGAATATTAAATTTTAAAATTCCGGGTTTTTCAGAATATAAATCTATTTTTTCCGAGCAGTTTTCTGACTTAATTTCAACAATTCCACTCCAGGTATGCTTTTCAAACGTAATACTTGAATTATTTGGACTTTCAAAAACAATTTCTAAAGGGACACTGGTAACACTGTCAGAATAAATAGAATTATTTTTATAATGCCATCCGTCGGGCAATTCAATATCACCCGGGAAAACATTACTATTATTATCTTTAATTTCCCGCACCCATACTTCCGCTGAATTTGAATTATTATTCTTATCACCAGTTGCAATTATCGAAACAACAAAGTTTTGATTTGAATTAAAATAAACTTTATTTTTAACAATTGCGAAAACAAATAAACTAATTATTCCGACAAATAGTATGCTTTTAAACCTTCCAGAATATATTCTTTTTATATCCATTTGCTTCCTCACTGTTTCAATAGCTGATCAAACCATTTTCCAAATTCTTTAACCTTTATACTCCAATCCCATTTTTTTATTGATTCAATATTTTCCTCAGAAAGTTGAATAAATAGTTCTTTATGTAATATTAAATATTCTATTTTTTCTGCCAACTCTTTGGAATTTCTTTTTTTTAAAACAAATTGTTTCTGCATCTCTCCAAAACATTCCGGAACCAGCCCTACATCTGTAGAAATCACAGGTACACCACAAGCCATAGCTTCTAATATCGGATTTGGCGTCCCTTCATGAAGAGAGGCGCACACATAACAATCTATTTGTGCATAAAAATCTTTCATTTTATAATGAGGTATGAGTCTATCCTGCCGATCTGATAAAACCAATTCAACATCATACCCTTTTTCCTGTAACATTTTAATTGCAGGTTTTATAATAGTATTTACACCTTTTAAGTCGCCTGTGATCCAATGACTATTCCCTACCCATCCTATATATATCGTTCTACCGTTCAATGTTTTAAATCGTTCAATATTCACTGGATGAAATTTCTTTAAATTAACTCCGTCAGATATAATTCTATCAGGGCGTAACTTCAACTCTGACATTTCATTATACAATTTATATAATTTTCCTGAAGACACTGCATAATTTGTTATTATGGATCTTTCATTACAGAATAATTTAGGTGTTATTTCACTTTCTGGTCCTGTCAGGCATAAATGATCATATACCTCCGTCGTTATAATCTTCCCATCAATATACTTACTATGAAATTGTTCCTCTGTCATTCCAAGATCCTTTATTCTATTTTGCACATATTCGCTCCAATAAGAAGTAATAAATCCCCGCCAGAAAACATGTATAATATGACAATCCTCTCCCAGCATCAAAACATCTGCAAAATTGTCTATATCTGTCTCATATATTCTTTTAAATCTAAAATTATTTCCTAAATTTGATATAATCTCATCAGCAATATGGTCTAATGCCCAATCGTTTCTATCTACTACTAACAAAATTTTTGGTTTTTCCTTATTGCATTTTGAGTCTTTGATCCCAATATCGTCTTGACGTTCTTTTACCCAATTATTTACCGCCTGATTCCAAACTCCAAAACCTGATTTTTTTTCAAACCACATTGCAGATTCATACAATTTCTGATTAGAAAAACGTCTCTTTTCATACTCCTTGTCATGATCAGCGGATGGCTTGGGATGTTCATGGTATAAGCTTATCATTCCACAACATCCGACTTTAAAACCCTTTTGGAATACTCTTACTGAAAATTCTGTGTCTTCAAATCCCACAAACATATGATCATCAAATCCGCCAATACCGAAAAAAGTTGATTTATTAATTATCGCGGCTCCTCCCGGAATTGCTGTGCATAAAAAACCAGATTCTTCAATGTTCATTTCAGGATTATCGAAATGAAATGTGGATCCTATAGCTATCGAACATCTATTCCCCAAATTCTCTACATATAAATTACCGCCATATATTCCTACATTTTGATTTTCTTTATCTATTAATGGCATTGCAAGAAATTGCACGCCTAATGCATTGATGTCTTTTTGTGCTTGCCTTAAAGGATTGCTCGTAAAGTAAAGATCATTGTCCAAAGACATAATCCAGTCTGTATTAACCTCTTTAAATAACCGGTTTCGCCCGCCGGCAACTCCATAATTTTTTCCAAATTCGATCATTCTGCATGAATAGGGCATTTTTTTCATATGTTCACGCAAAGCGTTTTTTTCAATTTCTATTGAACCATTATCCCCTATCAGAAATTCTCCTTTGAAATTTGGCAAAAACTCAGCAACGGAATCCATGAGTCGTACAGAAAGAGAAGAGCGATTCATTGACAGTATTGCTATAGTAAGATGTTCTCCATTTTCTCCTATATTGTCCAAAGAGAAATGACCAGGATAATCTTCTACACCAATTAAGCGGTGAAAATCACTTGTATAATATGGCCATTCTTCCACTAAATATCCTTTTTGCAAATTCCCTTTGTTCAAAATTTCTCCCTCATTTCCACTGTTTATTTCCAAAAACGCAGTAAATTCCATATTTTCCGAACTGGCTGCATTAATTTATAACTGATACTATGCTTATATCGTTCAAATTCGTTGACTGCTGTTTGTAGCGTGCATGCTTCTCTACTTAAATTATCGATTATGTTTTCTTTTTCAAATAGAGCTTTCTCACTACCTTCTCTTTGCCGTATAAGTGTATCTTCTATATTTTTTATTTTTGCTTCATATTGACTTATACGTTCCCACAGATATCTTTTCTCAATATTTGCCACCTCTAACAAAGAGGAAGTCCGTTCATTTTGTATTCTGGATACGCGTAGTTCCTCTGTTAAATCAAGACGTTCCTCTTCTGATTTTAGATATTCTTGCTCACATATTTCTAATTCCCGGGAAATGTGATTGTGCTTTTCCTGCAATTGTGTACGCTCTTCCTGCTCGCATAATAATTGCTCCTCTAAATCTTTAATTTCTTTTTTATGATTCCGGTTCCATGCCTCGATGTCGGCAAATACAGGTTCTTCCGGATCAATAAACATTTCCCTTGGAAAAGAGACAAGTGTATTTATGCTTTCATTGTGTCTATCTCCCCAAATTCCCAGATAATAATTAGCATTCCAATGATTCATATAACGATCTGAAGATATATAGAATGGAAATTCTATCAGTTTTTCTTTGAACATTTCTGTCATTGTAAGATTACTTAATTTATTTTCTTCTGGAAATTCACATTTACTTTGTGGAATTGTAATAAATCCGTTTGCAGCAAATCCAAAATGCCATGCGACATCTTCTCCTAAATATTTTTGAGAAAGTTCACTGAAGTCAAACCATGTAAATTTTCTTTTATGATAGGGATTTTCTATATGCTCATTTTTGTAGTAGTAGGGGTCATTAGGACATGATACCAGAATCGTTCCGTCATTTTTAGCAACCCGCCTTAATTCCGCAAGAAATTTTTCCGGGTAGTCTAAATGTTCGATTGTTTCGTAGGACACAACTACATCAAACGAATTGTCTTCAAAAGGCAAAACTTCTACCGTATGATTTATAAAAGACACGCCTTTACCCGCGAACTTTTTCTGTGCGACATTCAGTGCATCTTCTGATATGTCAATGCCAATTACTTCGGATGCCCCCCATTGTTTCATCAGAAAACTTCCATATCCTTCACCGCAGGCTGCATCCAGTACTTTTTTTCCGTTTATAAATTTTTTGGCAGACAAATATCTGTTTAAGTGAATGGAAGCCTCTATTGCATTATATTTTGAATCATCTGAAAAATCTAATCTTTCCATTTTATCTTTTCCTTTTATTTAGTTTGTTTTAAATAATAAAACCCAAAATATTATTCCAGCATATGCCGCAATTGATAACTTAGAGTATGCACAAGTTTCATTATCTTTCCACATCTAGTCTCATAAATATGCTTAATTTGCTCTTCCAGTTCCTGTTTTTCACACCTTAGATTTTCCAGTGCTATTTCATATTGAGCTTTCGACTTTCTCAGTTCATTCATGATTGTTTCCTGTCCTGCTTTCATCTCCTGTAACTCATCTCTAAGGCGCTTTGTCACACTGGTTGATTGATCCAGCGCATACTCATCCATCACCGTCTGAAACTTCACCCCACATGCTTCTGCCACAACTTTATCAAGAATCAACACATGCGAAGTCGGCGATAAATAAATCATTTTATCAACTCCTGCCATTTCTGTATCCAATGCCTGTCCACGCGCTGCATACCTGTCCCAATTGGAATCTGTAGCCGGAGGTAGATGCATCAGCCTGTATCCCATATATTGTTTACCTGTTTCCGGTGCATCGGAATCTGTGAGCAGTATGATCTCCCGGCCTCTCGCCGCATGATAATCAGCATATTTCTTTATGACAGTATCCATCGCTTCATATCCCACATAGCGGTAATATATAGCGATTTTTTTCGTTTCTTCATTTTTCAGGCTCTGTTCAATTTTTTCCTGTTCTTCAAAAAAGGTTCTCGCCAGCGCGCCGATGATCTCTCCAGGCGTCCAGTATTTCAATAGTATCTTGAATCCTTCCGGTTGATTCGCCTTTTCCAGTTTCCTGTACCAGCAGTCCGCGCAATCCCAGAGTATATCGTTATAAAATTGCGTATAAACATCTTTATACTTTTCAAAAACATTCTGTTCTTGTAAAAATTCTTTTACTCTGTCGGCAACGACAGCACCATTACACCTTTTTCTGAACCGTCTCAAATCCAGGATCGAAGCTCCTGTCACTCCCGCGCCTAATCTGTAAAAATAATATTTTTCTTTTATTCCGGCATATGACTTCATAAAAAACAGCAGTAAAAAACAGATATAACGGTCTTCCGCGGCCACATACTTCCCGTCATCCAGCCATTTTACAGCCTGCCTGCAGCATGTCCCATTCCATACTTTATTTACCAGATTACAGTTGAGCTTACCTTCTATGAAACATGCCCGAACAAGTTCTTTTTCCGTAATCTTGTCTGTAGACGGTTCCATGAAATTTCGAGTCCATTCTGCCAGCTCTTCAGATATTTTTTCGTCATATAACAATTCTGTTCCAAACTGTATTACATCCACATTTACATCTTCCATGCTCTTATACAGTTTCTCACATGCGTTCAGTGCTATATAATCGTCACTGTCCAGGAACATAATATATTTGCCGTTAGACGCCAGCACTGCATCCTTCCGTGTTTTGCATATTCCCTGATTTTCTTCATGGCAGATCAGCTTCACCCGTTGATCTTTTTTCCGAAACCTTTCCAGAATTTCCAGTGACCCATCCGTGGAGGCGTCATCCACACAGATGATCTCAATATTTTTCTCCGTCTGTTTTACAACGCTCTCCAAACACTGCTCCAAATATGCCTCGACATTATATACCGGTATCAATACAGATATTTTGCTCATGAATTCTCCTGCTGATTTCATTTTTCAGGCCTTCCGAACACCTTATACCACATCTCCCTCGCTTTATCCCGCCTCGCGCTTCCGTCCGGCAGGAAGAAATAAATAATCCTTGATTTCAGACTTATATAATGCTTTTTATGATTGTCATGAACCGCATTGTCCGCCATGTGCTTCGCCAGCCTCTGCACCAGCACTTCGTAGTATGGCGTCCGCCGTGCGTACTCCCAGAACACTTCCCCAAATTCCTCGGAAGGCTCATCCCACGGCTTGCAGAAACCTGCATAATGGATGATATACGGATCCTTTTTTGCTTCCATATACGCTTCATAAAGCGGTACCGGGTCCCACACGATAACATTCTTGATCCGTTCCCCATAGCAGTCAAAAATATGATTCCACTTAAGATCCAGATAAGCAACCCTCCCCTGGCACAGCACATTCAAAATATCCTGATCCGAGTATCGGTACAGATCCTGATCCGAAATTTCCAAAAGTTCCTTAACCGTTGTCACCCTGCGCATCTGCGGTACATTGAAAATCAGAACTCCGGCCTGAAAGTATGCATACGGATCTTTTAATTTCAATGTTTCCTTGCTGTAAGCCAGTGTCGTGGCGCCGGGAATATTTAACTGCCCTATAAAATCCGCATCCAGCGTCGCTGCGATCAGACGATCGCCTATCTCCACCTGATGCAGAAGAGCCAGGTCTGCGTTAACAACCAGATCACAGTCCAGATATATGACTTTCTCATAATGTTCCATAAGATCCAGGATCAGGAAACGGTAAAAAGTCTCTGTCGTGATATGCTCTCTGGCATCCAGCGTATAGTCGGCCACAATACTTCCTATGTTAATAAAAGTAAGCCGTATATTTTTCAGGCCTTTTAATATACCGCTGATCCTGCGCTGATTACAGGCTGTGATATCCGTATGAAAAATAACGATATCATATTGATTTTCCGGGTCTGTATGTTCTTTTATGGATTCCAGGCAGGTACAAAGTATCGGCGCATAATAATCGTTGGCTGCCAGCACCACCGGCACGGCTTCCTTACAGGATGGGCGTACAGGCTCCACAGTATCCGTATTTTTGAACAGAGCAATCTGCAGCGTTCCGAGACGATAATCTCCCTGCTCCTGCAAATATACATAGTAAATCCCCAGCAGGCGTTCCGCCAGATGACCGATTGTCCGGAAACTCTGCACACAATAGAGAGAAGTATCAATCCTTTTCTCGCATTCTGCCAGCACGCCGAACAGAAATTCCGAATATTTTTCAAACAATTCTTTTTTCATGATGAACATGTTGCAGGGATAGGAGACATCTCCCTTCGCATATTTGTCCGCAGCCGGATAGAAATCCGGATATTTCTGCCTGATCACATCCATCATAATGTCAAAGTCTTCCACATGAAGCTCCGCGGCATTTTTATAATGTTCCCTTACATTATCTGCCCCTAACTGTCTGGTTCGTATCCCCTTTGCAATCAGGAAATCATACTGCGTTACCTTCTTTTGAATCGTATCTTCGTCTATCTGCAGCTCCAGTATCGCCCGGGTATTGATATACGGGTACTCGATTGTACCCCATTGGCTCTCTTCCAGCTTTTGATCACTGAAGGAAAAATATCTTCTGTAATGACAGAATCCATAATAATCATAATCTGTGTTCTTCCATGCCCAGTACTGTGTGGTCAATTCACAGTAAGACTTATTTTTGACGGATATATGATCCCCTGTATTGTCTTTTACCAGATCTGTTCCGCCTTTTTGAAAATCCGCCCCGGCCAGCACATGTTCAAAAAGAGGCAGTTCAATTTTTTGCGACACTTTATTCGGCGTGTGTGTTACAAATATTTTGATTCGGGCTTCATCCATAGTTCTTTCTCTCCCTCAGCATCAGTAACTCATGTACTGCTTATATCTTTCCAATACTTCTGTCGTATCTCCAATCTCTGTGATCAGTCCGTCGTTCATCCACAGAATCCGGTCGCACAGCTTTTCCAGTGTCTCGATACTATGGGATACAATAAGTACGGTTCTGTTCTTATCACCGATCAGCTCTTCCATCCTTGCCATGCTCTTTTTTTTGAAATGCTCATCTCCCACGCTTAATACTTCATCAATCAACATAATATCCGTCTCCAGGCTGGATGTGATGGCAAACGCAAGCTTGGAATACATACCGCTGGAATAAGTTTTCACAGGCATATCTATGAATTTCCCCAGTTCTGAAAATTCGATAATCGCTGCTTCCTTCTCCTGGATTTGTTCTTTATTAAATCCCAGCAGCATACCTGACAGGAAAATATTATCTCTCCCGGTCAGACTGTCTTTGAACCCGACGCCCAGCGACAGCAGGGACACAGAATGTCCTTTCAAGTCAATGGAACCTTCGTTGGGGCTGAATACCCCGGCAATCGCCCGAAGCAGCGTCGATTTCCCGCTTCCGTTTTTGCCTGTGATACCAAGTATCTCTCCTTTTTCCACCTGAAACGAAATTCCTTTTACTGCCTCGAATATCTCCGCTTTTTCCGCGTCCCGCCTCAGCAGGTTCCTTTGTATGGAAAAATTTTTCATCAATTTATAATGAATATGCACATTTTTTACTTCTATTGCTGTCTCCGCCACTATGATCACCCTTTGCTTTATATCATTTTGACATAGTCGTTTTCGTTCTTATAGATCAGATGGATTCCTGCCGCCGCTATGAGAACCGCTATTACAAGCCACACCGTCAGCATGATACAGGAAGGCGTTTCATTATAAAGAACACATTTCCTCATGCAAAAAATCAGATGCGCCACCGGGTTTGCTCTCTGCAGCAGATACCCGACAGGCGCAGGAAAACTTTTTTGCACATTATAAAAGATACCTGTCATATAGAACATCAAGTTCAAAACGATGTTCAGGGCGTTGGATAAATCGCTGACATATACCCCTATATGGAGCAGGATCGTCCCAAAGGCAAAACAAACAGCATAAAACACCAAAAGCGTCGGGATTAAAAACAAAATGTTAATTCCCACTGGAACATTATAAATCAGCATCATAACTGCGATCAGCCCCAGATTAATCAGCATCTTAAAAGCCAGTACCAGCATCCGCTGCACCAGCAAAATGTATTTAGGCATATACACTCTGGATATGATGTGCTGATTTCCCCGGACCAGCTCGATGCTTGTCGTCATACACCGACTGAAAAAATCCCACATGGTGATCCCGACAAATACGAATACGGGGAAATACTGCTCGTTTGTTTTAAAAACAATACCAAATACTATGGTATAAATAATCATGGACGCCAACGGTTCCAGCACCCACCACAGCCAGTTCAGATAAGAATTGGCTACTTCCGCGCTCAGATCAGATCTGGCCGCATAGACTGCAAATCCCCAATATTGTTTTATCTCCCTGAAAAATCTCATTAATCAAGCTCCTTAATCATAACAGCCGCATTCTCATAAACCGTATCAAGCTGCTTTTTCCCGCATGCATCAGGATCAGGCAGGCATTCCTGAAATATCCTCCATGCATCCGGATCTGCGCCCTTGCGCGCCTTTTGTAATCCTTTCTAAACGCTTTATCCAGCCTGGACAGGGCATATCCATGGGTATGAATTTTCACCACCTGCAAAAGATCCCATATCCTCCGGTTTTTGTATTTTTCAACACATGCGTCCAGGTGGTCAAATATGGCAAAATGAACATATAACCGCTGATCTGTACAGGATATATCCTGGCCTTCCCGTCCCAGCCTGTAGTAATACAGGCATTCCGGCACACATACAGCGCTTTTTGCGGCCAAAATATATTCTACACGAAACGGCAGATCATCAAAGCGCTTCAAGCTTTCCTGAAATTGAATTTTATTTCTATACAAAACCTCTTTTTTATAGATACATCTCCAAATGGCAACACGCGTATTGACAGCCAGCAACTGTACATCCTCCGTTTTATGGGTCCCTGATATATAGGGTTCGCCCAAACAGTCATTTGCCGCCTGATGCGCTGCCTTCGTATCTTCGGCATATTCCAGATAACCGCAGTATGCCAGATCATAGTTACCCGCCATGGTACGCTTTAAAAGTTTCGGATACATGGACCCGTCCACAAAGTCATCCGCGTCCACAAACCCAATATATGTGCCCCTGGCTTCCATAAGCCCCCTGTTTCTGGCAGAAGCACAGCCGCCGTTTTCTTTGTGTATGACTTTTACCCGGCTGTCCCGGAACGCATAGGTATCCAGTATTTTCGCGGACCCGTCCACAGAGCCATCATCTATACACAGAAATTCCACATAATCCGCATTCCAGCCAAGTAACGATTCCATACAATGAGAAAGATATTTTGCCACATTATATACGGGGATAATCACAGACAACTCGATACCGTCGCCAGGTCTTGTCCATTCTACAATTCCTTGAGTTGTCTCTATATAGATGCAGGAGACAGTATCTCTGTATGTCTCCCACATTTCAAACCAGTCCTCTGTACTGTCTGTTTTCCCGAACAGATTTTCAGGCTTTATTCTTTTTATTTTCTGAACAATATCTTTCATCCCACAGCCAAATATGAGGGTATCAATCTTGTCCGGAATAGCTGAGATATCCCTGATCGAACACGTTGTCAGAATGTTTTTTATATTGGTATCCGGCTGTGACACAATCGTGTCTTTCGGAATATTTTCTGTATCAGCTACCGCATACCAGAGTTTCTGCACCTGCACATTTTCCGTCAAATAAACAATCAGTTTTCTGATTTCCTTATCATCTCCCAAAAGCAGCACATTTTCTATATCACGACTGCTTTTCCTGGACAGATAATTTTCGAGCTGTACCATATCGTTCCTTTCCTCTGCCCGCAGTGCAGATAACTTTTTTAATAAATGTTTCTGCCGCCGCCTGATACAGATAATCATACAGCCATCGATTAAATCCTTTATGCCTTATGACAGTTTGAAATACTTGATAGCGGATTTGTTCTTTTTTTGTGCAATGTTTTTTACATTCCTTTCGGAATTTTCGATACCAGCGTCCGGGTACTGCCTGAAAAAAAGCAGAAAGCTCTTTTACCAGCTTCTCTCGAGTATTGGTATCCGACATACGAATGCACTCCATAGAAAAACTTATGAAGATGTACATGACCGGATATATCATCCGCTCTGTCTGCATATGGGACAAATTCGGGCTTCCCATATACTCCAGCAATTCCTCAAATACAATCAGAAGATCCAGCCTGTCTCTTCCTCTGGATGCCGTAATCTGATTATCGTTTCCTTTTCTGTAGTAAAATCCGGCATTTCCAATCCCCATACAGGATCTGCACTTAGACAGCAGAAAAAAATGAGGGCATATGTCTTCCCACTTGACCTGCTCGCGAAAACGAAAACAGGTCTGATCAACAAAATCCATCCGCAAGAGTTTTCTGCATTGGTTTACGTCAGAAAAAAAGAGCCTGTCATCCTCCTGCGGGTCGACGACCTGTCCTTCTTCTTTAAATATTTTTCTAAAAAGCGCTGCATCGTACCATTCCTGAATCTCTTTGCAGTTTTCATCATAGATCTGAGGTAATGTAAGAATGATCTCAGGAAGCCGGCCGCGTTTTTTTTCCAACTGTGTCATCACAGCTTCAACATATCCCGCCATCAGCCAGTCGTCACTGTCCAAAAATGAGACATACTCTCGTCTGGCCAGACGCATACCATGATTCCTGGCTCCGCCCAGTCCTCTATTATCCTGGTATACATAACAAATCCGCTCCGGATATGCGCTTTCATAGCTTTTACATATATACTCTGTGCCATCAGTGGAACCGTCATTAACGATAACGATCTCATAACGACTATCCGTCTGCCCAAGGATGCTGTCCAGCGTCCTTTGTATGGTATTCTCCGTGTTGTATGCGGGTACTACGAATGTGATTCCTTCCTTATACATATACCGCTATTCTTCCATACAGTTCTTTTCCTGCCGCTCTGCATGCTCCGGGCGTCTATATATGCTTTTCTGACCAAATGCTTCTCATACTCCCAGTCATATTTCCCTGCCCTGATAAACCCAAACAGCCAGTTCCTGCACACAATATGCAAAAACATATACAGGTGATTTAAGATCTTATCCTGTATACCGCCGTGTTCTTCAACCAGCAGGAGCCGGTTACGGATATTATAGTAGTCCCGCCAATTGTATCTTCTTGGATATGTCTTTTCTTTATTTCCCTCAGTCATATGATCCAATACGGCGTCCGGTATAACAAGAAAACGACTATGTTTGCGAATGCGAAGAGAGTACTCTGCATCATCATGCCAGATAAAATATTCTTCATGCGGTAATCCAATCTGCATCATCAGCTTCTTATCCAATAACATTCCGCAAAAGGAAGCAATGTCACATTCAAAATATGCATTTTGATATAATGAAGCCGCACAATCTTTAAAAAACATCCCTGCTTTGCTGAGTTTCTTTCTATGACCGGTGTCAATATTCCCATTCACTTTTACACTGCCCGCCAAAGCACTGTACGCCGGCTTTTCTGCCTTTGCTTTCAATAACTTTTCCATATAATCAGGAGCAAGCATGGCGTCATCATCTATCATTAACACACAGTCAACATTGTACTTAAACGCCCGGGAAATCCCTTTGGCAAATCCACCGGCTCCCCCTATATTCCTGGGACATTCAATGATTTCACAGACCGTTTCCCTGGCTGACAATTCCTCCAGATATTTTTTTGTTCCGTCTGTGGAAGCGTTATTAACAATAATAATCTTGTCCGCAGGAACCGTCTGATAGATAACCCGATGTACACACTCACACAATAATTTTTTACGATTATATGTAACAATGACGACTGCATAACCAGGTGATTTCATTAAAGCAACCCTCTCGACCATGTAATAATGCCAGAAGACAAATAAAATCTGGTTACCATATACATGTCAACCGATGATAATCCGCAATTATCAGTTATTGAGGTCGTGTACCGCCGGGTCACCCCGCAATACTCCAACCTGCTATAAATTAGCAGATTCAGGCCTTTTTGTCAACCTCAGGCCCTTCATGCTAGTTAATAACATAGCATATTTAAATCGTATTTACAAGCATAATTTCCTGCCAATGCAGCCAAAATTTACGTTTTTGTGCATATTGATTCTAATTTTGACAATTTGAAATTTGCCGTAAATGCTTCATAATATTGTATTGAGACAAAACTTACATGATTGGAGGAAATAACATGAAAACTTTAGACAAAATGCTGGATGACTATTTGCAGCACTGTCTCGTGCGAAAAGGGCTGGATCCGAAGACCATCCGGGCCTATCGGGCTGATCTGAACGATTTTCTTCTGTATATCGAAACGAAGAACGGAGATTTTCTGGACAGGGAAAGCATCGGAAACTATATTGATACGCTCCACCGCTCCAAAGCCCCTCGGACGGTAAAGCGGAAAATCGCCAGTATACAGGCATTTTATCACTATCTGGTATATGCAGAAATTATAGAGAAGAATCCCCTGGGCAGGCTGGAGTTGTCTTTCCGAATGCCGCAGAAGCTCCCACGCTACATACCGAACCATATCATCCGTACTTTCTATGAGGAGCTTTACTCCCAGAAAGAACGGGCGGTTACACATTATCAGCAGAAATGTGCCGTACGCAACATTGCTGTAATAGAGCTTCTCTTCGCAACCGGGCTGCGCGTTTCCGAGCTGTGCGGACTCCGCCGGGAAGCAGTCAATCCCAATGACCGGGAAATCCGTGTACACGGAAAAGGGAATAAGGAGCGGATTATCCAACTGACGGAAGACATTACGGTGGATGCGCTCAAGGAATATGCCCTGCTTTTCGAGCCTGACATCCGAAAAAGCGAGTATTTCTTCCTTAATAAATACGGACATCCTCTTTCCGCACAGTCCATCCGCAATATGATTAATCAACTGACGAATGCGGCCTCCATCTCCATGCACATTACCCCGCACATGTTCCGGCACTCTTTTGCCACCTGTCTGGTCAATCAGGATGTCGATATCCGCTGTATTCAGGAACTGCTCGGTCACAGCTCCATACAGACGACGGAAATTTACACCCATGTCAATCTGGCCAAACAGCGGAGTGTGCTGGAGACGAAAAACCCACGCAAACTGCTGGATATCAAAAGCGGTTCATAAAATGCAGCAAATATACAGAAATCGGTAAAGGGGAGACGCTGCGGCTTCTTCCCTTAGATCGAATTTCAGCCAAAAAGCACTGGAACCGGAAGCGGTCATATGTTATAGTAAATGTAACGGCAACAGACAGTATACGAGGAACTATACAAAAGAATATTTATTTTCCGCGAAAAGTCTTTTCGCAGAATCTGATCATCTGCCAGAATCCGGGCAGGAAATCACATACTTTATCAGCATAAATCAACCATACAAAAAGCAGAATACAGTTGTCCGATACCGCAGAATCTTTTATAATAAAGACAGCGGTATTCCTCGTATGGTTTCTGCAAAAGGAGGCTATATGAGCGAAAAGAGGGAAGATATTTTTCGCGAAGGTACCGCCGGTCAGCCGCTGGAAGACCGTGCGCTGAAAAGCGCAGCGCGCCTCTTCGGGGAAGAACTGATGCCGCTGCTTGGCATCAGGGAAAAAGTACGCCGGATTGCGCCGACGGAGGAAATCAGCCTGAACCCACAGGACTATCTGCAGGATTTCAATTACGAGATGACAGACGGAAGCTGGACGCACATCGAATTTGAGAGCGACAGCATCCGAACAGAGGATTTGCGGAGATTTCGGAGCTATGAGGCGGTCACCAGCTACCACCACGGTGTGGATGTAACTACCTGTGTCCTGTGTTCTTCTCAGGTGAAAAAGCCGCTCGACTGCCTGAAGACAGGGATGAATACATACCGTATCAAAGTCCTGCGGATGAAAGATAAGGATGCGGATCAAATCCTCCGGGAACTGGAACGAAGGCAAAAAGATGGAAGGCTGGAACGTTCGGAGCTGCTGGAAATCCTGCTGACACCGCTGATGAGCGGCGAGATGCCCCAGCAGGAGCGGATAATCAGAGGGTTCCGTCTCCTGAAACAGGAACGCGAGCATCGGAAACGGGAAGAACTGGCTCAAATGGAGGCGGTACTGTATGTCCTGGCTGCGAAGTTTTTGAAAACAGAACAGTTAAAAGAAATTAAGGAGATGATGAATATGACGGTGTTAGGTGAAATGATTATGCAGGACGGTATTGCGATCGGTGAGGCAAGGGGAATTAAACTTGGCGAAGCAAGGGGCAAAGATTCTGTTAATCGTCTCAATGCAGTGTTGATTGAACAGAATCGCCTCGACGACCTGAAACGCGCTACGGAAGACCGGGATTATCAGCGGAAGCTGATGACCGAGCTGCTCTCCGGAAAAGAATAAAGATTTCTGTCTGTTTTGACAGAACATGGATTTAAAACGTCTGTAGCAATGCAGGCGTTTTTTGTGTGCGAAAAAATATTTTTTCCGTTGGGTGGGTCAGCAGATGATAATTGCGGATTAGCATCTCTTGATAAACCCGCAGACAGATATCCGTCAAAAATGAGCGGATTTCAAACATTATATATCATCTGTTTGGAATGGGAGAAATCGTGAGAAATATATTAAAGAAAGCAAAAGATGACCTTGTTCTTTTAAACAAGCTGGTCGGAAATGACCTCAAGTCCAGATATTCCGGTTCGGCTTTTGGAATCATATGGGCGTATATCCAGCCGCTGGTGACCATACTGGTATTCTGGTACGTATTCCAGCTTGGATTTAAAAATCCTCCGGTGGAAAACATCGAGTATATCCTGTGGTTCATTGCCGGATATATTCCCTGGATCTTTTTCAATGATGGAGTGCTGTCTTCCTCCAATGTAATGTATGAGTATTCCTATCTGGTAAAAAAGATGAAATTTAAAGTCTGGATGCTGCCGATCATTAAAGTGCTTTCTTCGCTTTATATTCATCTTTTCTTTATTGTATTTATAGTGGGAATGTATTTCCTGTACGGATACTCTTTTCGTCCGGAATGGTTAAGTGTTTTCTACTATTCATCTGGAGTTGCTGTGCTGTTAACCGGTATGGCATTTTTATTGTCATCACTGGCTGTATTTTTTAAAGATATGACGCAACTGGTAAATGTGATTCTTCAGATTGGATTCTGGCTGACCCCCATATTCTGGTCGGATACATCCATGAATGCCGGCATACTGAGATTTCTGAAGCTGAATCCTCTCTATTACATTATAAGCGGATATCGGGACGCCTTGATTGGCGGAAAGGGATTCTGGGAAGGGTCTCTGCATCTGACTATCTATTTTTGGGGCGTTACAGGCGTGATTTTCCTTGCGGGAACTGCCGTGTACAGGATGCTGAGGATGCATTTTGCAGATCTGCTTTAGAAAAGGTGTGTTTTTGAATACATATAATCAGGGAATAAAAATGGATAACTGTGCATTAAACATACAACATGTCACAAAAGAATACAAACTGTATGAGAATGAGCTTGACCGGCTGAAGGAAGCTTTTCATCCGTTCAAAAAAAGCTACCATAAGAATTTTTTTGCCTTAAAAGATATCTGTATTCAAATTGAAAAAGGCGAAAAAGTAGGAATCATAGGGGCAAATGGAGCAGGAAAATCCACTTTGCTGAAAATCATTACCGGAGTGCTGACTCCCACGCAGGGCGAGATCAAAACTCATGGAAGAATTGCGGCCCTTCTGGAACTGGGAGCAGGTTTTAATCAGGATTACACAGGGATTGAAAATATTCGTTTAAACGGTACTTTAATGGGCGATTCCGAACGCAGAATCAACGAGAAAATGCAGCAGATCATTGATTTCGCAGATATCGGAGACTTCATTTATCAGCCTGTCAAATCCTATTCCAGCGGAATGTTTGTCCGGCTGGCATTTGCCACGCAGATTTTTTCAGAACCGGATATATTGATTGTTGATGAGGCCCTGTCCGTGGGCGACATTCGTTTTCAGCAGAAATGTTACCGGGCAATGGATTCCATCATGAAAGATAAAACGGTCGTTCTGGTGACGCATGATACGGCAGCGGTGACACGCTTCTGCAAAAGAGTGATCTGGATCAATCAGGGAACCGTCATGTACGACGGGGAAGTTGCGGAAGGGCTTAAACAATATCAGGAATTTCTGATTAATCAGGCGATTGAAGAGAAAGAAAAAATCGGCGCAAACGATTTCGATATTCCAGCATTAGAAAAAAAAGCAGGAAAAGCAGATCAAATGATAACGGTACCGGATATTGCATCGGATGTTCATTTTAAAGGAAACGGAAAAGCAAAAATATATCAATGCGGACTTTATGATAATCAGGAACGGCTGATCGAAGAAATAGAACCCAGACAGTTAGTTAAATGCATTGTCAGGATATCGTATCAAGAAAAAATCATTCATCCTATTTTGGGATTGGCAGTCAGGGACAGATTGGGAAATGAAATTATAGGTATTAACAGCGAGACACTAGCCCAGGAATTGCCGCCGGCATATGACCGACAGGAGTATTGGCTTTCTTTTATTATGCCGGAACTTAACAAAGGGGAATATACCGTATCTATTGCCGTAGCAAATGGGTATCAGGCTGATCATGTGCAATTATGCTGGCTGGATGATGCGTTGATTTTCCGAGTGTGCGACAGAAAGTACGACATTCCAGGCACACTTTACATTGAAAACGGCAGTGTAAAAGTTTTTCAACTTTAATAGGGGATAGGAGATAATGCAATGCGGCTATCAGATAAATCAGCAGAACGCTATGTAAAAAAAATAAGCGTTAACCCGGAAATGTCACACAATAAAATTCTGTCTCGGATTACCAAAGGAAGTACTGTATTGGAATTTGGGCCGGCTTCGGGAGTCATGACAGAAGTTCTTAGCAGAGAATATGGCTGCCATGTGTCCATTGTTGAAATAGATCCCGTATGCTTTAAAGAAGCAATGACTTTTGCAGAAGACGGCATTTGTACAGATATTGAAAAATTAGAATGGCTGGGCAAATTTCAGGACAGGCAGTTTGATTATATCCTTTTTTCAGATGTATTAGAACATCTGAGAGAGCCTGAGGAAGTATTGCGCAAAGCGGGAAAGCTGCTGCGCCCGAATGGTTCCATTTTGCTTTCAGTGCCTAATATTGCACATAATTCCATTATTATTCAGCTTTTGAAAAATCAGTTTATTTATCAAAGCACCGGAATCCTGGACTATACACATGTCAGACATTTTACATATGCCGAAATTGAGAAATTATGTATGGATTGCGGCTATAGTGTTATTTATATGGACGGTGTGTACATCAGTGTTGGCAAAAATGAATTTGACGTATCATATGGAGATATTGATCCTCTGTTTGCTGATATGCTGAAAAAACGGCCTTTTGGGGAAATCTATCAGCACATATTGGAAATCAAACAAAAAGAATATGTCATTGAAAATGATATCAAAATTCAAAACTGTCTTACCTCATCTGCAGATTTTGCGGATTTGTTTTATGACGAAGTCGATACGGACAGCCAAAGTTCGGAAAATGACAGGGACAAAATGATACAATTACTATGCAATTGTCCTAATCGTTTTTTCGCAACAAATAATGAAGTTGCCAGAATGCGTCTGGAAATGCATGAAATGTATGCGGCACAGGAAGAGCTGACACATATAATGGAATTGCGCAGACGCATTTACGAGTATCAGGAAGAAGTTCGGATTAAGAATCGACATATTGAAAAATTAGATTCGGAAGCAGAAAAATATTCATTACAGATTGTTGATCTTCAGAAAGAAATAGAGGAACGCAACGATCATATTAAAAAGCTGGATCAGACAATTGCCTCTGATACTGTCTTATTACAGGAGCAGAAAAATTTACAGGCGGAATTGGAAGAAAAAAACTGCTCACAGGAAGAACGTCTTGCTTCACAAAAAAGGCACATAGAACGTCTTTTGGAGACAGAACGTGCTCATAAGGAGGAGATACAGAAATATCGACAGAATGCGGAAACCCTGCAGCAGATTATCCGGAATAAGGAGGGACATATAGAACTCCTTCTGGAGGTTGAGCGCGCTTATGAGCGGGAAAAAAATTCACACTCCTACAAACTGATGAAACGAATCCAGAAAACCGGAGATTTCTTTTTGCCGCCGGACAGCCGCAGAAGATTTTTCCTGCGTATTCTTTATAACATGATTCGCCATCCCCGACTGATGTTTCACGTCATTAATATCGAACGGATTAAGAACTACCTTAAATATATGAGAAAAGAAGGGATGAAGGGGGTCAAAGCACGCTATGAGGAGGCAGTTGCAATTGAAGATATGCAAATGAATCCGGAAAAGCGTCTGGATCTGGAGATTGAGCAGAATTTTCCCAAAAACGGAGAAAATAATAATTTTCATATCGAAGATTTCGAGAAAATTATATTTCCGGTCTTTGCCATCCCAAAGGTATCCATCATTATACCTGTCTATAATGAATTTGAATATACATATAACTGTCTAAAGTCCATACTGAAAAACTCCGGAGATGTGCCGTATGAAATTATCGTGGCCGACGACTGCTCTTCCGACTTTACTGTAAGGGTTGAAGAGATTGCAGTAAATGTGAAATCTGTTACAACAGAAAAGAATGTCAAGTTTCTTTTAAACTGCAATCATGCAGCAAAATATGCGAAGGGAGATTATATTCTCTTCTTAAATAATGATACGCAGGTGCAGGCGAACTGGCTGGAACCGATGGTGTCTCTTATGGAAAGGGATAAAGAGGCCGGTCTTGTCGGCGCAAAACTGGTGTATCCTGACGGCCTCCTTCAGGAAGCGGGAGGAATTGTCTGGAAAGATGCTTCCGCCTGGAACTATGGAAACAGGAAAAGTCCGGAAGATCCGGAATTTAATTATGTGAAAGAAGCGGACTATATTTCCGGCGCCTGTATTATGGTACGCCGTACACTGTGGGAGGAGATTGGAGGCTTTGATGAACGCTTCGCTCCCGCCTATTATGAAGACACCGACCTTGCATTTGAAATAAGAAAGAGAGGCTGTAAAGTGATGTACCAGCCCCTCTCTGTTGTTGTGCACTTTGAGGGAGTATCCAATGGCACAGATGTCAAAAGCGGATTAAAACAGTACCAGATTGTAAACCATCAGAAATTTTATGAAAAATGGAAAACGGTGCTGGAAGCCGATCATGAGATCAATGGAGAAAATGTATTTACCGCGAAGGACAGGAGCCGTCATAAAAAGCAGATTCTTGTAGTAGATCATTACGTTCCTCATCATGATCAGGATGCAGGAGGAAAATGCACCTACATGTATCTGAAGCTTTTTGTAAAGTTCGGGCTGAAAGTTACTTTTATAGGCGACAATTTTTTTAAGCATGAACCGTACACGACGGAATTGAACCAGTTGGGAATCGAAGTTTTATACGGAAATTACTATTACAATCACTGGGAAAACTGGCTGAAGGAAAACGGTCACTATTTTGACTATGTTTATTTACAGCGTCCTCATATCTCCATAAAATATATTGATCTGGTAAGACAGTATTCCAACGCCAGAATATTATATTTTGCCCATGATCTGCATCATATTCGGGAATACAGAGAATACGAGATGACAAAAGATCCGGAAATACTTGCATCCTCACAAAATTGGAAAAAGATTGAATACGATCTGTTTGCCAAAGCGGATGTGGGACACGTTGTAGGTTCATTTGAACAGGAAATCATGCAGAAAGCATTTCCGGATAAACCCATCCGGAATATCCCGTTATATATTTACGAAGAACTGCCGGAAGACATCAATAAAGATTTCCGTACAAGAAAGGATCTGCTGTATGTAGGAGGCTTCGGGCATCCGCCTAACATTGACGCCGTCCTGTGGTTTGCCCAGGAAGTGTTTCCGGTTATCGTGAAGAAATATCCGGATATCATATGGCATGTTGTGGGCGGCAAAGTGCCCAAGGAAGTCTCTGCATTGGCATCGGAAAACATTATTATCGAGGGATTTGTCTCGGACGCGGATCTCGAAAAACTGTACCGGACATGCCGCATGGCGGTGGTTCCATTACGCTTTGGCGCCGGGGTAAAAGGAAAAGTCGTAGAAGCCGCCTATTTCCAGATACCGCTCGTGACAACTTCCATAGGTGCGGAAGGAGTAAGCCAGGAGGAACATTCCATGCTGGTTGAAAATGATGCAGGAAAAATGGCCGGAATGATCTGTGAACTGTACGAAGATTATGAAAGACTGCAGGAAATCTCCGACAATGGAAAAGCATTTATCAGCAGGTATTTTACGCTTTCCGAGGCGGAACGGGTGATTCGGCTGGATATGAACGTATAGAACAGATTAAAGGATGGCTTCATAAGATGAAAATTCCAGGTTTTAGGGCGAAACAATTACCGGTATTATCTATTAACAAGTATACCAATATACTTATCAAATATATTTTTTTGATTCTGACTTTTATAATTTTATGTAATATATTCTTTTCTAAATTACCAACAAATAACCGTGCTGTTTATTCTAATTTTTTAATTGCATCAGTTGCCTCTTGTTTTATTGCTGCGGTAATTGTCATGAAAAATCCGGCTAACGGTTTGATTTGTAAACTATGTCATCCGCGATTAAACAAAAGACAGATAATAAATGATAAAACCGTACTGATGATAACAATGTGTATTTATATAATATTAATTTATATATGGTACAATATTTATTATAAAAGCGGTTCGGATTTATGGACTATTGATTATACCGCCCGAGTGTTGTTGAATGAATGTACTGCCACCGGAGATATTCAGGCATGGCTGAATCATTATTACAGTCTCTACCCCAACAATATTATATTGACTTGTTTATATACGGCTGGACTATGGATAAATAAATATTTTGGTGTCTTGGATGTAGAAAATGGACTAATGATATTAATTACATTCAACACATTGATTTCATGTATAACCATTTATTTGATTTATCTTTATATAAAATTTTTAGGGGGGGGGTATGAGCTTGCTTTATTAGGATGGTTATTGGGGCTAATCATGATCGGATTGAATCCTTATAATATACTTCCATATTCAGATTCGATTTCAATAATTTTTCCGGTTGCAATTTTAATTCTTTACAGAAAGTCAGAAAATAAATCTTATTTATGGATTGTAATAATGTTCGTGGGAATTTGTGCTTATCATATCAAACCACAATCAGCTATAATGTTAATCGCAACAATATTTCACGAAATAACATTATTGTTTACGGGATTTAAAATCAAAAAACTGGTCACTCAAATAACATATATAGTTATAGGCATATTGTTAGCAACAAGTTTTTATGCATTTGTTACAACAAAATTTTCCGAAAAAATAATAACTGACAGTGACAAAAATCTTCCTGCAACACATTGGATAATGATGGGTATGAACGAAGAAGCAATAGGTGGATATAGTGGCGATGATATAGCCTTTTCTTCCCGTTTCGATACAGTGAATGCTCGAAAGAATGCAGAAATTAAGGAGATAAAAAACAGATTAAAAAAATTTGGTTGTATTAATTACATTAAATTTTTAAACAAAAAAATAGGAAAAGTATTTTGTGATGGAACTTTCAATTACAGTACTTCTACCGGGGATTGGTATGATGTAGTTTATGACAATAAAAATGCGTTCATATCTCCAGCATTACGTAAAATATTTTACTATACAGAAGATTGGTTCCCTATTTATTCCACAATAATGCAATTTGTTTGGACTTCAATTATGTTAGTATGTTTTATAGGGAATCTATTTCAGAATATTTATGAAAAAAATGATAATATTATTTTGTTGTATATAATTGGGATAATACTATTTGAGTTAATATTTGAAGGACAGGCAAGACATTTATATGGTTCTGTTCCCATATTTATAGTATGTTCTGTAAATGGGTTAAATAATATCAATATTTATTATATAAAGTTTTGTTATAGAAGATTTCTAAAATCCAAGTGAATTACAGTTAAATACTGACATACAGAGGAGTAAGAAAAACATATGGAAATGAAAAGGGAAAAAATAACTAATATTAAATATGTTATTCCGATATTATGGTTTTTCTTCTTTTTATTTTTATTAATACAATACAGATACGTTTATCTATATTATGATGATTTTGGTTATTGCTCTTTATCATATGGATACAATGCTGAAATAGATGGTACGGCTATGGGGTTGCCGGATATTTTCAGATATCTGTTTCATTCTTATTTTCAGGTAAATGGAAGGATTTTCACAAACTTTTTGTTAGTGGTAGCGGCTTGGTCGGGCGGTTTGGAAGCCATGAGGATTATTCTACCTCTCTGTATTTTAGCTGTTTATTGGATGATCTATCAGTTGATAAAAAGACCAGAAATGAAGTCCGGAACAAAAATAGTAATCACAATTTATTTATGCTTTTCTTATGGTACATTTAGCCTTAGTGTCTGCCGTTATGGGCTTTATTGGTTTGCAGCGGCATTTGGCTATGTGGTCCCTATGCTCTTATTTTTGCTGTTTTGCAATATTTATAGAAATGGTGGAAAAATTTTACCCGTCATTGCTTTTATATTATGCATATCCAGCGAACAAATAGTGGCTATGGTAATTATGTATATTATGGTTAATAATATATTGCTTTTTTTATCAAAAAAAAATTTAGATACAATTTATATAATTACTACTCTTTCAGCCATAGTGTCATCATTGCTAATGATTTCTTCGCCTGCTTCACAGGGAAGAATGATCAGCGAGAATAATATCGAATTTTATAATAGATCATTTTGCGATAAAATATTTTATAATAGTGATAAAATCGTGAAACTTTTTTTTGAGGAAACAGGAATAGTATTCGGATTGATGTTGTTATTCTACTTTCTTTTCCTCTCGATACAATTAACAAAATATGGTGAACGGTTTAAAGTGGTTCACATCTTATGGGGGTTATGTACATTTTTAGTAATATTCCTGTTTTTAGGCAATTTGAGCTCTCCTGGTATTACTTTGGAAGAAAAAACCCATTTATTATTTTTGTATTTTATTTTCTCTTTTGGGGAGATATTTTTGTATTATTATATAAACGATCATAATAAAATCGGATTAGTAATAGCTGCCGTTTCATCTATTGGAATACTCTTATTTGTGCCAGAAATTCCGATAAGGACATTTATTCCTTTTATATTTATGTGCATTTTGCTTATGGCTGATATTATTTCCGAGAAAAAAGATATATTAATTTTTATTTGTTGTCTTATGACACCATATGCATTAATAAGTTTTGTTAATTTAAAAAGAATTTATAATGGGTACAAAAAGAATTCTATTGTTTTAGACTATAATCATTGCAAATTAAAGGAAGCAGGAGATAAATTAAAAAATGGAGAAACAGTTAATGTAGTTGAATTATATAAAATGATTGACGAGTCGTATGCGGGACAGCAAGTGTATGATATTAATGTCAGTTACATGAAATTTTGGATAGATGAATATTACTCTTTGCCGTATGATGTGGAATATGTTTATTATGATTATCCAACAGGAAACAATCCAGTATCAATTTGCCACGTAAAATAATCTTATCGGAAATTATAAAAAATAATATAAACAATTTAGATTGTGTTTTGACAAAAAATTAATAGAAGGGATTGTTATGTACAAACTATCAGTTGTTATATCTGTATATAATGAAGAAGCTGTTCTAAACAAATTTTTTAATGCGTTCGATAATATAATTCCAAAAATAAAATGGGATTATGAATTGATTTTTGTAGATGACGGAAGTAAAGATCAAAGTCTGCCTATTTTAAGTACATATGTGAATAGGAATTTAAAAGCTAAAATAGTGAGCTTTTCAAGAAATTTCGGGCATGAAGCAGCTATGATAGCAGGAATTGATTGTGCAACAGGCGATGGAATTATATGTATGGATGCAGATTTGCAACATCCGTTGGAATGCATTCCGGAAATTATAAGTAAACTTGAAGATGGATATGAAGTTATTAATATGATTCGTTTGTCAAACAAATCAGCAGGATTTGTAAAAAACCTATCATCACATGCTTTTTATAAGGTCGTGAATATACTATCCAGCCAAGCTTCTTTTGAAGAGAATGCATCTGATTTTTTTGCCATCAGTAAAAGGGTTGGAGATATCCTGAGAAACAATTACAGAGAAAAAAATCGATTTTTAAGAGGGTACGTTCAAAGTGTAGGCTTTAAAAAAACAAATCTGACATATAATGCTGCCGAAAGAGCTGGTGGTTCCAGTCATTATAGTTTAAGAAAATTATTTAGATTTTCTATTAGTACTATTATCTTATATTCAGATTTTCCGTTGAAATTAGGAGTATATGCAGGCGTGATCAGTGCCACGCTGGGGATTATCGCTCTGATCTATACTTGGTGCACATACAGCAATGCGCCAAGTGGATATGCAACAATTGTGACTTTAATATGTTTTTTGTTTTCGGTACTATTTGTTATAATAGGAATTATTGGTGAATATATAGCAGTGTTATTTTCCGAACTAAAAGACAGACCAATTTACATTGTAGAAAAAAGAGTAAATTTTGAACATAGGTTTCATGATACCCCGAAAAACGAAAGAATTGTATCTGGAATTTAAAAAATATATCAGCCAAAGTGTAATTGCTTAACTAAAGAGCATATTTATTCGGAGATGAAAATGAAGTATTTGAATAGAATGACATCATGGATTATAAAAAACAAAAGTTTACTCGTAAGTGTATTGTTATTGACAATGACAATCGCAGTATTTGGACCAATTGAACTTTATTTTACCAATTGTGAAGAGTTTTGGTTTGGAGGTAAAGATATAGGACTTGTTACTATTATTTTAGCAAGCTGTTGCTTTATCGTTTTTGTGGTAATTGGATTTTTATTGAGAGAAAGAACCCGCGAAATATATAGTGGTTTTATATTTGCGTTTGGAATTGCGTTATATATTCAGGGTAATTTTGCAAATATTAATTATGGAACGCTAAATGGGGAATCCATTGACTGGAGCGTATATTCAGTTTATGCAATTTTAGATACTGCAGGATGGATTCTTCTGATTGGCATAATTGTACTTTTGTGGTTTCGCAAACGAAATTTATTTTATAAAGTGCAGTGTATTGGCGCATTGTGGATTATAACAATTCAAGTAGTTACATTGATTATTCTTTTGATAACAACAGATGCTTCTAAAATAGAAAAATCGGAATATTATTTGTCAAATGAGAGGATATATGAAGTCTCTTCAGAAGAAAATATTATTATTTTTGTTTTAGATACATTTGACGATATGTATTTTCAGGAAATTATAGAAAAAGAACCGGAGAAATATAAAACAATTTTTACGGATTTTACACATTTTAACAATGCTTCTGCAGGCGGATGGATGACGAAATTAGGTATGCCGGCTATTATTACAGGAGAGCATTATCCGGGAGAAATCACTTACTCAGAATATATTAGACAGGCATTTAATGAGGATAAATTATATTCAACTTTACAAGAACAAAATTATGATGTATGTATTTATTCAAATTCGCTTTTTGTGCCAAATGACTCTGCTCAACTTGTTAATAATCAGGTATCAACAGGTTATACGGTATCATCCTATCCCCAATTGGCACAAAAATACTTATCGTTGACACTGTATAAGTATATGCCACACATATTAAAAAAATATTTTTGGATTTATACAGGAGAATTTGAGCAATACAAAACAGGAAATTCTGCGGAAACTTATGCAATTAATGATGGAGCTTATTTTCTTGGGCTAAAAGAGAATGGATTATCAATTAACCAAAATCAGAATGTTTTTAGATTGATTCATTTGAATGGTGTACATGTGCCGTATACCAAGGATGAGTATGCTCAACCAGCAAAACCAAAAGATACTTCTGCAGTTATCCAGGGAAAAGGTGCTTTATACATTGTTGAAAACTATATAAAAAAAATGAAAGAATTAGGAATATATGATGCGGCAACGATTGTGATTATGGCGGATCATGGCACAAGTGCGGCATCAACACTTGGAGCGCATGGAATTTTACTGATGAAAGAGAAACATCATAGAGGAGAGTACCGGGAATCTTCGGCACCGGTTTCTTATTATGATCTGCATGCCACGCTGTTTCATGCATTGGGCATAGAAACAGAAGCCCCTACTTTGGGGGAAATATCAAACAGCGCAAGAGAACGATATGTTTATGGATATGAAGTGGATGATGACGGTAAAACCACAGCAGTAGAATATGTCATAGACGGCAATCTGAATTTTGACAATGCACTAAGAAAAACTGGAATTGTATTACAACTTGATGCAATGAAAGAATATTATGAATATGGAGAAAATTTGACTTTTGGCGGCAACAATACTGTACAGCCCTATGTTCGTAAAGGCATAAGCTTTATAGATACTTTGGAATATTTGTGGACAGATGATAAAGAATGTGAATTTGAATTCAAATTAAAGACAAAACCCAAGAAAAATCTATTGGTAACGCTGGATATTATGACTGTATACACAGATAATGGACCGCAGAAAGTAATAATTTATGCAAATGATGTTGAGCATGTTAGAAAAACTCTTTCAAGTGGTGAAAAGTTACAATTTCTGGTTCCAGGTACATTGATTAAAGATGACAAAACACTCACATTGCGATTAGAATTGCCGAATGCGGCTTCACCTGCGGAGTATAGTGAAGGAAATTCAGATCTTCGCATGCTTTCATTGGCTCTTCGAGGATTACAGATAGATGAAACGGATGATTAAAAGATTATGAGATACATTTCAACATTTTTCGGATATTTACTGTCCTTTTCCTTCGGCCTGACCAAAAGCTACATACCGGCGGTCTTTTTACTGACCGTTCTGTCCCGGCTCCTTCTTCTTCCTGTTTCCCTCTGGACGCAGAAGAACAGCATTCGGATGGTTGAGATGCAGCCCGAACTGAACCGGATCGAGATCCGGTTTTTCGGTGACAGGGACAGAATCGCGGATGAAACAGCCGCCCTTTACAAAAAAAGAAACTACAACCCCTTTGCCGGAATCCTTCCTCTTCTGCTCCAGATTGTTATTCTGCTGGGAATTATCGAGGTTGTCCGGCATCCGGAGTACGCGTCTCTGGACATGTCTGACATGACCATGAGAAACATTGATTTTTCTGTTTATCCTTATGTGGCGGGAGGCTGGTACTGGCTGATGCCGGTTCTGGCAGCCGGCTCGGCTCTGCTTTTGAGTCTGGCGCAGAACCGTATGAACCCCCTGCAGGCGGAACAGTCCGCCGCCGGACAGCTCGGCACGGCCGCCTTTTCGGTGGGAATCGCGGCTGCACTGGGGGCGTTCGTTCCCGCCGGGGTAGGGGTTTACTGGATCTGCAGCAACCTGCTTACGATCGTCCAGCAGTTTCTACTGAACAGACTGATTGACCCCCGCAGGTACATAGACCATGAGACTCTGGAAAACAGCCGGAAACAGCTGGAAGAACTGAAAAACATCGGCGGGAAAAGAAAACGGTTCGCCCCGAACCCCTGCGCGGCAAGGGAACGGGCCGATTATAAGCGGTTTTTCTCCGTGGCCAATAAACATCTCGTGTTTTACTCGGAAAACAACGGGTTTTACAAATATTTTGAGAAGATCATCCACTATCTTCTGGCACACTCCAACCTGACGGTTCATTACATTACCAGCGACCCGGACGACCATATCTTCGAGATGGCGCGAGAAAACAGCCGGATCAGGGCTTATTATATCGGAGAAAGACGGCTGATCACGCTGATGATGAAGATGGATGCCGATATGGTGGTGATGACCATGCCGGATCTGGACAATTACCACATCAAGCGCAGCTATGTCCGCAAGGATACGGAGTATGTCTATCTGTTTCACTATCCGCTCAGTACGCATATGGTACTGCACACAGGCGCACTGGACCACTATGACACCATCCTGTGCGTGGGGGAATTTCAGTTTGCGGAGATACGAAAGCAGGAACAGCTCTGCCGTCTGCCGGAAAAGAAGCTGGTGCTCTGCGGATACGGACAGCTGGAAAAACTGCAGGAAGCATACGACCGTTCGGAAAAACAGATACGGGACAGAAAGAAAATACTGATCGCCCCCTCGTGGCAGGAGGGAAACATACTGGATTCCTGTCTGGACGGCCTTTTAAAGGAACTGCTGGGAAAAGGAGCGGACGTAACGGTGAGGCCCCACCCGGAGTATGTAAAACGTTACCGGGGGAGGATGGATGCCATTGTCGGCCGGTACCGGGAATATAAAGGAACGGACCTGGCATTTGAACTGGATTTTACCGCCAATACCTCCATCTTTGATTCGGACGTGGTCATTACCGACTGGTCCGGAACCGCCTATGAATTTTCCTTTGTGACGGGAAAACCGTCAGTATTTGTGGATACGCCGATGAAGGTCAACAACCCGGAGTATGAAAAACTGGGGATAGAACCGCTGGAAATTGCACTTCGGGACCAGGTTGGAATCCGCCTGGACCCCGGCCGGCTGGAAGGCGCCTGGGAGAAAACCGCAGAACTGTTTGAGCGGCAGAAGGACTATCAGGAGCGGAACATCAGGCTGAGAAACCAGTACATCGCCAATTACGGCCGCAGCGGGGAGGCCGGCGGAAAATATATCATAGAAAGCTTAAAAGAGAAAGCACAGGAACGAAAAAGGAGGAAGGAATCATGATCATTGCCTATATTGACCCGTCCGTTGCAACCTATGCGATTCAGGCGGTTGCTGGAATTGTTGTAGCCGGAGGCGCCGTTCTTTCGGTAATGTGGAGAAAGGCCAGAAAAAAGGTCCAGCAGAAACTGAACCTTGATGAAAACAGCAGCAAAGAAGTAGAGGATGAAATTGAAGAACGTTAGTTCTTTTCGGGAGATCCATTTATGAAAGCATTAATTCTAAACTCCGGAACAGGAAGCCGAATGGGGGTTCTTACCTCGGAACACCCGAAATGCATGACGGAAATAACGTCAAAGGAAACCATTCTGTCCCATCAGTTAAAACAGATTGCGGAGGCGGGGATTGAAGAAGTCGTCATGACCACAGGCCCCTTTGACAGTCTGCTTGTCAACTACTGTCAGAGCCTGGAACTGCCGGTTCATATCATATTTGTAAAAAATCCGGTTTACAGGGAGACCAATTATATTTATTCCATCTACTGTGCCAGGGAATATCTGAATGACGATATCCTTCTTATGCATGGCGACCTTGTATTTGAGAATACGGTCCTTGACGCGGTAATGGCTTCCGGGCAGAGCTGTATGGCCGTAAGCTCTACGCTTTCCCTTCCGGAAAAGGACTTCAAGGCGGTCATTCGGGACGGGCGCATCACGAGGATCGGCATTGAGTTCTTCAATGAGGCCGTTGCGGCGCAGCCGCTTTATAAAATACTAAAAAAGGACTGGAACGTATGGCTTGACAGCATTACGGAATTCTGCGAATCGAATCAGGTGAAATGTTATGCGGAAAATGCGTTTAATAAAGTGTCCGACGCCTGCCTGCTCTATCCGCTTGATGTGAAGGGACAGCTCTGCAGCGAGATTGACAGCCCGGAAGATCTGGCGGTGGTATCCGGCAGGCTGAAAGAGGTGGAAAGCCGTACGGTTTACATGTGTTTTTCCACCGATATGATTCACAGCGGCCATATTGCAATCATAAAAAAGGCGCAGCACCTGGGCAAGCTTGTCATCGGCGTCCTTTCGGATGAAGCAGTGGTCAGCTACAAACGGTTTCCGCTCCTCCCGTTTGCGGAGAGAAAGGCAATGTTCGAGAATATTGCGGGCGTCCATAAAGTGGTGGAGCAAAAGACGCTCAGCTACCGGGACAATCTGGAGAAATATCAGCCTTCCATTGTTGTTCACGGCGATGACTGGACCGGCGGAGTACAGAAGCCGGTTCGTGACGAAGTCGTTTCCATCCTTGCGTCCTACGGGGGAAAGCTGGTAGAGTATCCTTACTCCCGGGAGGAAAGGTATGCGGATCTTGAAAAAAGAGCAAGGGCGGAACTTTCCACTCCGGATGCAAGGAGGGCGAGGCTGAAAAAGGCGCTTGCCATGAAAGGAATGATTTCCGCAATGGAAGCGCACAGCGGCCTGACAGGGCTGATTGTCGAGAACACCGTTGTGGAGGAAGACGGAGGTGCCCGCCAGTTTGACGCGATGTGGGTCAGTTCTCTGTGCGACTCCACCGCCAGAGGGAAACCGGATATTGAACTGGTGGATATGACTTCCCGCTTCCGTACCGTTGACGATCTCTGTGAAGTGACTACGAAACCGATTATCTTCGACGGAGATACCGGGGGACTTACGGAACACTTTGTGTATACCGTACGTTCCCTGGAGCGCATGGGCGTGTCCATGGTCATTATAGAAGACAAGACCGGACTTAAAAAAAATTCCCTGTTTGGCAATGAGGTCGCCCAGACGCAGGCCCCGGTTTCCGAATTTGCGGCCAAAATTGCCGCCGGAAAGAAGGCGCAGCGTACAAAGGATTTCATGATATGCGCACGTATCGAAAGCCTGATCCTGGAACTAGGGATGGACGATGCGCTTCTGCGGGCCCGGGCCTTTACCGAGGCCGGCGCCGATGCAATCATGATTCACAGCCGCAGGAAGGACCCGGCGGAAATTTTTGAGTTTGCCGGGAAATACAGGGCATGGAATCAGACAACGCCGCTGGTGGTCGTACCGACCGCCTTTCATACGGTGACCGAAGAAGAATTCAAGGCCCGCGGCGTCAACATCGTCATATACGCCAACCAGCTTACCAGAACCGGGTTCCCCGCAATGCAGAACGCGGCCCGGATGATTCTTAAAAACCACAGAGCGAAAGAATGCGACGATGTATGCATGCCCTTCGGGGAGATCATCCGCCTGATTCCCGAGGAACTCTGAGAAGGATACTGGGAGCGCTTATGAGAGAGCATGTATGGATACAGGAGGCAGAGCCATGAAGGAACAGCAGATTTTAAACGCCTGCAATCATTACGAACAGCTCGACCACTGTCTGAAAAACAGCGGTCAGAAAAAAATCCTGCTTGTATGCGGCAGTTCCATCCAGTATTTTCATATCGGCAGATATTTTGATACGCTGGAAAGCCGTCTCGGGATAAAAGTGGTCCGCTTCAGCGGCTTTACGCCGAATCCCCTCTACGGGTCGGTCGCAGAAGGAGTCCGGCTTCTGAACCGGGAGCACATCCGGCTGATCGCCGCCGTTGGCGGAGGGAGCGCAATGGATGTGGCCAAATGTATCAAGCTGTATGCGGATATGGACCATTCGCGCAGTTACCTGCAGCAGACCATCGTGCCCAATGACATCCGGCTGATCGCGGTGCCCACAACCGCCGGAACCGGATCGGAAGCCACGCGGTATGCGGTCATTTATGAGAACGGGGAAAAACAGTCGGTATCCGACGACAGTTGTATTCCCGACGCCGTCGTTGTCGACCCGTCTGTACTGAAAAGCCTTCCCCTGTACCAGAAAAAGGCAACCATGATGGATGCGCTCTGCCATTCGATCGAAGCCTGCTGGTCCATTCATTCCAGTGAAGAAAGCCGGCAGTATTCCAGAACCGCCATTGAGCAGATCGTTGCCTGCAAAGACGCGTACCTTAAAAACACGGAGCAGGGGAACGCCGGCATGCTCAGGGCCGCCAATATGGCGGGAAAGGCCATCAACCTTGCACAGACGACAGCCGGCCATGCCATGTGTTACAGGCTCACAGGCCTCTACCGCATTGCGCACGGCCATGCGGCCGCCCTGTGTGTCTCCAGGCTTTTTCCCTACATGATAAAAAACCCCGGTCCATGTGCCGCCCCCGGAGGGGAAGCCTGGCTGAAAGAGCGCTTTGCGGAGATCGCCGGGGCCCTGGGCTGTAAAACGGCGGTGGAAGGCGCCGAAAGGTTTGACGGGATTTTAAAGGAGCTGGCTCTGGGGATTCCGAAAGCCGGACCAGACGATTATGAACGGTTAAAAACCTCCGTCAATCCGGAACGGCTGAAAAATAACCCGGTCCGGCTGGATACCGAAACCATCGACTGCCTCTATCATCAGATTCTTTCGGGCAGATAAAAGGAGACCATGGAAATGAAAGCAGAAAAACTTGTTGAAATCATCGGTGCGGATTTTTATACGGGGGTTCCGGATTCACAGCTGAAGGCGCTCTGCAATTGTCTGATCCAAACCTATGGTATGGATCCGGAACATCATATCATTGCGGCCAATGAAGGGAACTGTGCGGCCCTGGCGGCGGGATACCATCTGGCAACCGGCAGAATCCCGGTCGTTTACATGCAGAACAGCGGCGAGGGCAATATCATTAACCCCGCAGCGTCGCTTCTGAACGACCGGGTGTATGCGATTCCCATGGTATTCATCATCGGATGGAGGGGCGAGCCGGGGGTTCCTGACGAACCTCAGCACATTTTTCAGGGGGAAATCACCGTCCGTCTTCTTGAAACCCTGAACATCCGGACGTTTGTCATCGGGAAAGACACCACAGACCGGGAGGTGGAAGCTGCCATGGCTTCGTTCCGGGAGAGGCTTGCAGCCGGCCTGGATGTGGCGTTTCTGGTCCGGAAAGACGCGCTTACCTGTGAAGGGAAAGTCCGATATGAAAACAGCAACGTGATGACCCGCGAAGAAGTAATCCGGCACGTGGTGGAGATTTCCGGCGAAGACCCGATCGTATCCACGACCGGCAAGGCGAGCCGTGAACTGTTTGAGATCCGCGCCGCAGGCGGCCAGAGCCACAAATATGATTTTCTCACGGTAGGCTCCATGGGGCACAGCTCTTCCATCGCTCTTGGTCTGGCAGTCAGCCGGCCGGACAGGAAAATCTGGTGCATTGACGGTGACGGGGCGCTCCTGATGCACATGGGGGCCATGGCGGTGCTGGGTACAAACGCTCCGAAAAACCTGGTGCATGTGGTTATAAATAACGGGGCGCACGAGACTGTAGGGGGCATGCCCACCGCCGCGGCGAAGCTTGATCTGGCGGCGGTTGCGAAAGCATGCGGCTATCCGTATGCGGCGTCGGTCGACAACTATGAAGACCTGGACAAAGAGCTTTTAAGTGCAAAGAAGCGGGAGGCATTGAGTTTTCTGGAAGTAAAATGTTCCATCGGTTCGAGAGGCAGCCTGGGACGGCCGACGACTACGGCGCTGGAAAATAAAAAGAATTTTATGGGATATTTGAATGCGCAATGATTAAATAAAGCAGGGCAATAAGTCCTGCTTTATTCAATAACACGCAAATCCAATATTTCTTTCTTCAAGAGTTCCTGCATCTTCCCTTCTCATTAAATATACAGTCAATTTAATTACAAAAAAATAATATCCTATTTGATTTAATGATGACAGTCTATGTATTCTTCCGTTTTTGATTCCATTCATGATCAAATTTTTGCTGAATGTATTCATTATCTCAAAATCAACAAACCTGTCTATCAACTCGCCATCTGGAATATACATATAATCAATCACTTTATTTTTCTTCAGATCTGCCAAATTCCCTTCGTAAGCCTTCAACGGCATTACCGGAACCAGAACCAATTTATCCTTTTGGTCGATATGGCAGGAAGTTGATAATACGAATGCATCTGATTTGAACATCTGCTGATTTCCGTTTTCATCAAAGTAATAAAACGGAACCGCTGATATAATATCTCCCTGAGACAATTCCGAAAGGGGATTCAGGGTTAAATATTTAATCTGTTCTCCATCTTTTTCAAACTGTGCTATTGCATCCCGTACACCTTCTTTCGTTCCCATGGGAACAGAAGGCAGGATACTATCCACAAATTCAATAAATTCTTTTAGCATATATCGAAAAAATTCACCCCTGTATCTCTTGAAATACTTTTAATATACTTGTTTATGCCTGCCTGTTCTTCTGGTGTTGCATCACGCATTTCTCCGAATAACGTATTTGCTTCTTCCTCCAATCTTGTTGATGGATTTATTTTGTAAATATTGCTGACATCAACTGCCAGTGGATTTGTTAAAAAATCATCATAATAACTATGACTTACTTTTTGAATTTCATAATTATCACTCACATTTACAACCATTGTGCTGTTTACACTCATTGTCGAAAGAGCAAGCCCCAAAAAACAAGCCGTTCCAGAAATATTTCTTATAAAATTCTTTTGTTCCATGCCTAATATTCTCCCTTTTCTATCAGGGCAGCAAGTTTATCATCAATAATGTTTCCCATAGATTCAATTAATTTATTAAGCACACTACTATCCGATTTATAATCCGAATCAGTATTAAATCCATATCTGTCATTAATATCAATGATCGCACCTATCGACTCGGCAATTTGGTCTTCAGCGCTTAATGCGCCTGCTTCATTGACAATAATGCCATTTTTGAATAATCTGGCGTTTTGGAGCATTATATTTACAAACAGATTCTCCTTTTCAATAAAAGTATACTTAATGTTTATATCATAAAGATTTTTGATTTTTCCAACATTCAGAAGATTTTTCGCTATTTTTTCAGTGCCCCCTTGTTCTACTTCATCATAAAGGACATTTGAAACAAGACCGATATATTCATAAGTATTTCCTGTAAGAATATTTAAAAACCCAAATACTTTAGTCATTCGATTAATGATGTACTCTGAACACGCCTGCCAGTTTCTTTCAAATCCTGCGTCATAACGAACTTCAAAAGTCGTTGCTATAGGGGATATATTTAACTGCGCATGTTCGTTTTTTGTCCTGATAAGGATTCTTGGAATTTCAAGCGGAGCATCATTTGGAATAGGCAAAACAGTCGCTTCATTAAAATAGTCTTTTAATATTTCTTCGTTATTGTAATATACTTTTTTAATTCCTTCAATTTTCTTATAGGTAACAGTAATAGATGTCCCCTGTATTAACATTCCAATTCCTCCAAAATCACGGCATAATTTGTCTATACAGTAACATTATAACACAAAACAGCCTGTTTTGTTCATAAATTTGTATCATTTCATAAAATCACCTCCATCCCACCGTCAAAAATCGCGGTTGATAAACCAATACGCCGGTAGTATAATTGTCTTAATCATGCAATGAGAGGCAGGGCGGATTCTGGTGTGCACGCTAAAACTCCCCATCGGTATCGAAAATTTTGAAAAACTCCGTACGGAGGGCTTTTACTATGTGGATAAAACCGGATTTATCACGGAACTTCTGCGTAATTGGGGCGAGGTAAATCTCTTCACGCGGCCCAGACGGTTCGGCAAGTCCCTGAATATGGATATGCTCCGCTGCTTCTTCTCCCATGGCTGCGACTCCCGGCTGTTCGAGGGGCTGGCCATATCCGGCGAGAAGGAACTGTGTGAAAAGTATATGGGAAAATTTCCGGTGATCTCCGTCACTCTGAAAAACGTGGAGGCCCGGGACTTCCCTGGCGCCCGCGCCATGTTCTGCTCTCTCATCGGCAGCGAGGCCCTGAAATTCCGCTTTCTGCTGGAGAGCGGCCGGCTCTCGGAAGAAGAAAAAAAGCAGTACGCCCAGTTAATCCGCGTCGACACCAGCGGCCGGCAGGGGTTTGCCATGCCGGAAGAAGTTCTGTGCGGCAGTCTCAAACTGCTCTCCTCTCTTCTGCACCGGCATTACGGAACGAAAGTGATCCTGCTGATCGATGAATACGACGTGCCGCTGGACAAGGCGCAGCAGTACGGTTATTATGAAGAGATGGTCGCCCTGCTCCGCACGATGTTCGGCCTGGCGTTGAAGACCAACAACAGCCTCCAGTTCGCCGTACTGACCGGCTGCCTGCGGATCGCGAAGGAAAGTATTTTCACGGGTCTGAACAATCTGAAGGCCCGGTCGGTTATGGATGTTCCGTTCTGCGGGTATTTTGGATTTACGGGTACGGAAGTAAAGGACATGCTGAAATACTACGGTCTTACAGAGCAGCATGCGCAGATCAGGGAATGGTACGACGGCTACCGCTTTGGGGATACGGATCTGTACTGTCCGTGGGACGTCCTGAACCATGCCGATCTTCTCCGCGCGCAGCCCGGCGCAAAACCGCAGGCCTACTGGATGAACAGCAGCGGCAACGCGATTCTGCGGACGCTCCTGCAGAAAGCGGCTCCGCAGACCAGACGGGAGCTGGAAGCGCTCGTGAACGGGGAATGCGTCACGAAAAAGATCAGTCAGGAGCTGACCTACCGGGAGCTTTACGACAGCATCGACAACCTCTGGAGTGTTCTTTTCACCACCGGCTATCTCACCTGGCGGGAAGAAACGGACCGCAGTACCTACCGGCTTGCTATCCCGAACCGGGAGATCCGGGAGATCTTTACCGAACAGATCCTGGCCTGGTTTCAGGAAGAGGCAGGAAAGGATACGTCCGCGCTGGACGCCTTCTGCGAGGCGTTCCGGGAGGGGGACGCCGACGCCGTTGAAAGACAGTTCACAGCTTACTTGCGCAGGACGATCAGTATCCGTGATACCGGTGCGCGCAGAGGGATGAAGGAAAATTTCTATCACGGGATCCTGCTGGGGCTGCTGAGCCACCGGGAGGACTGGGACATCTCCTCCAATGCGGAGTCCGGGGACGGGTACAGCGATATCCAGGCGGAACTCTGGGAAGAGGAAACCGGCATTGTAATCGAGATCAAATACCCGGACAACGGCGATCTCGAGGCCGGCTGCAGGGAGGCGCTGGAGCAGATCGAAAGAAAACGCTATGCGGAGCGTCTGATGCAGGACGGGATGAAGACGATTCACAAATACGGGATCGCCTGTTATAAGAAAAGCTGCAAAGTGCGGCTTGAAACAGGATAAACAGGAACAGGAGGCGCGGAAAATGGGGATTTATCTGAACAGTAAAAAACCATACGATAATTATAAAGAGATCGTCGAACGTATCGGCAATATGCTCTGCGGCTTATGCCGGAGACAGGCGGCCAGCTCCAATACACAGGAAAGATTCTGGCCGTTGGTATTGCTTATGATAAGAAGACCAAAAAACATGAGTGCAAGGTAGAAGTGATAAGAGGGGCGGTTTAGCCGTCCTTATCAAATTCTGATATACAAAGGCAGTTGTTATGCGAAGCGAAAATTCAAGAAAAACAGATGGAATCTCAAAGTGGGAAAAAATATTTTGCGAAACTCTGGTTGACGGAAAAAAGAAAATGTGGAGATTGGTAACCATTATTTCCCTTGTAGCGCTGGTCGGTATGACGTTTCTGCAAATAGTTTATATAAAAAATACAGAAAATGTTTACCTTGAAGCTTTAGGGGATATATTTAACTTTTTTCTCATTCCCGTGACGACGGCCATATTAAGCGCGGCATTTTTGAATATTGTATATGTCACATATGAAAACAGACAACTGAGCATCATCAAAAAATTCGCATACAAAGAACTGGCCCAGAAATTTTTTGAAGTATTGGATGAAGTTGGGGAAAAGAAACGGAGGAATGAACATATTGACGTTTCGCTCCTGCCCTTCAAAAAAGATAACCAGATCAATCCGAAGCTGCTGAGGATCAAGATAAAATATGAATATGAAACCAACACATTAAAGGATTTCTTATATTTTATGTTTGAACGCAACCGCAACGGAGATATCGTCCCTTATATTTCCAGTTCCAATCCCGAGCTTCAGAATTATGAATTTTATTGGGGAAATGATGAAACCGATACGTTTCCTGCTTCGGAAGTCAGTGATGAAGACTATGCAATTGAACAGATATCGATCGGTTCTTACCCGGTGCCGATGAATACGCTGCTCCGGGATGTGAGCGATACCGACAGCGGAAAACTGATTATATACAGGGTCCGTGTTCCGGAAGAAACCAAAAATCCTCCGAAAGAATACTACCGCCTGACTTTAACGGTATCGTTTCCAATGGAAGCGGAAAGTATTCTTTTCATCACCCATGAATATCCTACGGAAAGCTCGGAAATGAGCGTAAAATATTCGGAAATCCAGGACAGTACGATGGTTTATACGATGCCGATGACGGGACCGATACCGGTTAAAAACCAGAACAATTCTTCAGAGGACTCTTTTGAACAGTACCGATATGACGGCTGGCTGATTCCGAAAACAGGTTATGTAATATCATGGTGGAAAAAGGACAGGGAGTCTGATGGAACGATTTAATGCCAGGGAAGAAAACTGCATTCCGCTGTCTATTGACAGCGTTGCAATGCACCTTACAGGAAACCTGTATGACAGGGAGCAAACAGAAAACATAAAGACGGTTAAACAGACGGTGGAATTTTTTGCGGATAAATTTCTGCTGAAAGAAGCCTTCTATCATCCGATCTTTTGTCTGAACCTGAAATATGCAAGATTATTTTACAAATATAATTTCAAACCAATTTCGGTTTTGCGATTAAAGAAATCGGTGGTCCCCGACAGCGCCTACATGTTTTTTTCATGCGGCAACGACCTGTATGGAGTCCCGGAATGCTGGAATCATATGGTCGTAGAATTGTTCGGCAAAACAGAACAGGAAAGAACATTTTATGACAGTTATATTGATATTGTCAGAGAAGATTATCCTCATTTAAATATCAGGGACCCTGCACATGCGCAATTAATGAACATGATGACCATTTGCCTGATCATAGGGAGAAATTAAAATGCGGATTGCTTATTGCGGATATGATTTTTTTTATACTTGTTTAAAGAAACTTCTTAAAATGGAAACGGTTGAAGTCATCCGGGTGTTTACCTTTGATACGGACAATCAGTACAATTATAACAAATATGTGACAAAACTGGCGGAAGAGAATCAGATTCCGATTACAACCCGGAAAATTTCCGAACAGGATGTCAGGGAACTTTTCCTGGAACATCATTGTGACTGCATTGTCACTGCGGGCTATCTATACAGGATACCGGTTGTCAATGACGTCGGTTTCCGGGGAGTCAATATTCATCCCACTCTCCTGCCCCAGGGAAGGGGTCGTTGGCCGCTGCCTTTTGTAATTCTGAAAGGACTCGACAAAAATGGGGTGACGCTTCACAAAATAAATGATCAATTTGACGAGGGGGACATCCTCCTGCAAAGATCGTTTCCGGTCAACGAAAGAGAAGATCTGGAGACGTTGTCGTGCAGATGTCAGATGATGGCAGAACAACTGGTGGAAACGGTATTTTCTGATTTTGAACGGTATTGGAAAAATGCGGTTCCGCAGACGGGAGGCGAGTACTGGGATTACCCCACTTTAGAGGAAATGAGTTTTGACTTTTCCATGAGCGTCAAGGAGATTGACCGGGTGATCCGTGCGTACGGTAAGTTTGACAGTTGTGTACGGTTTGCGGGCAAGGACTGGCTGGTATGGGACGCCAATTGCTGGCATGAAAATCATAACTATCAGCCCGGAACCATCGTCCACACTACCAATAAAGAATATTTAATAGCTGCCAAAGACGGTTTTGTTTGTTTAAGATTTTATGAGGAGGATAAAAGTAATGGTTAAATTAATCTCAAAAGTAATGCTGGTGTATCATATGGGAGGCGGCGGAAGAAATAAACGCACGTCCGGACTTGCCGGGAGGATTCGGAAAATAATGAGAATGAGAAGCAGGGGGGCGAGAGGATGGTAAAAATTATATCCAGGTTTCTTTTAGTGTATGGTACTGCGGTTGGCGGAAGAAGAAACAGAGCGGGAAAACGTCGTCGTTTTTTTGGAAAAAGCTGAGCCTTCGCTGTCTGCCTGCTCCCGGAAACGGTTTTAAATTTCATAAAGCGTAGTTGGATATTCAAATACGGAGGCGGTTCTGCCTTGAGCAATCAAGACGGAACCGCCTCCGTATTTTTATGCAAATTTTATGTTCCCGCAGATTTCCCTGGCATATCCCGGAGTGTACCCAGCGCCGGCAGATGGGGCGCGCCGAATGATAATTGCGGATTATCACATTTTGAAAAGGATTTCCTGACAGATGTTAAGCATCATCATTCCGGTCTATAATACGCCGCCTGATTATATTGAAAGATGTCTCAGAAGCATCCGCAGGGACAAATACCGGGACATTGAGATCCTTTTAATCAACGACGGATCGGATGACAGCCAATGCGTCGATTATCTGGAAAGCTGTTTCCCGTCCGATATCCGTGTATTTACGCAGCACAGAAAGGGTGTTTCCGCGGCAAGAAATCTTGGTATACAGGAGGCAAACGGCGAGTATATCGCTTTTGTGGACGCGGACGATGAGATTGCGGACGGCTTTCTTTGCGAGGCGTCGGCGCTTGCCGTGCGGTATGATCTGGATATTATTTTTGGCTCTGTACGGCACATTCCTGATACGGAGCATTTGGGTCTGCAGGGCGCGGATCGTTTTTTGATTCTGCAGGGGGCGGAACTGTCGGAAGTTAAGAAAAGCATACTGGAAAAAAGAACGGCTGTGTTTCCCCGGCCGATTCTGGGGAGTCCCTGCGCAAGATTGTATCGTGCGTCGGTCTGTAAAAAGACGGGATTTAATGAAGACATACGAATATGCGAAGACCAGCTCTTCAATCTGTACGCCCTGGAGAAAAGCAACCGTGTCGGGATCTATCCGGCCTACTGGTATAACTATTATCAGAATACGTTTTCTGCCATGCACAATTTAAAAGGACGGCAGGATTTCTTTCCTTATTATCAGTTTCTGAAAGCGTATGCGGAACAGTGCGGCAACGATGAAATCCGTAGATGGATTGATATCCGGCTGCTTGGCTACATGTCCGGTATGATGAAGCAGATTGCCTGTTCTTCCTGTAATATACGCGAAAAAATTCACGGAGTTAAAATGGTTGCACAGGTTCCGCTTTTAAACCAGGCCGTCAGGATGCTCAGATGGAGTGACGGGGACCTTAATCTGTGGAGAAAAACAGAATTATTGTTTTGGAAGTGTGTTAATTATCTCAATAAGAGGAATGCCTGATAGAGAATATCGATGGATCTGATATTTGTTACGCATAATTCTGAAAAATGGATCAGCCGGTGCTTTGATTCTCTGCTGAGTTCGGATTACCGGCTGGAAAAACTAAATGTATTCGTAATTGACAATGCTTCCAGCGACGGAACGGTTCCCCTGCTGGAACAGTACAGAAACCGATTTTTCTGCTGCGGAAGTTATCAGTTGCTGCTTGAAGATAAAAATCATGGTTTCGGCAGGGCGAATAATATTGCGGCAGGATCCGGCCATTCCGAAATTGTCGTATTTGTAAATATTGATACGGAGTTTTTTTCGGATACACTGTCGGTACTTGAACAGGAAATAAAACATTCTCACCGGAATATCGGTATATGGGAGATGCGGCAGTTCCCTTATGAACATCCGAAAATATATGATCCGGTCACCCTGGAGACATCCTGGAGCAGCGGTGCGGCGTTCGCGGTCCGGAGGGCCGTGTACGAACATGTCGGCGGCTTTGACGCTCTTTTTTTTATGTATGCGGAAGATGTTGATTTTAGCTGGAGAGTCAGGGACTGCGGATATAAGATCCGGTACACTCCGAGGGCATCGATCAGACACTATACGTATTCGTCTGTGAACGAGATAAAACCTCTGCAATACTGCTGCTCTATAATCAATGACCTTTATCTGCGGTATCGATACGGCAGTCTGCGGCAGCAGTTGATGGGCAACTGCCGTGTAATCAGCAGGCTGCTGCACAGAGAAGTTTACAAAGGAGCCCGGAGAGACCTTATAAAATATTATCTGGAACATTTTGGCAGAATCCGATTATGCAGACACCCCGCAGGCAAATCAGGAAATGCGGCAAAATTTGTTGGTTTTGAATATGAGGATGTGCGTTTGGGTGCGTTTTATTTCCGAAAGCGCTTAATAACCGCTCCGTCAATTGCCGTAATTATAAAAAATGATTTATTGAGCGACATCCATATACTGTTGTCCTGTCTGAAAAACCAGACATATCCTTCTATAAAATGGTACTTTGCCGGGCATCCGTTTGATGCGGAAGATATGGAGCTTACATATCTGGACCTGGAAGCACCGATATCAGCATTAGGAGATCCGTATTTCAGCATCGTAGATGAACAATTTCTTTATTATGCCGATCATTTTGAAACTCTGATCAGTTCTTTGGTGAATCATTCATGTTTGGGAGCAAGGGATAATTGCCGGGGGGCAGATCAAACGCCTGCCTTATCGGGAATCGTATTTCGTTCTGCCGCTCTTCAATCTTACAATAAAGGAATCTCCTTTTCTGATCTTTACGAATGTAAAGACATGGAAAAGCTGTTCCGACACATTATATGCATTGATGCAGAAACCAGAAGAATCTGGAGACATTAACATGGGATTTATATATCAATTATTGAAAAAAATCGTTGCCAACCGGCATCTGATCTATAGTCTGGCTAAAGATGATTTTAAATTACGGTTTGCAGGCTCCGGTTTGGGCGCCGTCTGGGGATTCATACAACCGCTGGTTACAATATTGTTGTACTGGTTTGTCTTTCAGGTAGGATTCCGCTCCGGGAATGCACGCGGAGAAGTTCCCTATGTGTTATGGCTGATTGTAGGTATTGTACCCTGGTTCTTTTTTAATGAAGCCTGGAATGGTTCCATGAACTGTCTCTATGAATACAGTTTTCTTGTGAAAAAAGTGCTGTTTGATATTGAAATTCTTCCGATTGTGAAGATTTTATCATCTCTGTTTGTGCATCTGTTTTTTATAGACATTATCTTTATTTTATTTGCATCTTACGGGTACTATATCAGCCTGTACAACATACAGCTTATTTACTATTTATTATGTGAGCTGGTTTTTGTCTATGCGTTGGCTCTGATCACCTCATCTATTGCTGCCTTTATCAAGGATACGGTTTTGTTTGTCGGTATTCTTCTGCAGATTTTTTTCTGGACAATTCCCATTGTCTGGTCTCCGGACAGCATGAGCGGTCTGGTGATTTCCATATTAAAATTAAACCCGGTGTATTATCTGGTGGAAGGTTTTCGTGATACTTTTGTAAATAAGGTCTGGTTTTGGGAAAAGCCCGGAGACATGCTGTATTTCTGGATTTTTATAAGTGTGCTTTTGTATGTCGGTATCTGGATGTACAAACGGCTCAATAAATATTTTGCAGATTTACTGTAAGAGGAAACATTGATGGAAACAGCAATTGAAGTAACAAATCTGAATAAAATATATTCCATATATGAAAAACCTTCGCAAAGACTGATCGACGCACTGGGTCTGTCCAGGACAAACCGCGGAAAAGATTTCTATGCCCTGCAGGATATCAGTTTTTCTGTTGAAAAAGGAAAAACGCTTGGAATTATCGGCGAAAACGGAGCAGGGAAATCCACGCTCCTGAAAATACTGACCGGCGTGCTGTCTCCCTCGTCCGGCGATATCAAAATTCATGGAAAGGTATCGGCGCTGCTGGAACTGGGGACTGGTTTTAACCCTGAATATACCGGAATTGAAAATATCTACCTCAGCGGTAACATCAATGGATTGAAGAAAGAGGTTATCGAAAAAAAGGCGCAGGAAATTATCGCTTTTGCCGATATCGGAGACTTTATTTATCAGAAGGTAAAAACCTATTCCAGCGGTATGTTCGCAAGACTGGCTTTCTCCGTTGCAGTTCATATTGATCCGGAAATTTTAATCGTAGATGAGGCGCTGGCAGTCGGCGATCTGTTCTTTCAGCAAAAATGCAATTTATATATGAAGGAAAAGATGAAGGACTGCACGATTCTGCTTGTCACCCATGATATGTCAAGCATTGCCAATATGGCGGATGACGTAATTGTTCTATCCAAAGGCAGACAGGTATTTTATGGGGAACCGCTGGAGGCAATCGAATATTATACGAAAAAAACGCATTCGGATCTGTTCCAGAAAGAACACGAACCGAACTCGGAGTCTCAGGATGCAGTTCTTTCTGATTGGAATGCAGAAAACCAGTGGATTTCCATAAAACCAGATGATCTGGGCGGAGCTTTGGAAGCCCGAATAGAGGCGTTTCGATTATTCGTTTCCGACGAAGAATACAAAGGATATGTCCAAAACAATGATCTGATCAAGATCCAAATGCTGGTATCCTCCCGGAAAGATATTCATAATCTGATCGTAGGATATCAGGTAAAGGACAAATACGGCAATACCATTTTTGGAGAAAACACTCACAGTTCCGGTTTAAAAGAAAAAGGAATTTTAAAAAATACAAAATATCTGATTCAGATCACCTTTTACTGGCCGGAAATACAGAAGAATGAATACTTTCTGACGCTGGGTCTGGGAGAAGGTTCTCATGAATTATCTCATGTGATTCAGTGCTGGGCACACAATATATTTGAATTCAGCAGCATAACCAGCCTCCCGGATCACGGACTGTTTAACAGAAAACTGAATAGTTATTCGATAAAGGAAATGATGATATGAAGAAGAAAATTGTTGTTTTGGCGCTAGTCTCCGTCCTGTATATCCTTTTCTTCCCTGTTTTCTTTCATAATGTCCTTTATAAACAATATACAATTAATATCCATACTGCGGGAGAGAAGTGTCCGGAGTCCGGGGGAACGGAAGTATGGATTAACCGGATTCTTGCTGACGGTCAGGAAACGGATCTGTCCGCATACGCTCTTGCGGACGGCTGGGAATATAACGGAAGAATATTTTCCTCAGGCAGTTCCGAATGTACGCTTACCTTAAAGCTGCATGCAGTGAAAAAGATTGAAATTGAATTTGTCACTCATCCGTATTCCGGCATCGTGCAGATACAAAGCCGCGATAAGAAGATTGACACAGTCAATCTGTATTCCGATACAGAATCTTATGTCATCAAAGATTTTATCATTGATTAATAAGAGGTGCGAAATGAAAGAATGGAACATTCATAAGACCATATTTGAAGCGGATCAGATCAATCCGGGGCTTGCAGTCTCTCCCTGGTCAGGTCACCGGCAGTTTGCGTATGACCTGATCGGTTTCTTACAACCGCAGAAAATCGTTGAACTTGGGACCCATTACGGTTGTTCGCTCTTCTCCTTCCTGCAGGCCTGCAAAGATCTGGATTTGAATACCGGGATATCGGCCGTTGACAGTTGGGAGGGCGATAAACAGGCGGGCTTCTATGGGGAAGAAGTAATTGAAACTGTAAAACGTACCGTCAAAGAATTTTTCCCCGACCAGAATGTAACGCTGATTAGAAAATACTTTAATGAAGCAGCCAAAGAAGTATCTGACAATTCCATTGACATTCTCCACATCGACGGACTGCATACTTATGACGCCGTCTCAGAGGATTTTCGGACCTGGCTTCCGAAATTAAAAGAAAATGGGATTGTTCTTTTTCATGATATAGCCAGCAAATTAAAATATGGAACAAATGATTTCTGGGAAGAACTAAAACAAAAATATTCCAGTTATTATACTTTCGAGCATAGCTGGGGGCTGGGAGTACTGTTTCCCAAAGGCGATCGGGTTTTCAAAATGCTCGAGGACAACAACATGCGGGATAAAATGCTGATTTATGAGTATTATGCGGAAAACCTGCTTTTAAACATACAGTTGTTGGATCATCAGAAAATGGTATGCGAACGGGATCAGGCGATGGCATCCATGACAGAAATGATCAACGAGCGGGACAAGACCATCGCTTCTATGACCGATATGATTAACGAACGGGATCAGGCAGAACGCTCCATGACGGAGATGATCAACGAGCGGGACAAAACCATTGCTTCTATGACCAATATGATCAATGAACGGGATAAAGCGGAACAGGTTATGACGGAAATGATCGATGAACGGGATAAAGCGGAACAGACTATGACGGAAATGATCAATGAACGGGACAAGACGATTGCCTCTATGACCGATATGATCAATGAACGGGACAAAAGCATTGCTTCTATGACGAATCTGATTGACGATAAAGACAAAGCAATAGAGTCTATGACTGCGATGATCGATGAACGGGACGCCTGTATCAGCTCCATGACCGATATGATTGACGAACGGGATCGTTATATCGCGGAATTGACCGCGGATTTGGAGAAATAAGATGGAGTTAACTATTTCATTTGATTATGATATCTATTGTTTCGATATTTTTGACACGATTCTGGCAAGAACGGTTGCACCGGAATACGTCAAAAAATTATGGGCCAGAGACATCAAAGATTTTTACCGCACAGCTGCCTCCTGTGACGAGGTATACAAAATCAGGAACCGGACAGAAGCCGCTCTCTGTGCGGCAAACAGCCAGGCCGGGGATGATCTTGAATTTCGCTTAAACGACTTGTATGCTTCCATGTTCGGTGAACTGAAACTTGATGATTCTGTGACTTGTCCGGACTTTGTTCGGACGGCGTATGCCCTGGAACTGGAGATTGAGAAGCGCGTTCAAGTACCGTGTACGGATACTGTTGACTGTATAAAACGTTTGAAAGAGGCGGGGAAAAGAATCGTCTGTATTTCAGATTTCTATGCACCGCGGGAGTTTATCAAAGCGTTGCTGACTCATCATCAGCTTGACGGATACATAGACAGTATCTATATATCGTCTGAATACTTGATGACAAAGCGAAGCGGAAAACTGTACGATCTCGTTTTTGCGGACCTTGGACAGCCATTAGAAAAGATCCTCATGATTGGCGACAATCGTTGTTCCGATTATGAGATTCCGTTATCGAAGGGACTCTCTGCATTCTGGCTCGATCGGTCGGAACAGACAGCATTCTATGAGAATTTTAACCAGAAACGGAAAAAAGATGTTGCATCTGAGTTATACGGTGTTTACAAACTGACAGACCGGGCATCCTATGAAGATCTTTCCTTCAGTTTATACCTTTTTATTCAAAAGTTGTATAACCGTCTGCAAACCGGAAGAATTCGGCATGTGTTCTTCCTTTCAAGAGAAGGAGAGTTCTTAAAAAAATTATTTGATCTTTATCAGGAACGCAGGCTTTTCGGAACGGAACTTAAAATAACGACACATTATCTGATGGTATCGAGAAAATCTACTTTTATCGCGTCCCTGAGAGCGCTTGAAGAGGAAGACTTCGAGATAATCTTTCGGCAATATGTAAACATATCGCTGTTTGATTTCCTGTCCAGCCTCGGATTTAAAGAGGAGGAGCAGCTTGCGGTCAGCCGGGAACTGAACGTTGACCTGTATGAAAAGCAAAATGATCTGCCCCGTAACGAAATCTTTCAAAGGTTGACAGGAAATCACCTGTTCAGGCAACTTTACGAACAAAAAAGAACGGAGCAGAAAAAGAATTTTACAGAATATTTAAACTCTTTTCAAGTCGATTTTTCCCGGCAGCCATTCTGCATCATCGATGTGGGATGGAAAGGGACGATACAGGATAACCTTTTTCTGCTTTTGGAAGGGAAACAGAAAATCGTGGGACTTTACCTGGGACTGGCAGCGCCCGGAAAGGAAACGCCTTTAAATGAAAAAGAGGGGCTGATTTTTTCCTGTGTTGACGGAATCTCGAAATATTATGATGTTTATAGTGAGAACACTTCCATCTTTGAGGTAATTCTGGGCGCGTCCCACGGCAGCGCCGACCATTATCAAAAGCATGCGGATAAAATAACAGTTATAACCGCTGAAAAGCGGGAAGAACGGGAACTTTACGAAAATGTAATACGTCCTCTGCAAAATAAAATTGAAAAAGTATTTCAGAAAATCGACCAGTGTCTGATTGATTGGGCCTGTGATCTCCCGAAACTGGAATACATTTTTGCGGATATTCATGCGCGGCTTGTTTTTAAGCCCGTCCGGGAACAGATGGATCTCTTTTATAAAATCTATCATTTTGAAAATTTCGGTGTTTTTGAATTTACCAGATTTAAAACCAGGAATCGTCTGTCAGTGATAGAAAGAATCCGTAATATCCGGAAATTATGCAAAGAAAAAAGAAGTTTCTTTGCCTCCGGTTTCTGGGGAGTAATCTCTTTGAGGGATGCCGGTTTGTCTTTCCTGATACGAATCTACGGAAGCTATATGTATCAGCATTACTATTTACACAAAAGGGATGAAACGTAAATGAAATGGGCTATACTGTTGGGTTCTGCTGCGGTAGGAGGCGGAACTTATGTGATTTTTGAACACGCGGTCAAAGCGCGGAAAAAGGGCGAGGACGTCACCATCATAACCTCAGAGCATGTGGATGAAAGTGAACTGTACTGGTACCCGGAAGCCAGAGCGCTGAACTGGAAGACCTTCGATGAGGCCGGCGATGAGGAATACGATCTTGTAATCAACACATGGTGGCGCCTCGTGTACGAGTCTTATCGGATTCGAGGAAAAAAATATCTCTATTTTGTACAGTCGATCGAATCACGTTTTTACGGAGAAGAGGAAAAACCGCTTCGGCAGTTGGCGGAAGCGACCTATATGCTGCCGATGCCTGTAATTACGGAAGCAACCTGGATCCAAAAATATCTGAGGCACAATTATCTGAAAGAATCCATCCTTGTCCGCAATGGAATCAGAAAAGAGAGTTATTGTCCGGAAGGGAACTTCGTTGCAGCGCGTGAAAAAGGGAAATTACGTGTTCTTGTAGAAGGCCCGGTTACGGTAGATTTTAAGAATGTTCCGAAAACAGTCCGGCTCTGCAGGCAGTCGAGGGCCGACGAGATATGGCTGCTGACTTCCTCTGAGATTACCTCTTTTGAAGGAGTGGACAGAGTTTTTTCAAAAGTCCCGATTTTTAAGACTCCCGAAATATACCGTTCCTGCGATGTGATTGTGAAGCTGAGTTATGTCGAAGGCATGTTCGGACCTCCGTTGGAAATGTTCCATTGCGGAGGGACTTCGATCACTTATGACGTTACCGGACATGATGAATATATTGTCCACGGCTACAATGGACTGGTCGTCAGACGGGATGATGACGAACAGGTGATTCGATATATCAATCAGTTGAAAGATGATCCGGAATATCTGGAGAAGCTGAAGAAAGGCGCCCTGGATACCGCCCGTAAATGGATTAACTGGGAGGAATCGTCAGAATGTTTTTATCACGCCGTCCGTAAATTATGGGAATCAACCACAGAAGTGACTCAGGAGAGAATGGAAATGGAAAGTAAATTTCATTTCCAATCTTATGTGATTGCGGAGGATTATCATAATGAATTGAAGATTTATCAGGAAAAACGAATACTTAAAAGGATATATTACAGGGTTCGGGATGTGGTGCCAAAAAGAGTGCGGCAGGCTGTTTTGAAAATTATAAAAGGCTAAATTAATTAAAAGTAAAATTGCGGTTCTGCACGTATCTCAAAATTATTAGTAGTAGTTAGGAGAGATTAGATAATGTGTATGAGACAAAAGCTCCAAAAAAGTATTTTATATTTTAGTTTGGCAATGATAATATGTTATTCCATTTCAACAACTGTACTGGCTGCGGAAAGCAGCCAAAAAAATTCGGAAAATACAGAAGAGTGGATGGAGATACCGATAAACGGGAGAGGAATAAAAATTGTAAATAACGACGGTGCAGAAATTATAGTGGTTGACCGATTTGGCGGAATATATTTGAACGGAGACGTATATTTCAATTATGAAAAATATGAAAAAAACGAAAACGGGATTTCTGAAAAAGCAGGCGTGAACAATTTCAATCTTATCATCGTTTATGTTATGTTGATTCTATTATATGTACTTTGCTTTATTATGTTATGCAGAGATAAAATATGGAAGGTCTCACAGAATGAAAAATAAAATATGGACATGCACAAGAGTAGTTCTACCTGTTGTCTTTACAATTTTATTGCAGATGAGTGTAGATATGAATGTGCCTCCTGAAGAGTCATTTTACAGCAAAGACAAAATTTTTGAAGTTTTTTTGTTTATTATTTTCTGGTACAGCCTTAAAGTATGGAAAAGCAATAAAAATAATTATAAGCGCTGGAGTTTATTTGTCGGCAGTGTATTAGCTGGCTTTTATGTTCTGGGCTACAATATAGAAAAATATCTTGATCTTTTTTCACAGTACAACCATAACTGGATGTTGGGAAAATTATTTCTGAAATGGATCGTCTGCTGGTATTGCTTTTCAACTTTGATATTGTTTTTTTATAAGAAATTAGATAACTTAAAATATTTGAGGGGGGGGGTAAACGGGAAAATAAAACACATTCCAAAACCGATCAGACAACTATATATCATGTTAATATTTGTCGTATGTTGGCTACCTGCATTAATTCAAAATTATCCAGGAATTATTTATGAAGATTCCTGGAACCAGATTTATATGGCGCTGGGAATCGAACGGCTTACAATTCATCACCCGATTGTCCACACATTAATTTTGAAATTATGTCTGGTAATATGCCATAATATCGAACACGGAATATTGCTGTATACAATGCTCTCTTTTGTTACTGTGATTTTTATTTTGTCCAGAATGATTAATCTCATGTTTGAAGAGGAGTTCGATGTAAGAATCATCCTGTTAGCCGGCCTGATATATATTTTCTTCCCATCCATGCCGATGTTTACAATTACAATTACAAAAGACAGCTGGTTTGCAGCATTTGCCGGTCTCTTTCTGATGGAACTATATGTAGTATCTGTCAGAAAAAAGATTGACTTTCAAAATTGTTTTGGTTTAATGATTTCCGCAGTTGGGGTAGCGTTATTTAGAAAAAACGGTATGTATTTGTTAATAGCCACAGGTATTTATTTGTTCATTTATGCATGTATGAAAAGAGTCCGTATGGAAAAAATTCTTTTTATATGTATATTTGCGGTTTTCATTAACTGGGGCACGGAAAAAGCAGCTCTTACTTTCTTTGAAGCAGGACAAAGTTCTCCCAGAGAAATGCTGTCGTTGCCAATCCAACAGATGGCAAGAATCGAAAAAAATATACCGGATCTGAGTACAAAAACAAAAGAGGAAATAGATTCTTTCTACCGAAAGAAAAACAGCTTGGGAGAGTCGTATTATCCATTGATATCTGACACAGCTAAAAATCTGTTTAGTGAAAGCCGTTTTAAAGGCAGGGAAAAAGAATTTATGTTGTTGAGTTTCCGACTGTTTTCAGCATATCCGGAAGAGTCTCTGGAGGCATTTATGTGCAATTCTTTTGGATATTGGTATCCTGTCCCGATTAATTGGTATTATGCAAAAAATAAAAATGAACAATTTGATTTATCAGAAACGATTCAAAAACATGAGTACCCGCTTAATGTTGATTATGTCTACTTTAATGAATTTAAAAACATAACAGGCCTGGCTCTTTTCTCGAGTCTGGGAATTATCTTCTGGATCTTTATTATTATAAGCGGATATTTGGCTGCAAATAAAGAATACATAAAATTACTTTTAATAATTCCTCTGTATGCTTTGTGGCTTACCTCGATTGCTTCGCCTGTTTTTAATGAACTCAGGTATGTACTGGCGATATATACGACATTGCCCATTATTTGTCAATTAGTCATTAGAGAAAGCACTATAAAATTGGAGAATTAATCATATTATGAAAACAAGTAATAAACGCCTGTATCTGAGGATGTATTTTCTTGTATTTATTAACTCCTTCATTAATTTTTTACAATTGGAAATCAGTACGGGAAACGGGAGTAATATTGTAGCTTTGAAATATGTACTCCTAAATGTATTAACAATTAGTTTTCTTGAGTTATTAATTATTCTTGTTTTGAGAAAGTTCTGGCTTGGAAACCTAATATGTGGAATTACTTTTTCGATTCTGTCATTAGTTAACTATTATGTAATTGAGTTCCGCGGAATGCCCGTCACTGTGCAGGACATCGGTAATATACAAACGGCTTTAAATGTTAGTGGAGCTTATAATGTTAATTTGTCACTTGAATCCTGTCTTATACTAATAATAACAATAATAATTGTTATTATTAGTATTCTAATTCGAAAGATAGAAATATCGACCGACAAAAAAAGTAAAACACTTGTAATCGGAGTGGTGTTTTTTATAATTTCAATATACATATACTTTGGATATTTCTCCAAAAACCCTGTTAAACCTCCGAATGTACTGAGTTTAAGTTGGACAGAAGGATATTATGAATATGGTTTCATGTCTTGTTCGGTAGAAATTCTTTGTAAATCTGTGAGACCTTTAAAAAAAGTACAGGGATATGATCCAGTGGTTGTTGAAGAAATCGCAGATCAGTACCCTTCATCTCCGAAGAAACCAAAAAACCCAGATATAATTCTTATCTTAAATGAAACCTTTTATGATTTAAATTTAGCGACGAATTCGGATAGCGTTCCGGATGTCGTAGACCCCGTGAGATCATATGATATGACACATGGATACGCTTGTGTTCAGGTTTGCGGAGGAGGAACAAGTATCTCGGAATATGAACTTTTGACGAGTAATTCCATGCACCTTTTACATGGAGTCACCCCGTTTAATTCTTTGGAATTTAAAAACAGCAATAGCATTGTAAACTATTTAAAGGCTTGCGGGTATTATACATTAGGTGCCCATCCGGAAAGCAGAGTGAATTACTCGAGGGGCCGGGTATATCCAAGCCTGGGATTTGACCTGATTAAATTCAAAGAAGACTTTACAGACAATGAATATTATGCCTCAAGAAATCCGGAAAATGGAGGAATGAATCTTATAACAGATTCTTCCGCATATAAACATTTGATCAATTGGTATGAGCAAATGCCGGAAGAAAATCCACGTTTTTGTTATCTTCTAACCATGCAGAATCACAGTCCGTATGACTTTTTGGAAGAAAACGAGCAGATTGTTCATAGTGAAGGCAATTTCGGAGAATATGATGCACAGGTAGATGAATATTTATCTTGTTTATATAAATCATATGAAGCATTTGCAGAATTGGTTGAATACTACAAAGATTCAGAACGCGATGTAATCATATGTATGGTCGGAGATCACGCTCCGGTTTTCGTATTGGATATTTTCGACCGCAATGAATTGAGTGCGGTAGAGCGTGATCTGAATCTTTGCAGCACCCCGTTCTTAATATGGTCAAATCGAGAATTTGAACTGCGTGAATATAAACTCTTCAGCTTGATATATTTAGTTCCAGTTTTGTTGGAGGAGGCTGGTATACAACTGTCTCCATATTATCAGTATATGTTAAACATGATGGACAAAGCTCCTGTTTTAACTCAGTTAAATCATTATTTTGATAAGGAGTATAATATATGTCCATATATAGAAAATGACGCATATACTATGGATGAAATAAAAAATTATTTTTTCATGGAATATAATAACATCTCCGGCAAAAAAAATCGGATTGATAAAGCCTTCCTGCCGGTTGAACAAGGGAATGAAGGGTAAAACGATTTGATTATCCTGTTCATTCAGAAGTTGTGCTGACTCATGTATAAATGGAAAATAGAATCCCCCTTTGTTTGTATGCTGTTTGTTGTATTCATATATATTTGGGTGCGTTATACATTCAGACGATAACCTTCAAGTCATACATGTCCTCTATTCCACCGACCTCTCTGTCGACGGCGACTTTGACGATTATTTTGATCTGGCCGCTCTCTATGCTTTGAGCGGCAGTCTGGAACCGACGATTATCGTGGACGGAAACAACAGCGGCTTGAAACAGACAGGCGTCGCGGCCATTCGTCGTCTGGCAGAAACGGTTGGCTGGGCCGGTGTTACCGATACTGTGATTGTTGGACGGCGATGATAATCTGTCCGCTCCGGATGATTCCTGGTGCAGCATGGAACTGGTAAACGCCCTGGAACAGGCGGGTGGGGGAATTGATGTCGTAACCGTGGGAAGTCTGCGTGATATCGCAGCTTTATATAACCACTCTCCTGCTCTCTTTGAGAAGAAGGTAGAAAATATCTATGTGTTTGCAGGGGATGCCGAAGGGACTTACGCGGAATATAATGTGGAACTGGACGAAACTGCGTTTCTGCGCATCATGAATTCCGGGTTGAATATTTACTGGATTCCCTGTTTTCAGAACGGTCTGTTCACTGCCGGAAACCGCACTTCCTATATGCAGATTCCTCACAGTGAAATCTTTCAGGATACAGATCCGAAACTGCTGAACTGGTTTCTGTACCGTTTTGAAATGGAAAATACAGACTTTGAAACGTGGAGCCAGACAGAACATGATACAACAGAATTTATGAAAGACATAAGAAATATCTGGATTGCTCCTGAAGATTATCTTTCCTCTGTTTCTTTAGAAAACGGCGATTATGAAATGATCTTTTCACCGCAAAAGAAACATTTTGCCGGAATTGAAATTTATCTGGTAAACCATCCCGAGGGTAACAGTGGAAATCTCATTATAACGATTCTGGATGAATCAAATAAAATACTGAATACAATAAAAGTGGATCTGAGCAGAGTTCCTGAAGCGGACTGGTATAAAGTATATACAAAAGCATATTTAAAAAAGGATGCACACTACACATTAAGATTTTCAGCGGAAGGGTGTATGACTGTGCCTCATCTGCAAAGTGTAAACAGCGATTATTTACCGGCTGAAACACTGAGCGGAAGTATACTGCTTTCCTATGCATACTCAGAACCGACATTTACTTTCCAAAACAAGGTCATTATATCAATGTATATCATTGCAATATGGATTTTTATGTGCGGATATTTTATGAATAATGGCCGAAAAAGATATTTTCAGCAAACATCGGTTATAATCTTTATGATTTCTGTTTTAACATGGAATTATATGTACAATTCCATGGATATTCAAAATGGAAACTTTGCGGGATTCCAGTCCGACAGCGAAACGTTAGTCACAGGTATGCTTCAGGCTGAGCATACGGTGGAAAATTTAAGAAGCGCGGAGGGGTATGGGCTCGGTAGATACTGTAATTTGAAGGGCTCTTTATTTTCATATGAGTTAACCTATATTACAGACGATAACTGGCTGGATGGGTATTCAAGAACAGACAATAAAATTATAGTTGATTCAAATACCTATAGCAGAAAAGCTGCCTCAAGCTGATTTCGGACTAATTTCAAGATAAACTACTACGCCGTAAGGCGGGTTATATGTTAAGTTAAGTTAATTGAATCGTGGGTACTGAAGGTACGTACGGTTTTGTGAGAGGTCGGCAGGCCAAATAACCGCCTGCCTCCTGTTCGCTTGTGTCTGTTTCCGGATAAACAGCAGTCAGGCCTGTATTTTAGAAATAAGGGCTTCCTGAAGAATCTGAGAGAAATTAAGATCCATTGCCATTGCCGCTTCATTCAACCATTCGGGAATGCTCAATGTTTTTTTCACGGCACGAGAACTGGTACGTTTTTTGTAGGCAAGCATATCAAATTCAATCACAACAAGAAAAGCGTCCTGTTCCGATGTGATTTGTGTGGGATCAGAGGCCGAAGGAATCGGATGCTGTTCGGCTTCACGGCAGGTTAGTGCAAGCCCCAAGGCGTCTACTGCCATTTCATAAGCTTGTTCCATATCGTCTCCCTGTGTAAGACATTCAGGAAGATCAGGAAAGGAAACCCAGAAACCTCCTTCTTCCGCTTTGTGAAACAATGCAGGATAAAATAATCTTTTCATAATGATACCTCCAACTTTATAGTGACTGGAGCTATTTGAGCCCCGCCTGTTTTAATATGGCCTGCTCCAGCCCCTTTTTTAAACTGGCGCTATGATAAGGAACCTCTGTCTGACGTCCTGTTTTCGTATTCCTCATTTTTACATGAGAACCATTCTGGCCGACTATTTCAAAACCATACTTTTTGAGATGCTTTATCATCTCTCGTGGTGTCATTGGCATTTCAGGTTTCTCCTTTCCTCCTTTATTATAATACGTAATATTACGTATGTCAATAGGGCGCATATTCCTAACAGGATAAACTTATAAATCAGCAATCACATCATGCTATTCCGATTTCTTCAATTTGGATTGAAGAAAAAGCGGCTGTATGATAAAATGTGAGACAGGAAAACCAGAGAGCCGGGCGGCTTACCCTCTTCGGAGGGGCTGAACCCTCCAGACGAAAGAAAGGAGGGAATGCCAATGATTACATATTCCGATCTGATACAGACAGGAATTTTCATTGTTGCCCTTGTTGGTCTTTGTTACACGATCTTCAAGGGACGAAAATAGCCGCCATTACCCCAAATAATGACGGCTATCGCGTGTAGTAATACATTGCATAGTTTGTTTTTCAGGTAAGCCGTGCGTCTCTGGCTTTCCTTTTCTCAATCTTACCATATTCCATGGCAGGACGCAAGCGCGAACTGATATTCGGTTTTGTCCAAGTCTTGTAAAAACGGTGATGATAACATATAATGAAAAAACGAAGAGAATTTATAAATAACGTTATTCTATTAAGAATCCATTTCTCAGAAGCGAAAGGAAACGGGAAATCTAATATTCTACTCACACTCAAAACACCTGGCACTTGGGCAAAAGGAGTACAAATCCGGATGAACACTCTGAAACTTCCCATCGGCATTGAAAATTTTGAAGAAATACGCACGGAAGGATTCTATTATGTAGGGAAGAAGAAAAAAAGCAGTACGCCCAGTTAATCCGCATCGACTCCAGCGGCCGGCAGGGATTTGTCATGCCGGAAGAAGTTCTGTGCGGCAGTCTCAAACTGCTCTCCTCTCTTCTGCACCGGCATTACGGAACGAAAGTGATCCTGCTGATCGATGAATACGACGTGCCGCTGGACAAGGCGCAGCAGTACGGTTATTATGAAGAGATGGTCGCCCTGCTCCGCACGATGTTCGGCCTGGCGTTGAAGACCAACAACAGCCTCCAGTTCGCCGTACTGACCGGCTGCCTGCGGATCGCGAAGGAAAGTATTTTCACGGGTCTGAACAATCTGAAGGCCCGGTCGGTTATGGATGTTCCGTTCTGCGGGTATTTTGGATTTACGGGTACGGAAGTAAAGGACATGCTGAAATACTACGGTCTTACAGAGCAGCATGCGCAGATCAGGGAATGGTACGACGGCTACCGCTTTGGGGATACGGATCTGTACTGTCCGTGGGACGTCCTGAACCATGCCGATCTTCTCCGCGCGCAGCCCGGCGCAAAACCGCAGGCCTACTGGATGAACAGCAGCGGCAACGCGATTCTGCGGACGCTCCTGCAGAAAGCGGCTCCGCAGACCAGACGGGAGCTGGAAGCGCTCGTGAACGGGGAATGCGTCACGAAAAAGATCAGTCAGGAGCCGACCTACCGGGAGCTCTACGACAGCATCGACAACCTCTGGAGCGTTCTTTTCACCACCGGCTATCTCACCTGGCGGGAAGAAACGGACCGCAATACCTACCGGCTTGCCATTCTGAACCGGGAGATCTGGGAAGAGGAAACCGGCATTGTAATTGAGATCAAATACCCGGACAACGGCGATCTCGAGGCCGGCTGCAGGGAGGCGCTGGAGCAGATCGAAAGAAAACGCTATGCGGAGCGTCTGATGCAGGACGGGATGAAGACGATTCACAAATACGGGATCGCCTGCTATAAAAAAAGCTGCAAAGTGCAGCTTGGGAAAATCGGGTAGGGGAGATTCCTCCCCCTGCCTATTCCATTATTTTCTTAAATTCAGCAATGATTTTTTCCAGCTTTCCAATCGCCGCGTTAAAGAGAACGATGTCCTTCTCATCCGGTACTTTCGCGTGGGAATCAAACCGTCCCTCCACATTCAAAATATTCATTGTATGAAGAAAGTCTTCCTGATTGATCATTTTGCGCATTTCGATCTCAAAATCGTCGCGCCTGGTACAAAGATGCGTCCATTTTTCGTCTCTTGTCATTCGCTTTTTATTTACATTTTCCTTATGAAGGATGTACTCTTTGATGACGCCCGTCTGGAAATCATAGTAATCATCCACTTTGCGGATAATTCCGTACCCGATCAGGTGCTGTACCACGGAATAGTCTTCGGTTGCAAAAAACTGCTGGGCCTGATTGAAATGTTCTTCCATCTTCTTTGTCTCAAGATATAAACCGGAGTTCATAATCAACCTATCTGTAATATTTCCGGGCGTTTTCTTTCAACTGCTCAAATAATGGGTAATACACTTTTATAATATCCTCAAACTTCTCTTCCGCAAAGGTTCCGTCATAATCATGCGCAAGCTGATTTCTCGCCCGCAGCATCTGCATCCACTGATCATTATCGATAATTCCGTTGGTGAATGCATGCCGCAGCGTTTCCCGCGGCGACCCAATGGCAAAGTCAAGAATCCCAAGCTCTTTGATCAAAATATCCTTCATGACCTTCCATGAAATATCAAAGGTAAGACTGAAGTTCAGGACCGTCCCTTCCAGCACAAAATCCGCTCCCGGATCGGCATTCCGGCTCTTTTCCAGATTTTTCAGGCTTTTGCAGAAAGTATGATAGCGGTTAATAGATTTGCTTTCCATATTTCCTTATATCCTCCAATAAAAACTCATTATGAATGCTGTCATAGTCGAACAGGTCAATTTTCCGCAGCGTATCGATCTCCGACAGAGCTTCCTCCAGACGGAGAAGATCCGCGCAGCCGTAAACGACAAAATCAATATCGCTCGTCGGCGCCGCCGCACCGGCGGCATGGGAACCGAACAGGTCCAGTCTTTTGACGCCGTATGCCTTACAGATTGCGGCGACTTTGCTGATAAGTTCCGAAACGGGCATGACATCCATCAAAAACGCTCCTCCTCACTGATTCAAAACAACACTAAAATTGTAACATACGGAAACGGGAATGTATAGCGGAATTTAGATTTCCTTTTTCGTCGGCGGACGCTTGTCATTCCTGATTTTTCCATATATAATTTTAAGAAGAAGGGGGGACAAAAACCAGGTGAACAAATCGTACGGTTTCAGCAGAAGTATATGTATGCTGGTGTCATCGTGCCTGGCGCTGCTTATGAGCGCATGTCAGAATACGGCGCCGCCGCCGGAGGAAACGTCTTTTGAAAAGGTTTCCGATCTGGCATATTCGGGAACGGGAAAGGAGGAACCCATCGTATATATCGAAGAGCCGGAAGGATATCGGCCTTATCTGGTTCTTACAAACGATTACGACGGAAAGACCCTCGTTCTGAGGAAGGAACTGCTTCCCGAAGACAGGAGAATCAGTGAATATTCCGCTTATTATGAACAGAGCGAAATAGACCGTTTTTTAAACGGAGAATTCTGGGAAAGCCTGCCGGAGCACACCAGAGACCGGATTGAGGATACATCCATTGAAATTCTTGATAAAAGCTGTCTCAACCGCATCGAAGAGCGGGTAACGGCGATTTCGAGAAAAGTGTTCCTGCTGTCTTATCTGGAACTGGGCTACGACAGAAACGGTCATGTCGGGCTGGAAGGAACGCCGCTGAACTTTTTCGGGCAGTATGAAAACCGCAGAGCTTACGTTCAGGGGACGGAAACGGCCTGCAGCTGGTGGCTCCGCAGCGCAGATTCCACCTATGATTCCTGCGTGTACGCGGTAGGACCCGAGGGCGAGATCGGAAGCACGAATGCATTTGGAAAGAACGGCATCAGACCGGCTTTCTGTATAGACGGAAGCACAAAGATTATGGAAGAGGGAGGACACTATGTTCTGGAGTAAGAAGAAAACATATCACAAAGCAACCGCACTGTTCATGGCCATTCTGTTATGCTTTTCGGCAAATGTATATCCCGTAAAAGCGGCTCCTGACGCTTCGCCGGAATCCGTCCGGGATGATACATACGAAGAGAACGCAGGACAGAAACTTCAGGACGGATCCGGGGAAATCACGGAAGAAGAGAACGAACCGGGATTCCCGGATACAGACGAAAAGGAAACAGGGGCGGATGAAACGGCGGCGGACACCGGCGAACCTTCCGGCGGCGGCGCGGAAGAAAATGCGGGTGAAGCCTCCGGCAGCGGCGCCGGTTCGCAGCCGGTGGCCTCCGGAGAGGATACCGGCCGAACAGAGCTCCCGGCGGAAACGGTATCCGATCCCAATCCAACGCCCGAAACAGAATCTCTGCTTCAGCAGGCGGAGTTTACAGAAGAAGAAGGCGAATCCCTGTCGGTTGATGAATTGCTGGAACTGGAGCTTACAGAGGATTTTGCCGATTCGCAGACAGAGGAAGAAGAAGCGGATATGCTGGAGGCCCTGGCGTCCATGTCCTTTGATGCGGCGGAAAAGGCAAGATATACGGTTCTGGTGCTGGACTGCTCCGGGAGTATGGCGGGGAAACCGCTGACCAATCTGAAGAAAGCGGCCGTACGTTTCAGTACGCAGTTTTTTGAGGCGGACGGAACCAATTATCTCGCGGTCGTCTCCTATAATAGTTCCAGCAGAATACGATGCGGTTTTACGACTTCCCTGGAAGAGGCGGTAAAGGTGATCAACGGTCTGTCGTCCGGCGGCGGGACCAATATGTGCTCCGGACTTCAGACGGCGGAGAATTTACTGAGCCTGGTTCCGCAAAGCGGCGCTGCGATTAAAAATATCGTCCTTCTGTCCGACGGACTTCCGGAGTCCGGAAACACCAGCAAAGACGGTCCTTACACGAGCGATGATTACAGCCGTTATACCTATGCCAATGCAGTCTATCATAAAGCGCGAAGCCTCTGGGACGGCTGTTTCATTTATACACTGGGTTTTTTCCATGCCATTTCACCGAGTCAGATTGAATTTCCGCGCCGGTTTATGAAAGATCTGCAGAACGCGGGCTATTATGAAGTCACTGATCCGGAGCAGCTGGAGTTTGTCTTCGGCGAGATCGCCGGGGATGTGACGAAGGACAACCTGGAATTTCATTATGCCTCGGGAGAAGAGCGGGACTACAAAGCGGTCTGCCATTATACGGATGAGTACTTTTACAAACCGTCCTGCGGAAAAGAAGCGCTGGACGGATATAACAACAGCCTCTCCACGGCATCGTTATGTCTGGCGCTGTCCGCCTTCGGGAGCAATGACGTCGGCAGCTCAAATTACAGCCAGAAATATAAGAACGTGAAAGAACTGCTGGAAAAGCTGGAATTTCATGATTTTGACAAGAACGACTGGTTCGAGAAGAAGCCTCAGAGTGATTCCATCGGCGTGGCGGCCGCGAATAAGGAACTGACGGTGGACGGCCATCCCTATACGCTGATCGCGGTTGCGGTGCGCGGCGGCGGATACGAAAGCGAATGGGCCGGCAATTTTACACTTGGACGGAGCGGCCAGCACTACGGCTTTGCGCAGGCGAAAAATCAGGTTCTGAGCTTTCTTAAATCCTATATCAGAGAGCAGAACATTACCGGCGATATCAAGATCTGGCTCACCGGCTACAGCCGGGCGGCGGCAACCGCCAATATGACTGCCGGCGCCCTGGTGGACGGTGAAAATCTCGGCGATGTGAATCTCACAAAAGAGAATCTGTACGCCTATTGCTTTGAAACGCCCATGGGGGTTCAAAAATCGGAAATTAAAGATCCCCTGAAGTATAATAATATTTACAACATCATCAACAAAAATGATCCGGTAACGAAGGTAGCCATGTCCGCTCTGGATTTCACACGTTTCGGAAGCGACTATTTCCTTCCGGACAAGATTTCAGACGGTCAGAATTATCCGGTAAAGAAGAATGCCATGCTGGATTTTTACAATAAGATGGACAGCTTCTCCGAAACCGGCGCTTACGCGATCGATCATTTCAAAATGAAGAAGCTGGAGCTGAAATATATCCTGCCCGGAGGCGAAAGTCCCATTCAGGACGATGTAAACAATAAGTCGATTCAGGGAGATTATCTGGATACGACGATCAATAAGCTGACCAAAGAACGGATTAAGTCCAGAGATAATTATGTAAATGAGTTTCAAAACGGCATCCGCACAATTTTCTGCGCAGTCTACGGTACGCTCTTTCCGGACGAACCGATGACGAGGATCCGCAAATGCCTGGATCTGTTCCTCGACAAGCTGTGCCGTATGGACACATTGGGAGAAATCGCCAACGCGGCGTTCAATCCATTTTCAGGCAAATCCGTGTCCGACGTATTGGAAGGCATCATGGAGGAGGCGATGAATGAAGCCGGAATCAACAATTACAATCCGGCCGCGCTGGCGGGCTTTGTGGGTTCGGTTGCCGATCTGGCAGTTAAATTCGTCGTCACCCATCCAAATCTGACGATTACAGGAATCTGTAATCTGGAAACTCTGGGGGCCGCGCATTATCCGGAGCTGTGTCTGGCATGGCTGATGTCGCAGGATCCGAATTATACCGATACCCCGCTTACGTTTGACGGAAACGGCAACTACCGCGTGATACATATCAACTGTCCGATTGATGTAAATGTGTATGACAGCAGCGGACGGCTTCAGGCTTCCATTCAAAATAATATACCGCAGGACCTGGGCGATACTTCTGCAGTGGCAAGCCTGAACGAAGACGGCGAAAAGCTGATTTTCCTTCCGGCCAACGCCTCTTATTCGGTCCAACTGACGGCGACCGCGGACGGAGAACTGAATTATTCCGTAAATGAATACTCTTCCTCCGGCGATGATATCACCAGAATTATCAATTATCAGGAGCTTCCTGTTCAGGATGAAGAAATAATGACCGCATCAGTTCCGGAGTATGCGGAAACGGAGCTGAACAATACGGTCAGGGGCTCAACCACCGAGTACACGCTGTCCATGCCGGACGGAAGCGAAGCGGCGCCGGATCAGGAACTGACAGGAGAGGCCGCACAGGAAGCGTACTATATGGTAACCGTATTGTCCGACTCCGAAGAGCAGGGCCTGGTATCCGGTCAGGGGGTCCGGCAGGCCGGTCATTTTGCGCAGATTGAGGCCGTGCCTGCAGAAGGATATTATTTCAACGGCTGGTACGAAGGAGAAACACTGGTTGCCCGAGAGATCAGATACCGTTTCTGCGTGGATAAAGATATTACACTGACGGCTCATTTTACGGACGACGATTCCGCAGAAGGGGTACTGCCCGAAGATATTCCTGACGGAGGCGTTCCGCAAGGTCTCTGGGCCGCCGGGCTGGAGGACGGTTATGCTTATACCGGCCGCGCAGTCAAACCGGAAATACGTGTCTATGACTGCTATCGGCGGCTGAGAGAAGGCCGGGATTATACCCTCCGTTATAAAAACAATATCCGCGTCAACGACGCCGCGGAGCCAGAGACCGCACCGTCGATCATCATAACCGGCAGCGCAAATTACTCCGACGCAGAGATTCTGAACTTTCAGATTACTCCTCCGGATATCGGAGGAGACGCATTTGCCGCGGACGATATGGCGCTTGCGTATCAGGCAGGCAAAAAGCAGAAACCGGTACCGGTTCTTCTGTGGAACGGCAGAGCGCTGAAATATAAAACCGATTATACCGTCACCTATGTGAATCGCTCAAAACCCGGAAACCTGCAGTCGATAGACGCAATGGGAACGTATGAGATCCGCCTGACTGGTACCGGAAATTTCACAGGAGAACGCACGGTGAAACTGACGGTATCAAATCTTCGCATGATCAGTAAAGTTACGGTGGCGAAGATTGCCGCTCAGTCCTATACCGGCAGCGCTCTGGCGCCTGCTTTGACCGTCAAAGACGGCAAAAAGAAGCTGACGGAAAACACGCATTACACCGTACGCTATGAGCATAATACGGAAGTCGGAACCGCTTATGCCGTACTCACCGGTATCGGCGGGTACGGCGGGACAAAGCGCGTTGCTTTTCCGATCACGGGCATCCCGATCAAAAATGCGCAGGTAGAAGGACTTGACAGCCAGGTTTACGGAGGCATGAATCTGGCGCCGAAACTAAGCCTGTCCATGAAAGGAAAGAATTTTCTGACGATGCTGACAGAGAATGCCGACTATACGGTCAAATGGAAAAACAACCGGGATGCAGGCACCGCAACGGTCACGCTGACAGGAATCAACGGCTATACCGGCACTCTGAAGAAGACGTTTCGAATCCGGCCTTTTGATATTTCCGCCAATACGGACAGCCGTTTCCGTGCTGTCGTGGAACAGACATCCGTACCGTATCTGAAAGGAGGCGCAAAACCGTCTCTGAAAGTTACGTTTTTGAGAGAAAACGGAAGGATTCAGACATTAAAGGAAGGAACGGACTATACCGTCGTCTGTAAAAATAACAAGTCTGCCGCCGGCAGCGGCAAAAAGCTTCCGACCGTTATTATCCGCGGAAAGGGTAATTTCAAAGGGACGTTTCAGCCGCTGACTTACCGGATCGCGGTTCAGAATATTGGAAATCTGACACTGACCGCTCCCGACCGGGTATATCAGGGCAGGCCAAAGGGTTATCTCACAAAAGTAACCGTTACGGATACCGACGGAAAGGCGCTGACGCCGGGAAAAGATTATAAAAAAGAACTGGAATATACTTACAGAGACAATACCGTTCTGGATGACGGTTCTCTGCGAAAGGCCGGTACGGCGATTGGAAAGGAGGATGTCATTCCCGCAGGGACGATTATCGCGGTAAGCGTTTCGGGAAAGGGAAATTATACCGGGAGTCTGCGCGGAGAATACCGCATCACCCAGGCCGATATCTCAAAGGCAAGGGTCAGTATACCGAGCCAGATCTACACCGGGGAAGCGATCACCCCGGATAAAAGTCAGATCACAGTCCGAACCGGACAGATCCGGCTGGCTCTGAACCAGTACGAAATTGTCGGGTATCGAAATAATGTGAAAAAAGGAACCGCCTCCGTAACCATCCGGGGCATTGACAATTACGGCGGCACCAGAGATGTGAACTTCCGGATCCGATCAAAAGGCTTTTTCTGGTGGTGGAAAGCGAGATGAATGCTCTGTAAACTTCTGTTAATTGTTGTGATTATTACTTAGAACGTCATGTTATGAAGTGATATTGAACCGCCGTATGCGAAACGTCATGTACGGCGGTGCGAGAGGGGAGATTTTATCTCCCCTTTTGACATGTCTAAATGTTCAGCAGGTTGGCAATCTCAGAAAAGTTGATCAGTAAATCTTCATAGATATTGACCTTGATAACGGAATCAAAAGAATAGGGAACACTTATGATATTGCCTTCAAAGTAATTCACGGTAATGGTTTTTCTCCCTGGATCAACAATCCAGTATTCACGTACACCGGCATTTTTATAGTAATATAATTTGCGGATATAATCATCTGCCGGATTACCGGGGGCAACAATTTCAATAATAAAATCCGGGGCGCCGTTACAGCGTTTTCCATCCAGCTTGTCTTTATCACAGATAACCATAATGTCAGGCTGAACAATTGTAAGCGGCTTGTCGGACAGCTTTACGTCGAACGGAGCGCTGAATATCTGACACGCTCCCTTTTTGTTTTTGATATAGTTGTAGATGATATTGGACAACTCCATGGACAGGGTTTGATGTATCTGCGAAGGACTGGACATGTCATAGACAACGCCCTCAAAGACCTCTGCTCTCTTTCCTTCCGGAAGAGCCTCGTACTGCTCCAGAGTGATTGTTTCCGGCTGCGGTTGCAACGCTGGCAGCATCATATACACTTCCTTTCTGGTAAATCAATTAGAAACTCCAAATATATTTGTAAATATAATCTTATGATAAACCATGCGGGCCAAAATGAAAATACCCAAAATAAATTATCCTGTGTTTGAAACTGCCCGTTGATCTTTATATCTCCTGCACTGTGATCATGGAGGCAGGAAAAGGTTGGGGAGCGGCACCCCTGCGGGGCATAATTGCGGATTATCATCGGTTGACGAACCCGCAAAGGCGGAGGTTCCATCCATTATGTCTGGCACGGCGAAAAAAAAGATGCTCTATATCATGGGAGTTGACTGGGACTGGATTTATCAGCGTCCGCAGATTCTGGCCGAAAAACTGGACCGGGACTTTGATGTGACCGTTGCCTTTCCGAGAAAAATCTACCGGAAACCTCCGGTACCGGATCGAAGGAGCACGGTGCGGAAACTATGCTTTCCGATTCTTCCTCTGCAGGAAAAAAACCGGATCGTCGGACTGTTCGGCCGCTGGCTCTACAAGATCATCTTCCGTGATTATCAGCAGTACGATTATATTTACATCGGTTATCCCCTTTACGGAAGCTGTATTCCGGAGGATTATGACGGCTGCGTTATTTATGACTGCATGGATAACCACCGCGCGATGCTGACGGCTCCGCGGCGCATACGGAGAATTGCAGAACAGGAAGAAGAGCTGGTCGGCAGATGCCGGCTGCTTCTGGTGTCGTCGGAGACGCTGCGCAGGAAAACCAACCGGGTCGCCGGATATGACAAGGCGGTTCTTGTGCGGAACGGAACCGGGAGCTTTGTTTCCTGCCCCGTCAAAAAACCTGCCGTCAGGAAGGTCTACGATATCGGATACATCGGGACCATCGCGGAATGGTTTGATTACCGTCTGCTGCAGAGTTCCGCGGAGAAGAACCGGCGGATTCGCTATCATCTGATCGGGCCGGTCCTGAACCGGCCGGCGGAAAACGAAGCAATCCGGTATGAAGGAATCCTGCCTCATGACCGTCTGGCCTCCGCCGTTGAAAACTACGACTGCCTGGTCATGCCGTTTCTGGTAAACGATATTGTCTCCTCCGTGGACCCCGTAAAACTCTATGAATACATCGCCTTCGGAAAATGCATCATCAGCGTATATTACAGTGAACTGGAGCATTTCCGGGATTTTGTATATTTTTATCATACCGAAGAAGAATACCTCGCACTGGTAGAGGAACTGTGCCGGTCCGGATTTCCGGCAAAATACAACGAACGGCAGCGGGCCGCATTCCTGGCCGCCAATGACTGGGAAGAACGGTACCGCATCTTGAAAAAAGCCATCGACGGCGCCCAGGCACAGCCCCGTACCGGTTGATCAGGATAAAGAAGGAAGAACGAATTTATGAAAGTCATGAGTGTTTTCGGGACAAGACCGGAAGCCATAAAGATGTGTCCGCTGGTAAAAAAACTGGAAGCGGAACCGGACATCGAAAGTATCGTCTGTCTTACCGGGCAGCACAGAGAAATGCTGCAGCAGGTGATTGATATTTTTGAGACGCCTGTGAAATACAATCTGGACATTATGAAAACTAGGCAGACACTGACCACCATAACGGTAAGTATCCTTGAAGAAATAGAATCCGTCCTGTCCGCGGAAAAGCCGGATCTGGTGCTTGTCCACGGTGATACCTCCACCTCCTTTGCAACTGCGCTGGCAGCGTTTTATCACCAGATTCCGGTCGGACATGTGGAAGCCGGGCTCCGGACTTATGACAAATACTCTCCCTTTCCGGAAGAGATGAACCGGAGCCTTACCGGACGGATTGCGGAGCTGCACTTTGCTCCTACGGAAAACAACCGGAAAAATCTTGCGGCCGAGGGCATTACCGGGAATGTCTTCGTGACCGGGAACACCGTGATCGACGCCTTTCAGACAACCGTCAAAAAGGATTATGTCTTTAAGGATGAAAGCATCCGCAGCCTGGACTTCCGGGGTCTGCGGTGCATCCTGATGACCGCGCACCGCAGAGAAAATCTCGGCGGGCCGCTGGAAAGCATCTGCCGTGCGGTCCGCAGAATCGTGGAGGAATTTGAGGATGTCCTTGTCGTCTATCCCGTTCATATGAATCCGGCCGTAAGGGATACGGCGGAGCGGATTCTGGGCGGAATGGAGCGGGTGCGTCTGGTTCATCCGCTGGATGTGGAGGATATGCACAATCTGATGGCGCGGAGCTGTCTGGTCATGACCGACTCCGGGGGCATTCAGGAGGAAGCGCCTGCCTGCGGCGTACCGGTTCTGGTGCTGCGGACAGAGACGGAACGTCCGGAAGCCGTTGAGGCGGGCACCGTCAAGGTGGTCGGCGTCTGCGAAGAAGCGATCTATGAAAACGCGAAGCTGCTTCTGACGGATACGGAAGCGTACCGCCGGATGGCGCACGCGGTCAACCCGTACGGGGATGGGCATGCCTGCGAACGAATTGTGAGGCACATTCTGGAATGGAAAAAGGACGGAACAGACTGAGATGAAACTGCTGACAAGTACCCCCCGTCTAATCAGGGAAATCTATGAAGACAGGCGGCTGCTGATCGATCTGTCCGCCAAAGATATGCAGCGCAGATTCTCCGGCACCTATTTCGGACTGCTTTGGGGGATTTTGCAGCCTCTCATGACGATTATTGTATATTGGGCGGTATTCCAGTTTGGATTCCGAAGCGGCGATGTCGGTGAAGTTCCGTATGTTTTATGGTTCATTTCCGGAATCGTGATCTGGCTCTACATATCAGAAGCGTTTACTTTCGCCAGCAACAGTTTTCTGGAATACAATTACCTGATTCAAAAAGTGAAATTTAACGTGAATATACTGCCGCTTGTCAAAATTCTTTCCAGCTTTTATATTCACCTGTTTTTTTTGATCATTGTCATGCTCATATGCGCATGTTTTGGCTACTACCCCACGCTCCGCTTTTTACAGATCCTGTATTATATGGCTGCCTCTATCATACTGGTATTCGCCATGTCCATATTATCATCATCCATCATGGTGTTCTTCCGGGATCTGAATCAAATTATCAGCATTATACTGCTGATGGGAATGTGGGGCACTCCGATTGCCTGGAACATGGATATGTTTTCTTCCGATATACAGCGCATTCTCAAGTTAAATCCGTTTTACTATCTGGTGGAAGGCTATCGGGATTCAATCCTCGGAAGAAAATGGTTCTGGGAACGGCCGGTTCTGGGAGCATATTTCTGGATACTGACTTTTGTGATTCTGATCGCAGGCATTCATATATACACGAGACTAAAGCCGCATTTTGCGGATACCGTCTAACGGTAAATTCCTGCGTCTGTCCTTAGAATCCAGAGAGACCGACTTCTTTGCCAAATGAGGAATATATCATGGATACAGATTACAAAGTTCAGGTAAACCGCGTTTCCAAAGTGTTCAAAATGTATAACACTCCGATGGACAAAATGAAAGAAGCCCTCAGCATCCGAGGGAAAAAGCTGCATACAGATTTTCATGCCGTCATCGATCTTAGTTTTCAGGTAAAAAAGGGTGAAATCCTTGGGATTATGGGCAGAAATGGTTCCGGCAAATCAACCCTCCTTAAAATGATTACGGGCATCTACGAACCCACCTCCGGCAGTATCGAAGTGTCCGGCCGAATCTCTTCGCTTCTGGAACTTGGAACCGGATTTAACATGGAATATACCGGTATAGAAAACATCTTTTTCTACGGAACTTTAATGGGCTTTACCCGGCGCCAGATGGAAGAAAAACTGCAAAGCATCATTGATTTTGCGGAAATCGGAGATTATGTATATCAGCCTGTGAAAACATATTCCAGCGGTATGTTTGCCAGGCTTGCTTTTTCGTGCGCAGTAAATGTGGAGCCCGACATTCTGATCGTCGATGAGATCCTCAGTGTCGGCGACATGCGCTTTCAGGCCAAATGTTTTAATAAATTCAAGGCCTTCAAAGAAAAAGGCGTTACCATTCTGTACGTCGGTCATGATGTGGGGATGATGCGCACATTCTGCGATACCGCGATGTGGATTAATAAAGGACGACTGGTCGATATCGGAGATCCCACATTTATCAGTGCAAAATACACGGAATTTATGTATCTGGACGATATTTCCGATTTTACGGACTATAAAATGCTGGACACAAAGGCGGCAGAAAAAACAGAAGAAAATAAAATCGTTAATTCTTCTGTCGAAGATACTCCGAAAGAACCGAAAAAAGAGGCGCAGAAAATCGAAAACGGTTTATTTCCTGACAGCATCGCACATTGGGGCAGCCGGACCGGTATGGTAAAATCCGCTGTCATCCTCGATGCAGACGGACAGGATAAAAATCATTTCAGCGCCGAAGATGCCCTGACTGTTACGATCTGTTTTGATATTGAAGACGACATTGATGTCGAATATTTTTCCGTCGCTTTTTCCATAAAAAATACAGAAGGAACAGACATTATCGTAAAAACAACCTATGATGAAAAAATAACACTGAAAAAGGGAAAACAGCAGAAAATCACTTTTGAATTTGTGCCAGGGCTTGCCAACGGAGATTACTATCTGGTAATCGCACTGGAGGATCGGACAAACACTGCAACGGCATACTACGAATATATAGAAGGCGCCGCCTATTTTAAAATCTATACCGACAAAAAGATTTTTGGCATATTTGATCCGGAAACGAAAATTAATTACAATGCGCCTGCAGGCGGGAGGAAATGATGAGCAAAGATAATATCAGATTTTCAATAAATTCAAGAGAATACTGGGACGACCGATTTGAAGGCGACTGGCAGGATATGCAGGGCAAGGAGCAGACTGCCTTTTTTGCAAAGGTTGCACTGAGACTTATGCCGTCCTGGCTGAAAACAGAAATTATATCCGAAAAACTTTCCATATGCGATTTTGGCTGTGCCCTGGGGCAGGCCGTCGATATTCTGCATAATGCGCTTCAAACGGAAGTATGCGGTATTGACTTTTCACAACAGGCTGTTGAAAACGCTCAAAACAGATTCTCCCGGTACAAATTTATACAAAAAGATATTGTAAGCGGGGACATGTCCGATCTCTGTTTTGATATCGGATATATTTCCAATGTTCTGGAACACATTCCCGATCCCTGGCAGGCAGCAGAAAACATTTCCCGGTGTATTTCCCAGTATCTGATTATAATGATACCGTTTCGCGAAATTCTGGATATAGACGAACACTGCAATAAATTTGATACAGCAAATATTCCGACTGCCATTGGGAAAATGGGATTAATCTATGTTGATTACAAAAATTGTGCCGATATAGAAACAACTTTATATCCTGATAACCAGATTTTACTGCTATATAGTAAATGTACAGATTTGTCCAGACACTTTTATCTGGACAACTTTGTTGAAACCTTCGAATCCAAATACCGGCTTCAGTTAGTTGAAGAGCAGAAAAAAACAGATGAGCTTGTATCTGAATCAGAGCAGAAAATAAAGCAATACGAGACAACCATTTCCGAAAATCAGTCCAGCATATCGGAATTAGAGAATGCGCTGAATGAATGTAAAGTTAATATTGAATCACTGACAGAGGACATTCGGAAACTCAATGAAACAATAGCTTCCAACGCGGCGGAAAAGGAGCAGCTCGAACAACACATCTTTCATCTTCAGAATGAACTTTCAAAAACGCAAAGTATATTAACAGCTACCGAAAAAGATAAATCCACTCTCCATAACGAACTGTATACGACAGAACGTCTGCTTGCCGTTTCCGAACGAAAAGTTATTGCGTTAGAAAGTAATATACGGAATGCCATCCAGGAATGCAATTCACTGACCAACTGGGGATTATATAAGTTTTCTCACTTTTTACACAGGACCAGACACCAGTTTCTCCTTGGAAGCCATGCAGAAAAGAAAAGATATATGGAATGGCTCCACAATTATATAAAAGGAAACGGCACTGACTTTGAAACAAAATACAAACCGGTATGCAGAATATCCGCAATACTGAAAGGAAACGATTTTTATCTCAGCGAAAGTGTAAAAAATTCTCCGTTGGGACAGCATTTAATAAAAGAAAACGCAGCCCTGGAAAGCCCGCAAATTAACGAGTCTGAAGTCCGGGCAATACAGGAATTGCTTTCAACACGTGAGTACAAAGGCATCCTGGTTTATCCGCACGTTGTATACTGGGAGCCGCTTCAGACCCCTCAGCAGCTTCTGAAGGCATTTTCCAGACTCGGATGGTTGTGTTTTTTCTGCGAGCACCCAAATCTGCCTGACATATTCCGAGAAGTTGAAGAAAATGTAATTATTGTACACGAAAAAGAATTTTTACACGCGATTTCAGATATGGAGGTTATAGTTCTTTTCACATGGCTGGGATCACATGCTTTTGTAAATAAAATAAAACAGAAAAAAATATGGTACCATATTCTGGACAAGCTTGATATTTTTCCATTTTATGACTCCGCTTATCAGGAGCTTCATGAGGAAATCACTTCCACTGCGGAGCATGTCAGTTATGTTTCTTCTCCTCTGTTGGAATGCCTGCAAAACCGAAAGGATGCTGTTTTCCTTCCAAACGGCGTCAATCCCGGGGAATTTATAAACATCCACGACTGTTTTATACCCGAAGACATGGAAGATATCGTAAAATCCGGACATAAAATCATCGGATATTACGGATACATCGCCGAATGGATGGATTATGAACTGGTCCGAAATCTGGCGCTTTTCCGTCCTGAATATGAATTTGTATTGATTGGGAAAGCAATCCATGACACATCCGCTTTTCATGGGCTTAACAATATTCATTTGCTGGGATTGAAACCTTACAAAGAACTGTCTGATTATGCAAAGTTTTTTGACGTTGCTGTCATTCCTTTTATAATAGACGAAAAAATGGACTGCGTCTCCCCCATCAAGTTTTATGAATACTGCGCATTGGGGTTACCTGTCGTAACGTCCAAAATGACCGACATGCTCCCTTATGCAAACGACTATATTGCCTGCGCCTCCGGATTCGACGAATTTTTATTTTATCTGGATAAACTGACTGACGGCAAATACAAAAAGCTTGCGAAGGAACATGGTCCCAAAATTGCACAAAGTAATACATGGACGGCCAGAGCGCAAAGCATGGAAGCGGTATTTGATGTAAAGCTCAATCACGTCTTATCTCAGCCATACAAAAAATTTGACGTGATTATCCTCGGCGTTATCGATTATGATTTCCGGTTTCAGCGGCCGCAGCAGCTGGCGGTTCGTTATGCCCAGAACGGGCACAGGGTTTTTTATTTTAACGCTAATCATTATAACGAATATTCCGTCAGCCAGATCGAAAAGAATCTGCATGTAATCAATATACATAATAAAGATTTCACTGCCATCCATCTGACGGACTGGCTGCAGCAGCTTGAACTTGCCGAAACACAGTTTAAAAAAGTACTGGACTCTTACTGCGTCAGAGATGCAGTCATGATTGTCGACTATCCAAACTGGATACACATTGCTCAGAAAATGCGTGAGAAATATGGTTTTAAAATCATCACCGATTACATGGATGATTATACCGGATTTCTCAATCCTGCGGAAGAACTTGTACGAAACAACTGCGAAAAGCTGCTGAAAATATCCGATCAGGTCATTGCCAGTTCGCAGTTTCTGGCTGATATCGCCTGCAAGTTTAACAAACATGTGGATATCATAAGAAACGGCACTGAATTTACACACTTCAATAAAGCTTACCGCGCATCCGGCAGCGGCAAAATCATCGGCTATTACGGAGCGGTCGCGGAGTGGTTTGATGTAGACAAAGTGATCTATCTTGCCAAAAATCTTCCGGAATGTGAAATTCAGATTATCGGCCATATCACCAGCGGTGAAAACAGGCTGAAGAAATATCCGAATATTCGTCTTATGGGTGAAAAACCTTATTCCGATCTGGCCGAATATCTGGAAGCTTTTGATGTATGCCTGATTCCTTTTGATACTTCTACCGACCTGATCAAAGCAACCAATCCGGTCAAATTTTATGAATACCTGAGCGCCGGAAAGAAGGTTGTTGCAACAGAAATACCGGAACTCGCCCCATTTAAGGACAAATATGTTTACATGTCTAATGAAAATGATACGTTTCTTGAATATGTAAAATTGTGCCTTGACGGAAAAGATACCCTGCAGCCCGACGTGGAAAAAATGCGTCTTGCCCAATCAAATGACTGGCAGGAACGGTACGAAAAATTTATGTTCTTATCAAAAGAATGCGTTCCCAAAGTCAGCATTGTTATTCTTACCTACAACAACCTGGAACTGAATAAATTATGTCTGCAGAGCATCCTGAATACCACCGCCTATCCAAACTATGAAATCATTATTGTAGATAACCATTCAACGGACGGTACGAGAGAGTATCTGGAAAAATTCAGGAACGAGAACTCTTCTGTAAAAGTCATTTTTAACAGAGAGAATCTGGGCTTTGCAGCGGGTAATAATGTGGGAATGAAAGCGGCATCCGGAGATTATATTGTACTCCTGAACAACGACACAGTCATCACAAGGGGCTGGCTGACAGCAATGTGCAAACATTTGGAAAATGATCCTGCGCTCGGTATGTGCGGACCTGTAACCAATTCCATCGGCAATGAAGCAAAAATTGCCGTTACATATCACAGTATCAATGAATTGCATCAATTTGCCTATGATTATACAACCAGACATTTATGCGAAGAGTACCGCAGCGTTAATGTTCTTGCTCTGTTTTGTACAATGATCAAAAAACAGGTAATTGACGCCTGCGGATATCTGGATGAAAACTATGGAATCGGAATGTTTGAAGACGATGATTATTCAGAAATGGCCAAGTCAAAAGGATTCTCGCTGACAATCGCCGAAGATGCTTTTGTCCATCATTTTGAAGGCGTTTCTTTCAAGAAGCTGGAAGATGAAACGTTCAATACAATCTTTCAGGAAAACAAAACATTTTTTGAAAAGAAATGGAAGACGAAATGGATCAGCCATAAAAAAAGGCCGGGGGTCGATCAGATGACCAACGCAGGCAGCACCATTATTTAGATTTAATATAGAAAGGACAGATGATTCCGCATGAAGCATGCAGTTGAAATGAATTGGGATAGACTATTGACAGGCGTCATATGGATATTTTTCTTTTTGTTTCTTGTCAGACAGCATAGTCTGGTCTGGATGTACATTGACGATTATGGTTATGCTTCATTAAATTATGCCGTATCCGTCGGTACGGCAGGAAACAACTACTCCTTTTTTGATATTATTCGATATGCATATTTACATTATGTAAATTGGGGAGGCAGAGTCTTATATTTTAGTATCGCTATTATTGTCTGGCATTTATTCGGATTATGGGGAATAAGAATTTTTCAAAGCATAATCTTATTTGCTGTTTTTCTTATCCTGTATCATACGGCCAGAAAAACGACAGCCCTAAAATACAGCTCCGCCTGCTCATTCATGACCTGCATGATGTACGGAATTTTTACAGTAAATATTGTTCAGCATGGTTTATACTGGTTTACCGCATCTTCCATTTATGTATGGCCGGTTCTCGCATTGTTAAGCGCAGCTTATATTTTAATAAATTTAATAAAGAACGATATAAGAAAACCTGTCATATGGTTATTTGACGGTATATTATGGTTTCTTTCCGGTTTTTCCCAAGAACAATACGCGGTAGCAACTCTTGTGGCTCTGGTCTGTATCCTGATTTATGGGCGCGGAAAAATACCGTATAAATATATCTGCTATGAATTGTTCATGGGATTTTGCGGAGCCGCAATTATGTTATGCGCACCCGGGAACTGGAGCCGGAGATCAGGAAGCGAAAACATGGGCATTGTTGAAAGAATCATACATAATATTCCATATTTATTTTCGACTGTTTTCTCCAAATCGATGCTTCCATTTCTTCTGGTAATCTTGAGCATCAGTATCATTGCGGCGTTAAAATTGTTGAAATCAAATAAACATCAACTGCAAAACAAGATTATGATTGGATTCATTCTGTACCTTTGGACTGCTTTTTCAGTTCTGCTTGCAACACAGACAGCCATTATGGAATGGAATCATCTTCTTATGCGCATATTTATCATTACCATAACGATATCCGGATGTTTCCTGGTTGTCTTTTACCTGTACAAAAAAGAATATATTTTTCAAATGATATGTTTGATAGCTGCTGTTTCATGCTACGGCGCCATTGCCGCGGTTCCGACTACGCCCCTTAGAATCGTTATCCCTTTTATATTATTATCGCTTCCCGCGATAACTGTAATGACAGCGGAGGCGGTTGATCACCTGCAAAGCTTTGTTATCTTTATCCCGTTATCCGTTTTTCTTATATCCAACATGGGCGGAATATATTCGGGATATAAAATCAACAATCCCATACATGCGGAAAACTGGGCCTCTCTGCGGCAGGCAGAGGATAATATCCGTTTCGGAAACACCGTTGAACAACTGCAACTGAAAAAAATTTATTTAAATGATTACTCTGCTCCGTTGACGTATATGAAAGGCTATGAGGGACTGGAGATATTCCTATATACATACTTCTGCCTTCCGGAAACAACCACAATTGTATGGGAAGAACCCTATGATATCGAAAATGTATGGATTCCCAGAGATTCGGAAGGCAATATTGACTGGAATTCTGAAAATCAAGTATATTGCAGTATTACTCCCAGTTTCATCGCCGGCGACGAGGAGATATTTATTGATAATGTAAAAGTACCGGCCGTTATCGGAAAAGATTTCATAAGTTTTACATTATGCAAAGAGGATTTTGCCTCTGATGTAATAAAAATCCGCATAAGGTCTGATTTATTACAAAAAGACGATGAAATCCATATCGAAAATAATATGTTTTTTCAGGATAGTAAGACAATTGTCCTGTCAAGATGAGAGGAACTGATCATAATGAATCAATATAAAAACAAGCGGACTCTATCTCCCGAAAAAATAATATTTTCTATCTGGGGAATATTCATACTGTATATGCTGATAAGACAGAACGCAGATATTTCAGATTGCCTCAATGCAATGGCAGGACATACCCGTCTTCTGGAATTACTTGTTATCATCATGATTTCAGCCGAAAATTATTTCTTCATAAAGTTTTCTGGGAATTACACTGAAATGCAAAAAAGTATTTTACTCTTTTCTATAGCAATGACAGTGAGGATCGGCGTTTTGCCGTTTTTTGAGTATATACCAACAAACGACTTTGAAAATTATTTTAACGGCGCGCTTTATTTTGCAGAAAATGGATTCAAAGGCGGTGTTTATGATTCTCTGCTCTCTTATGGAATCCCTTCCTTTGCCGGACAGGCGGTCATCAACGGCCTGCTGCTCCGGATACTGTCTCCGACCCTGCTCGGCTTTCAGATTTTGAACTGTTTATATACTTCCGGAATCTGTGTCATGATCTACTTGCTCGGTCAGGAAATAAATTCCAGAGCGGCACTGTTTGGAGCAGTCTTTTATACCTTTTATCCATCCAATATTTTATCGGCATAGATTACGACGCCGCACCACGGAGCGACATTTTTCATGCTGCTTGGATTATATTTTTATAGTTCAGGTTTTAAAAACGCGGGAATCAAACGCAAAGTCTTTTTATTCCTGTCCTCTGCTTTGTGCCTTGCCATAAGCAACTTTTATCATCCTTCCGCCGCTATTATCATCTGCGCCATTACGGCTCATGCGCTGTTATTTACTTTACACAAGGCTGTAAAATCACCGCAGAAGTTCTTTTGTTTTATCAAAAGTGAAATCAAAAACGGCCGGGATATGCTTCTGCCGGCTTTCGCAGTCATATTGGTTTATGCAGTTATATTTAATATTAGTATATTTTTAATGACGGAAAGCGGATATTATACAGGCACAATACGGCTTCCCAATATTTATAAAATTGTGGTCGGATTCAACTTCGACACAAAAGGCGGATGGAATGCGGAGGATTATACATATATGATGCAACCTTCATCAGAGGAAGCAACGGCAAAAGGCCTCAAAAGAATACAGGAACGCCTGAGTGAGCACAGCAGGACAGAGATTCTGGAATTGATGATTGAAAAAACAGATAATGTATGGTTTAAAACAGATAATTATTTTGGATTTCATATAGACGGCAAACAGCAAAGAATCAATAATACCGACAGTTCTGCTGTTCCTTCCGTTCATATGTTTTATAAGGAAAAATGGGAACAGTATCAATCTCTCATGAATGAAATCTGTACGGTTGATAACCTGTTTGTATACGGCATGTGGATGTTGGCGCTTGCGGGGCTTTTTTACGTATTATTTACAGCTGTCTCCAGTATCCTAAATCTTCTCATATATATTCCGCTTGGATGGATGCTGTTTATCATGATCAGTGAAGCCCAAAGCAGATACCGTTATCCGGCAATGAGTATCATTATACTTTTGGCAGGCTGCGGTTTATATGTCATTCAAAGCAGTTGGATGCCGTATATAAGAAAAAGTCTCAGACATATACTATTTACCAGAAAAAAATGAAAACAACAGAGGAAGACCGGAATTATGAAACTTCAAAATAAAATATCTCTTCCATATATAAACGATATTTGCTTGACACTTCCGTCCCGGCTGACCAGACTTTTCTATATTGTCTGGTTCTTCGCTTTCTTAATATTATTTTCCCATACAGCCAAACAATACCAGCACAAAACGCTGATCATTTTTCTGACTGTCATATTATATGCGAGTGTTTTCTTAGCCGTACTTCGCTTCCGCCGCGCTGTGGACAAACTGCCGGATCGAATTATTTATCCGCTTATTTTTGGTATTCTTTTATTCATCACAGTGTTGTTAATATGGAGCGGCTGTACAATGTGCGTGGCTCCCTTTAACGATACGGGATCCGCCTATTACGCCGCTGCGGAAGTTCTGAAATACGGCCATATTTCCAGGGAGGTCAATCAGTACACTTCCTGTCATTGGGCAACCCATACGTCCAACCACGACTACTTTCTCATCTACCCCAATAACCTGTTCCTAGTATTTTATCAGGTTTGCTACTTTAAAATACTGTCGCTTTTTACTTCTATTGATATGTACTCTATGGCCGGTTATCGCGCTGTTACTGTTTTAAATTCAGTTTCAATCGCTGCGGCAGTATTTTATGGCGTATTGACAGCTAAAAAATGCAGAGGGAATCTTGCCGCGTTTTTACTTCTGTTCTTTTCCATGATATTTGTTCCATATTATCTGCATGCATACAAAGCGTATTCCGACACCTTATCTGTAGCCGCTCAAAATTTTTGTCAAAGATTTTCAAAATAAATGTCAAAAACTTTC
>CAJUNR010000006.1 GCA_910587765.1 uncultured Lachnospiraceae bacterium
AGTAACAATTTAATACAATCTGATTTTGTAATATCATCTATGTCATACATTCCATGCATTAACCAATGCCTGTTAATTACTTCTGGTTTTTGCGGATAATTCTTCCAATTACTATCTTCAAAAAATTTAATCAAACATGATGCCAAAAGGAGTATAGGTATTTTAGTTTCATAGTTACTCAGATTATTTTTTATCTCATCTATAAAAATTTCAAATTTTTCTTCTCTTTTTTTCTTATCCCCTCTTTTTGCCTTAAAGTCTTTTCCGTCAAAAAATTCTGCTAAATCATTATAAAAAACTATAGAAAAAGCTTGCCATCCCTGTGCTATATTAGCTGGAGCATCTCTATATTTATTGTTATTCATATCAAATATTTCTTGTTTTATACTTTGTGCATCTATTAAACTTGCCAACAAATTGGCACAATCCAAATATCTTCTTGCTCTAAAGTCAATCATCGCTTGATTAAACTTTTTCGAATCATTTTTATCCAAATTTAATGCAGTTCTATCAGCTATGCTAATAATTATTTTCTTCGTAAAATATTTTGTAATATATGCATCTATATCTTTTACAGAAGCATTCTTATTCTCATCCAGATATTCTTTTAAATATGTTGGCGACATATCCCATAATTTGGAATCATCTAGTTCATCAACTCCCCAATAGCACCATTCAAGTTCTCCAAAAATTGATAGTTCTAAGAGTAAGCTTTCTCTTATTCTTATACCAACATTACTAAGAAAATCTCTAAACTCTTTGGTAAAAATATTACATATTCTTTCTGTAGTTGAACTTATATTATCAAGTGCATTTTGAACTTCTCTTACTCTTTCAGTATTTATTTTTTCAACCGCACTTCTAAGTTGTTTTCCTGCTCCTACATCTATATTAAAAGCACCTTTTAACTTTGCGCCTAATGGATCAGAATCAATTTTAGAAATATTTATCTCAGGAATTTTTAATGTATTAAGTGATAATAAATTTGCATTATCACTTAATACACTTTTTATTTTATTTTGCTGTTCATTAAGCATCTTTAAAAAAGCATCAAAATTTTCACTATATTCAAAATCCCCATTCATAGCATACCTCCAGAACATCCTATTGAACCTCTCTCATGGGATTTGTAATAATCCCTAATCAAATCGAAAATCCCCCCTATCATGCTGGATTTCTCTTGTACATTTACTGCTGTTTAATCATTTAATGTAATTTGTTTTTTCTTTTCCTTTAAGTTTATTATCTAATTTTTCCATATCTTATAATGATAATCGCCTTTTCCGTAAACTCATACTTTCCTCTTTTTCCCTTAAACAGCAATCCTTTTCTATCCTATAAGTACACACATACGAAATATCTTCCTCTTTTAAAACACCCTTTTCTCTGCTATAATCAATGATCCACTGCTCCATCGTTGCTTCCTCCGAAATAAGCTCACCGCCCATCTTTTCGGCTATATGCCTGCTAACGTCATTCGCTTTGTTTGCTTTCCAGATAAAGTAGTCCACTTCAAAATACCTGCTGGCGTAATCCAGCAATAGTCTTAATGCTTCTTGAGCGTATCCTCTACCCATATAATCATCTCGCATCTCAACGCCGACCTCTGGTGTAGATGTATCTACATTCTTAAGCTGGCAGAATCCGCAAGTCTCTCCTGTACCTTTCTCAATGATAGCACAGGCAAAACCATTCGCAGCATTGACCTCTTTCCAGATTGTTTGCATAAACTTCTCTGTAAATACGTTTTTGTAGGAGAAATGAGCATAGGTTACTTCTCTATATATGGGATAATCTTCTTCAATCAATTTTCTAATAAACACTTGCTTGCTCTCACCATAATTCTCCATGTAATCAAATCCTTACATCTACACAAACATCTGCTGTAATAATCCTTTTTTAATCTTTTTCCAAACTTCCAGCTTATCTTTCTTTATCTGGATAACTTCATCATATGCCGATAAGCAATCAGCTATTTTTTGCTGTTCTACTAAACAAGGAAGTTTTATTTTTAATGTATGTAATACACTTCCTTTAATTCCTTTCACTGTTCCACCAGTAGATTTTTGTAATAGCATTTTTTGAAATTCTTCTGATAACAACGCATACTTTAGATAAGCATTATATACTATCTTTTCTTTTCCCCTGTATTTTATTATTCTTTGCGCTAAAGCAATATCTTCACGATCTATCTGTGCTACAAATCCACAGGGAGCCTCAGTTGTTATTATCACATCCCCAATCTTAGGTTTACCCCTATGCATAATCTCGTCATATTTATATTCTGATACATATTCCTGTGAAATATCATAGTCAATATATCCCTGTCTAACATTTTTTGCTGTTACTAAGAATACTCCTCCATCTGTTTTTTCTGGCGTTTTCCCTCGATAATCTACATACTTACACACATCTATCAACTTCTTTTTTTCCCACTCAGGATACTCACTTCCATCATCCGCTTTAAATCTTACTTCACGATTAAAAAGTTTCTGCATCACACCCTTTTTCTGTTCTTCCAATGCGGCAGTTTCTTCTTCCTGTAACTGAATGGCATCATCTATAGAAGATAATAATTCTGCTATTCTTTCTTGTTCTTTTATCGTTGGCAGTGTAACACTAACATTTTCAAGCGTTTCTTGCCCGACATTAATATGCTGCGCTCCTTGAGACTTACTGGTAATCTCTTTCCTTACCCTTTGAGATTTTAGCAATGAGTTCATAAACTCTGGAGAATAATTTCCTGTCTTTTTCCCTCTAATAACAAATCCACCAAAAGTAGCAGTATTTTCTTTATCCAAATACACATTGGATTTTCCTGCATCTTCTCTAGTTTCAGAACTACGCTGGAATAAAACATCTCCATATGTCACGCTATAATTATCAAGAGTTTTTTCATCAACATCAACTTTTTCTCTGATAATATCGTATGTGATAAATGGATTATTCAAAATATCCATGACACTAATAAATTTGATTCCACTCCCAAATTTATCTTTATCTGCATTAAGTCCATTTTTAAAAACCATAAAGTCTTTTAATTGCTTTTCTTCCCACTCATCCGTAAACTCAAGAAATCTTAATTTAGGTTTTGCCATATCTTCAGACCTCCTTACAATCCAAGCTCTGAAAGAAAAGCATTGACTTTTTCCAGAGCCGCTTTTTCTTTGGCTTCTAACTCTGCAAGTTTTTTCTTATTGGCATCTATATCAACAGGTTCTTCTTCCTCAAAGGTATCTACATAACGAGGAATATTAAGGTTATAATCATTCTTTTCTACCTCATCCTTATATGCCTTATGGCAGTATTTATCTATATCTTCCCTCTGGGTATAAGCTTTTACAATCTTATCAATATGCTCATCAGTGATATAGTTCATAGCTTTACCAGGCACAAATTCTTTGCTGGCATCTATAAAGAAAATATTATCAGCGTTTCCATTACGTTCCTTTTTGAATACTAAGCAACATACAGGAATACTTGTTCCCTGAAAACAATTCGCAGGAAGTCCTATGACTGCATCCAAATAATTCAAGTCTTTAATGATATATTTTCTTATTGTTTCTTCGGCTGCTCCACGAAATAGTACGCCATGCGGAAGTAAAACTGCTATTCTGCTATCTCCCTCATCCATGTGGTGAATCATATGTTGTACAAAGGCAAAGTCTGCCTTAGAAGCTGGCGCAAGTTTTCCATATGGAGAATACCTTTCATCTTCCATAAACTTAGGATCGGCACTCCACTTCGTAGAATACGGCGGATTGGCTACCTGTACAGTAAATTTCTCATCTTCAAACTCTCTATCATTCTCTAGCGTATCAACATTTATAATATTAAAGTTCTGGTATGGAATATCATGCAAAATCATATTCATTCTGGCAAGATTGTATGTACTGCTGACCTTTTCCTGTCCGTAATACTTGCGAACCTTTGCAAATTGTCCTACTTGTAGCAAAAGCGATCCAGAACCACAGGCACAGTCAAAAGCTGATAGAACATCCGTAAGTCCTACTGTGGCAAGTCTGGCAACGAGTTTACTCATATTTGTAGGAGTATAGAACTCCCCACCCTTTTTACCTGCTGTTGAAGCAAAGTTACCGATAAGCGTAATATAAGCAGTTCCCAAAATATCAACATCAGTGCCGCCCATCTCAAAGCTAATGCTGTCTATCTGTTTTAATATCCTTCCGATTAGCTTTCCTCGCTGTTTTAATTCCCTGCCGAGCTTAGAAGATTTTAAATCCATATCTTCAAATAAGCCTTTGAAATCTTCCTCCGAATCTCTGCCAATAGTTGAGTCTGTAATGGATGCAATAATTTCTTCCATATAGTCAATGGTAAATGTATCGCTGTTTACCATTTTAATTACATTAGGAAATAAATACTTTGGCTCCATTACAAAACCAAGGCTCTCCAACATATCATCCGCTAGTTCTTCTCTAAGTTCCTCATCTTCCCACGCTTCCTCATAAGTCATTTCATCATGCGCAAAGGCTTCTGTTAAGAAAATCTCTGTCTTATCTGATAAGTGCTTGTAGAAGATAAGTCCAAGAATGTAATTTTTGAACTCATACGCTTCCATTGTTCCTCTTAATTCATTCGCCATTGCCCATAGTTTTCCAGCCAGCTCACTGGCTAATTTCTTCTGTTCATTAATATCTGACATTTCAATCCTCCTGTTTGATTTCTTCATCATATAAGATAAGTGCAGTATACTCTGGAAAATCCAGATTCTTTGTCACTAAAACATCTGTATCATACTTCTCTCCGAGCTTGTCCAACTCAGTAATTGTATCTAAATCAATAAAATATCTGCTACACTTATTGCCATCACTATCTAATAGTTCCTTTATGTATGCTTCTTCACAAGGTTTTTCTTTTTCTGTGAAAAGCAAATGAAGCTCTCCATCTTCGTTACATCTGTTTATGACGGATGACCTCGAAATAATACATTCCATCTTGTTTCTCCTGTTCTACTGGTACTTATCACAGTTCTGTGTAATGAAGTCTATAATCGCCTGTATCAATGCCCTGCGTTCTCTAAATGGTAATGCCATAGGGATTTGCTCTTTAATCATATCCTTTGTAAGTGTATGAGAAAACTCATATTCAGATATAATCTGCTTTATCTTATCGGCATCAACATCCTTTTCCTTAGCAAAGGCTTCTATTTCCTCATTTCTCTCTTTGTCCTCAAAATCAACATACGCTTCTTCCACCGATGCATCATCAGGAAGTCCTACCAAAACATCACCGATAAAACGCTTGATAAGCTCCACTTTCTTTTTAAGCTCTGGATTATCTGTCCTATCCAATTCATCGTAAATATGTTTGATGTCCTTTTCACGCTGTTTTTTGTCTTTCCTGTCCATATTTTTTAGAAGATTCATTATGTATGCCACATTAATTTTGTCCGTCTGAATAATCTCAATACTAAAATCAATATCATCCAAAATGGATACTTTTTCGGCATCTCTCTTATTCTTTATATCGTCATGGATAGTAAAATATCTGCTCTTGAAGTTCTCATATTCCTGCTGTGTCAAAACATCATCTAAATGATCCCATGAAAAATCCACAAAAGTTTCAAGAACCAAAAGCATCTTGGAAAGCTCTCTAAAAGCAATAACAAACTTAGCCTGTTCTTCTTCCGATTGGAGGCTATCAACATCCTCTGGGTGTGACACTACTTTGAAAAGCTCTGCAATTAGTTGTTTTATCTTATCCAAATAATACTCATAATCTTTGAGTAAAATTTCTGAAATATCACCGCCGCCAGAAAAAAGACGCAGAGCATTATCTGTCTTTTTCTTCAAATTCCTGTAGCAGACAATATTCCCAAATTGCTTTGTTTCCTTTTCCACTCTGTTAGTTCTGGAGAATGCTTGCAAAAGCGTATGCCACTCTAAGTTCTTATCTACATATAAAGTATTCAGCGGTCTGGAGTCAAATCCAGTTAGGTACATATTGACTACAATCAAAATGTCAATCTCAGGAATTTTCTTTATCTGCAATCTTTTTGAAATATCCCTGTTATATCCATCATATGTATCTGGTGAAAAATTTGTATCAAACATTTCATTGTAGTCATCCATAATGGCTTTTAAATGGTCTTTGCTGTGCTTGTCTGCCCCGTCAAGCTCATCATTTGCTCCATAAGAAAAGACTGCAGCAATCTTAAAATTATGCTTTATCTTCTTAAATTCGTTGTAATACCTGACAAGCATAGGAATACCAGAAGTCGCAAAAATGGCTGTGTACTTATTGCCCTTTATCCTTGTCTTTCCTGTGTGATGGCTTATGATGTGATTCGCTACTAAAGCCACTCTATCATCTGATTCTAATACTTCTTTCCTGTCAATATCCTCCACCATTGTCTCGTCTGTTTCGTCATACTGCCCCTTATAGGTGCTTATATATTCAACATTGAATCCAAGTACATTTTTATCAAAGATAGCTTCTTTGATAAGATACTGGTGCAGGCAGTCTCCAAAGACATCCGCTGTCGTTCTGCTGTCCTGAGACTTATTCTCCTTAAAGCGTGGTGTGCCTGTAAAACCGAAATACTGCCCTCTCTTAAAGAACTTCTTTATCTTGCTGTGCATCTTCCCGAACTGGCTCCTGTGGCACTCGTCAAAGATAAAGATTACCTTTTCATCGCTGTACTGCTCCATAATCGCCTGATATTTGGGCTTCTTGATGGCATTGGTCATCTTCTGGATAGTAGTAATAATGAGCTTCTTATTCCTGTCCTGTACCTGCTCTACGAGCTTATAAGTGCGATCTGTCATATCCACGCAGTCGGCTTCATAGGAATTAAAATCATCAATAGTTTTCGTGTCCAAGTCGTTTCTATCAACAAGGAAGAATATCTTTTTTATTCTATCTTCCTGTGATAATAACTGGGCGCACTTCCATGAGGTCAAAGTCTTTCCTGAGCCTGTTGTATGGAAGATAAAGCCGCCAGAATTAGTATCAAGTGCTTTCCTAACCAGTGCTTCTGTTGCATATATCTGATATGGACGCATAACCATCAAAATCTGCTCTGTGTCGCTTATTACCATGTATTTGTTAAGCATCTTTGATAGTCTGGACTGGTTGAAAAACACCGCTGAAAAATCGTTAAGATTGTTTATCCTTTCGTTGATTTCATTCGTCCAGTAAAATGTAAGTGACTTCAATATCTTTAAAGAATCTGTATTTGCAAAATATCTTGTTTCCACAGCATTAGATACAACAAATATCTGTACGAAATGGAATAATCCTTTATAGCTGTGAATCCTGTATCTATCGATCTGGTTGATTGCTTCTTTTATGTCAATTCCTGCCCTTTTAAGCTCAATCTGCACAATCGGCAGTCCATTACAAAGAATTGTTACATCATACCTATTCTTATATTTGCCGACAACAGTTACTTGATTCGTAACCTGATAATGATTATTCTCTGGATATTTGCTCATAAATTCCAGATAGATTCTGCTCCCGTCATCCCTGTCCAGAACTATTTTATCTCTAAGAATTTTGGCACACTGATAGACTGTCTTTCCAGTAAGTTCTACCATAACACGATTAAACTCAGTGTCTGACATATCCCTATTTTCAAGAGCATCTTTATTAAAAAGATTTAATTCCTTTCGGAAGTTTGCTACCAACTCATCATAATCTTTTATTTTTACAAACTCATAACCTAAAGTGCCGAGCTTCTTAATAAGCTGTTCCTCAAGCTGTGCTTCTGACTGATAACCCATCTATTCTATCTCTCCCATCTTATCTTCAAGTTTTTCCATATCTTTTATAATGATAATCGCCTTTTCCGTAAGCTCATACTTTCCTCTTTTCCCCTCAATCGGAAGCAACAAATTATCATCTCTTAGTTGTTTAAACAGTTTATTTATGGTTATAGTGCTTACGCCGATCAAAGGTGCCATCTCTACCTGAGACAGAGGAACATACTTTGTGCCATCTGGCAACTCAATTTGACAGGAATACATATACTTCAAAATCTTATATGCGTTACTGGTCATCTTGTCGATTATTGATTGCATGTCCTATACTCACCCTTTCATAATATTTTGAAATATAATAGATATAAATAAATTTATATCTATTATATTTCAAACTTGGCTTTTAGACAATCCCTTTTTACGAAAATCTCTGCCTTTTTGCATCCATTGACTTCAGGCACCCCAAAATTATACAATCTAATTAGCACAAAAATTTAATATTACCAATGCAGAGCATTGAGCGCAGCTTACGAGCTACCTCTCAATGCTCTTTTTTTGTGTTCAAAACCAAACAAAGAAAGGAATTAAATATATATGGAAAAGAACAAAAATTTGAATGATTCAAAAAGAAGAAAAAATGACGAGTTTTATACCTTGCTCTCAGACATAGAAACGGAACTCCAGCACTATAAGAAACGCTTTAGAGGGAAAACCATCTATTGCAACTGTGACAATCCAGAGTTTTCTAATTTCTGGAAATATTTCAAGATACACTTTAAAGAATTTGGAATTAAGAAACTCATCGCCACTTATTATGATTTTGGAAAGTCTACATATAAGTATGTCTTTGATTCTGGAAATAATGAGCCAGTAAAAACTCCCCTTATCGGTGACGGAGACTTTAGAAGCCCTGAATGTATAGAGATTTTGAAAGAAGCGGATATTATTGTTACAAATCCACCATTCTCTCTTTTTAGAGAATACATCGCACAGCTTATCAAATACGACAAAAGGTTTATTATTATTGGAAGTCTTAATGCTGTCGGCTACAGGGATGTCTTTCCTCTCATAAAGAGCCGACAGATCTGGATCAGTTCCAATAACCAACACCAGCACTTTAGAATCCCTGATGATTATGATATAGGCGTAACTTGTGTTGATTCGGATGGTCATAAGTATGCTACTCTTGGGAATATTGCATGGTTTACTAATATTCCTACAGAAATAGAATTTTCCGACTTAGCTCTAACAGCTCTCTACTCCCCCGACAAATACCCTCATTACGATAATTACGATGCAATCAATGTCAATAAGCTCTCCGAGATTCCCTGTGATTATGATGGAGTCATGGGTGTGCCTGTTACCTTTATCGCCAAATATAACCCAGAGCAATTCAAAATTTTAGGGATAACTACTGGATCGAATGCATTCGAGGCATCTCCTACTAAGAAATATATCAATCCTGTCCGTATGACTGGCACTCATAAGGGCGGCAGTAGCACAAATACTTCTGCTGTGCTTTTGTTTTCCGAACCGCCAGAGGACGGAGCCTATTATACTGCCGATAATGTTGACGGATTTCTAAAAGTCTTATACAAACGAATTTTGATTCAAAAAAATAAGCCATAGGTTCATCGCCTATGGCTTATTTTTGTTAGTTTGTAAAGAAGTTTGCAATTCTTGATAATAGGCTTGCTTCTTCGCTATTTTCATCAGAAGTCCAATCGAAAAGATTTACCCTCTCTTCTTTATCTTCGTATGGTCTGTCTGGCTCTATTTTGTTGTTGACTTTGATTTGTAGCGTTTCATCATCTGAAGCGGCATCCGTAATGGTTAAAACATAATCGTTGCTAACCTTTTCAAAAGTAACCCCTTCTACAGAATTAAGGGCTTCCATAGATACAAAGTCAAAATACATATCATCTTTTTCTGTTATTATGTATGTGCCGATAGGAACTTCGCTTACAGTAGCTACATTTTTATTATCTATTGAAACAGAAATTATATCGTTAGTTTCTCTATTTTTCATAGTTACTTGGAACCTATACAATGCATCCTTTTCAAGCTGGAGCTTTTCAAAGGCTTCATCTGTTCCCTCTATTGCTTTTACAAAGCTAAGACCAACAGCATCTTCGCCCTCATAAGTATTGATTATATTGAATAATCCTTCTGCTGGCACATCGGAAGTAAAATTGCCTGTATAATGCCATAACATATTTACATTATTTCCATAGTTACCATGATTTGGGGATTCTGGATAATCTGTTCCTGTAAGTTCTGTTGCTGTGTAATTAGGGAGTGTTGCTTTCGTTCCTGTTCCACTAACTTCCGCTGACTCTATAGAGTCAATACCAAATCCATAATAAGAGCAAGAGCTACCATCTGTTCTCCAGTATAGGTAAAAATCATTTGTCGGAACATTTACGGTTTTTCCTGCAAGATCTGTTCCTCCCCATCTACCCAACTTATAAGTTTGTCCATCTTGCTTGTAATAGATTTCAACATAATCATAATTTACGCTTTCTGTTCTACATTGACTATTGAATTTAATAACCAACCCTTTTCCTTGATTAGCTTCTGCTGCATTCGTGTATTGAGTTGTATATTTTTCAACAGGAATTTCTTCCACAAAATAAACACATCTGGTTTCATCTGCATTGTAGATAGGTACTTTTTCAAAAGAATATTTCCAGTCTTTATCTGCATTGGTTGTTGTGGTTCTATAGACTTTTCCATCTTTTAATAGCTTTATGGTGATGCTTTCAGGTCTATCTTTGGGTTCATCTTCTAACCATATTTTTGTTCCTGCTATCTCTGTGAAAAGCTCCTCTTTCAAAGTATTTGTTATGTCGTACCCATCATCAGTACCAATAATAGAAGATTCATATGCAAAATGAGAACTTTCTTCAATAGAATATCTTCCAGCATCTTCGGACAACAATCTTGAAAATGTTACAGACTGAACATCTTTCGTAATTTGTTTTCTATCGACTTCAATATCATCTTTTTTAAGAATAATATCAATACTGTCTGGTCTTAATTCATATTTGTTATTTTCATCATCCCATATCTTATTGACCGTCAAATCAAAATATTCATTAAGGGTTGTCCTTACGATATTCGAATTAATACCTGTGATAAAATCTACTGGTCTATCATAATCATCAAGAGCATTCCATTCAGTCCAACAGCCATTATACGCCATTGTTTTAATGTTATCTTCCTCTGGTGCTTTCATATTAATAAGTACATATGTCAATGAATTTGCTGGAATTACTGCTTTGCTTCCATCTTTATTTAAGTATTCAAATGCAAGTGATTTTACTTTACTATTATCTGAACCTTCATGTTCTTCGAAAGGATCTCCTGTATAATGCCACAATATTTTTTGATAAGCAGCATATGGATGATCTGATTCAGGATAATTAAAGTCTTTTTTTTCAATAACCTCAATATTAGGAAGAGTTGCCTCTTCATGTTTTTGTTCTTCCGCTATGTTGATATTTGTAATTTTGTCTATAGAAAAACCATAAGCATTATAATTATAACTACCTGTATATAGGTATATATAAAAATCATTACTTGGTATATTAATAGTCTTATTAGATAGCTCTTTATTTCTGTATGTTCCTAATTTATAGGTTTTTTCATTTTTTTGATAATAAATTTCCATATAGGCACTAGACGAATAAAAATTACTTGAATCATTAAAGGTAACAGCCATTCCATTTTCATGGGTTTCCATGAAATATTCTTTCCAAGAATCATCTTCTTCTAATGTACCAGGAATTTCTTTCTCAGAATAATATGTTTTTACCTTGTATCCCTTTGATCTAGCATAAGAGGTGTCAATTCCTAAGAACTCACCATTCCAATGTTCCTTCTCCCCATAAGCATGAACCATATTTCCATTTTTATCTTTAGCATATTTTTCGATAGAATCATAAATAACAAGGTTAGTTACGTCAGCCGCACCTGTTCTTGCTCTTAATTTATATGTATATATAGAGCCAGGTGTTGCTTTTACAGTACCAGTCGAATAATCACTTTTATCTGTTTTTACATATTTGGTAACATCTTGGTGTGTTGAAATAACAGAAGTAATTGTTACAGAGTCTTTGGCAAAACTTAACGTTTCTTCTATATCTCCATTGTTATTTATGTCTGATACATCTTTATCTTTTTCTCCATTATCTTTTATTGTGGAAGATAACCTCCATTTTGAATCAGGGGTAATACATAAATAGTCATTGTTTGTCCAAACATTTCCTTTTTCTAATATAGCATCATAAGAAATACTGTATTTGATATTAGCCATTAAAGCTGCATGGCTACTATTACCTGCTTCCCATACATAAAATGGAGTATCACTAAAATCTGATGAAATCTTTATCATAGTTCTGCCAGTATTATGATAGTTCTTAGTAATCGTTATTTGGGCATTTTCTTTGACAATTTTTACAATATCATTATAAGAAAGTTCATTTCTATCAAGGTCATACAAAAAAACCCTATTTCCATCTATAGTTCTCATTATTAGGGAATTTTTGATTTGATCTTCCAAAGAAAGATTGCTCCCATCAGAAACAATATCCATACCTTGTGGCAATAAATCATACACTTCAAAATTTCTAAGTGCATATTCTGGATTATAATCTTCCCAATATAATTCTAAATCTTCTGGATTACAATTTGGTATATTCACAGATGGATCTATGCGAAATCCCATATTAAAATTTCCATAGAATTTTTCATCTTTTGCATTTTGTGTCACATTTTTATCAAACACTTTATAAGCGCTAAGGCTACCTGATGGTTGTGACTGTTTATAGTCACTCCAAGTTACTGTATGGTAATCTCTTTGTTGGTAATATCCGTAAGTTTCTATATCATATTGTGCGATATTTTCTTTTGTAGTGAGATTCGTATAATTATCTTCTGTTACAGGATTTTGTTTTATTAAGTTGCCTTCTGAATCTTTATGATATGCTTCAATATAGGAAAAGTTATGTATTTCTCCTTGTTTTGGAATATCTGTTTTTAGGTATTTCACATACGCAAGATCGTCATGTGTAATACTTTCATTAACATCCTTAACCACAACATACCATCCGACAACTCCTTGCTCTTTAGTAAATGACCAGCCCCTTTGTCTATCAAAATTTTTAAATGTTGTATATAGAACATACTCATCAGTATTTTTATATCTTACCCATAATTCGCAATCATATTTATTAGCAGGAATTTTCACATTATTCATATTATATAATGCACCTATATAGATATTCATGAAATAATATTCATCATCCTTCATCCTAATATTTTCACCATTATGATCTGTAATAAAATGGAGATCATCTCCTGTTTTTACAGTAAGTGGTTTACCTCTATAAAAAGCGCTTGTGCTTAATTCCCATTTTATCCAGTTATTATTTTCAGTTTGGGCTTGAATATTCTTATAATACAAAGCATTTAGAGCAGAATTTCTAAGTACATCTTTTTCTATTCCATAAAGTCCAGGAGGATATTCAAACATAAATTCTGAAAGATTTATTCGTATTGTATCATTATTCAAATATTCTTTTTCAGTATTATTTCCATATGCTCCCCAAAGTTCTACAGGATTGTCAATTATTAAATTGTTATTTTCTTCGTTATAAATAGTTTTGGGATAACCCACAAAAACTCTAATGGAACTTCTACCAAATGCCATGTAATTATAACTTGGTCCTCTTGATAATGTTTTATCGAAAATGTAGGTTCCATCTTCTGTTGGAGTAAGTAAATTACCAGCATTATCATAAACTATACACCCCTCTGGAAATACATTTCGATATTCTCCTGATTCTCTTTGCACATTAATCATAGGATAAGTATAGCGTGAAAAATTATTGGTTTCTGTAGTATCAATATAGTCATATATTACCCAAATATAATCTTCTGCATTTTCTCCTAATCCATCATATGAGCTTATTTTTTGAGGATATTCTTTCATTGAATAACTTGATTTTCTCCATGGGTGAATATAGGTTCTGGTATAAATTAATGAAATTCTCTCAGTTTGAGTAATATTTTTTAATATGGCTTGTAAGTCTCTTGAAAAAACATGTGTGCATTCTGACTGCTCAATTTCAGGATTTTCCGTATTGGGTGTTATTGTATAAACAATCTGGATACTTCCTTCAAAGTTAGATTTTTCTTCTATAGTCTCAGCATTCGTAAATCTATAAATTTCTTGATTTGTATTACTCGTTGAAAAATCCCAATCATAACCAGAATGAGTAGAATCATTTGCTCCTATAACGACAGTACTTTTCCATAATGGACTGTTATCAGTGTTACTTGTTGTGTTGTATATTAAATTGGGAATATTTATTTCCAATTCTCCAGGAGCATATGTTGTTACTGCATTAGTGTTTTTATAATTTATCTGAACAGTAATAACTCTCGGAGTACCTTCTTCGTATCCACCATCAGAAGCATTCCAATCAATAGAAGTAAGAGGCGTTTTCCCATTATCTACAGTCGAATCATAGAATACAAGTCCTAATTCCCAGTTGTCGGTGGATGATTCTTCACCATTTTCTTCTGACGTATCGTTTTGCAAAGATATTTCATTATTCAGTTTTTCTTCAGAAGAGAGCGTTCGCTCTAAAGCATCCGCATCTATATCATTAGAGGACAGCTCTTCGCTATCAAGCGTTACTTTGTCTGATATAGATGTATCTTCTGTTGAAGAGGAATCCCCCTCTGTCGTAAGTCCTGTAGAAGTATCTACATTTTCGTTAATTTCTTCATTTACTGTGCTTTCGGATAAATCGCTCCCTGATATATCTAAAGCATTAACAGGAACTGATGTAAATAGCACAACTGCGGCTAAAAGTGCCGAACATAATTTATTAAATTTTTTGATTAAGCATTTTCTCCTTTCTTTTTATAAAATAGCCATTTGCTACAAAGTCTAAGTATTGGCTTTTATATAAAGAGGAGTATACAACATTAAAGCTCCGCTTTATATAAGAGGATAATGGAGCCAATGCTTATTACTTTTTAAGACTGCAGAGGGATTGTACTTGTATATGTGATATACAGGTACAAGAGGATATCCTCTGCAATTTTGGCAACAAAAAAAGCATAGATCTGTCCTTTAAAAAACTCAAAAACAAAATCCATACCTTTTCTCTACCTAGAATAATTTTATTATAGAAATAGGTTTTCGTCAATATCTTTTTTTAATTTCGTTTATACATTTCATATAAAAATTTTAAGCACTTTTCATCATTTTCTGTTGCAACAGAAATTAAAGAGAATTATTTATGATTTTGCTTCCATTGGGAAGATATATATTTTTAGCTTGCAAAAAATATATGCTGACCTTTGGAAGCAATAAAGGGCGTAGCATCTGTTGTTGGTTATTTTTTAAGGTTTGGGCTGACAAGCACAAACTTTAACAAAATAAACAACAACTAACACATGTGGGAGCATAAATTCATAGCCAACACGCTTTCGGCTGCACAAAAAGAGTCTTTTAAACATGTGCCATATCTGGCACCCTATTATGGGCGTTACCGCCTCCTTTTTATTAAAAATAATCATTTACATTATTTTTATATAGTGTTAGACTATCCTCATCTTTTAGAAATGGAGAACTGTTTTATGAGAATAAGTGAATTATTTGAAATAATATGCCCAGACGAATTGAAAGGAATCCAACTTGACATTAAGACTATTCCAAACATTGAAAGTCTGAATGGTACACATCCTATGAGTTTTTCTGTCCTAAATGCTGAAGAAAGAAAATTATATGAAAAAAGTCAAAACAAAGAATCTTTTATTGGTTCAACAGAATCTATAATAATATATGATGTTGATGTGGAGAATTTTTACAATATTTTAATCACCAAAGACGAATCCCCTACTCATGATTTAGCAATGAAAAAACTACAGAAATATTGTAATAGCATACCAGCAGCATATGTCTACATATCTCATATGCTGTTACACGAATTAGGACATTATAAACAGTATCTTGATAGAGGGAAAAATGTATCTTCTTACATAAATTGGTGCTTAGAAGAAGAAAAAACAAATGCCATGAACCACCAAATTCTTATGAGCCAGGTACAACAACGTATTAATCAATTTATTCCCCCATTCAAACTGAATAAAAGCGAAAAAATCAAGTTGGAAAGACTAATTAAAGATTACAGGAATATTCCTAAAGAAAAAGAAGCTGATAACTTTTCATATTCCCATATGAGACAAGCAATGGATATTTTATCAAGAACACTTCCTGTAAGATAATCTCAATATCAACTTTTTATTATACGCATAAGCGTTTTGCTTATGCGTATTTTATTTCGTTTATAAATTGCCGTTATATTGTAAATATTGCATAATTATTTTTTATTTACTATAATTTATTTATGCACTATTGACAAAAACCAAATATTTTTATAAAATTAAATCATAAGTAAATTGATGCTTTTTCAACTATATGTTGTATCGCAAAAGCTCTAAGTAAGATAATATATCCCTAACCAGCATGTAATGGTCATGACGGATGCCAGAGGGATGACGAAGCGTGTGAGGCTCGTCAATAAAAAGTGATAGGTATTCTTTTTCAAGAATCTAAAGTTATTGTCTATATCCTTGAGTTAGCTCGTAATAGCCGAGACGGATGCAAGAAGGATTTTCAGTTTAGGCAGGATTACAGATCTAAGGGCTTAATCATTTTCCCTGATTTTCTCAACTAAATATCTGCAAATAGTAAGAACTATTTGAAAACATCCTCTAAAATTTTAACGAGGTCTTTTTGTCTTGTGCAAAAGATTCTCTTTATATAGATAAAGAAGCCATGTAGCTTCTGGACGATATGTTCCATGTTTCTTTGGAAATGTGTGCATATAAAGTAACTCGTAAATTCATTTTCACAAGCCTATTTGTTCTCATGGTAACAAATAATCAAAGGCTCACCCTGACCATGCTTTAGATTTTAACGAATTTAGGGAAATAAAAAACAGGAGGTAAAGAGGTTATGAGTAAACAGTATACTCAGCGGTCGCTTGAAGAGCGGCAACAACAAATGAAAGAGATTTTACAAAATCTCGAAAACGGCGTGAAAGAGGTATTCACATCAGAAAACTACATAAGGTATTTGGAGACTTTTAGCAAATTTCATAACTACAGCTTCAATAATACCATTCTTATCCTGATGCAATGCCCAAAAGCCAGTTTTGTAGCGTCTTATAAGGACTGGACGGAGAAGTTCAACAGAATCGTAAAGAAAGGTTCTAAGGGCATCCAGATACTTGTACCTACTCCCAAAAAGTATTGGGAAGAGGAAGAATGTACCAGACCTGACGGAAGCAAATACAAAAGGAAGATCGAAAAGCGTAAGCTCTACTTTAAAATTGGACACGTTTTCGATCTGAGCCAAACAACTGGTGATGAACTGCCGAGGCTTACACAGAATTTGGAATTTGATACACCAGAACTGAATAAGCTGCTTAATTCTTTACTCGCAACATCAGAGGTTCCGATCCGTTACGATTACGACCTCAAAATAGACACAGATCCAAATGGCTATTATAGTCTTGTTAAAAAAGAGATATGTTTAAAGCCTGTTCTTTCGGCTTTACATAAGCTAAAAACCATTATCCACGAATATAGCCATTACTATCAAGAAACACTTTTCAAAGAACACACAAAAGACTTTGATCGTGACACAAAAGAAGTAGTTGCTGAAAGCTGTGCTTACTGCGTTATTGAAATGCTGGCGAATGAAACAAGTATGGAAAAATTATCCTCAGAAGAATATTCCTTCGGGTATATAGCGAGCTGGGGAAGTAAGGATTTAAAAGAATTAAGATCAACTCTGGAAATGATTTCTAAACTCTCTAACCTGATATTCGATTGGGTTTCTAAGCAATTTGTTGTTTCATAAAAACTTTTACTCATAAGCGCTTATCTCCAAGATTGGAGGTGCCAAATGGGTAAAAAATCAAATATTACACACCAATGTTTAAAAGAACTGAATAAGCAGAAAAAGTTTGGCGAATCCAAATTTGAAGCAAAACAGGCCGCAAGAAAAGCTGGCGAAAACTCTGCAACTGTAAGAGGCATCTACAGCACTGTTACATTTTATTCTTATGTAAGAGTATGTAAACAATTCATAGCTGAGACGATTGCAAGCCACAAGGAAGTCAAAACCTTTAAGGACTGCAAAAAGTATGTGCCTGAATTTCTTCAGGATAAAGAAGATAAAGGTCTTTCTGCTTGGACTTTGGCTCAATATGGTTCCGCTCTTGCTTCTGCCTATAACTGCAGGAAGAATGACTTTGGCTATGATTATCCTGTCCGTCACAGAGCAGATATAAAGCGATGCCGAGGTGTATCTTCTTCCGATTACCGCCATCCAGAAGAAAGATGGGATACCGCTAAAATAGTTCTTAAAGCCACAGGATGCCGCAGAACGGAAGCTCTTAGGCTCCGTAAGGAAGATTTCAGAGAAGCTCCTGACGGCAATTTAGAGGTCTTTAAGCGTGGCAAGGGCGGCATTGAGCGTTGGTGTTTAGTAAATCCAAAATACGTTGAGGAACTAAGAGAATATTTAAAAACTGCTGAAACACATCCTGTAAGCGGAGAAAACAGGCTGTTTCTAAAAGCACAGTTGCCGAGTGGCTCAATTCACGATATGAGAGCTGATTATGCCAGGGACTTATATCAGTATTTTGAGGATCGTGGCGATGTTGCTACTGGCAAAATATATCACTGTAAAGGGGATATGCTTGGGAGATCTTTTGATAAAGGCATACTTTCCGCAGTGAGCTATAACTTACAGCACTCCAGGGATAACGTGGTAGTAAATCACTATCTTTGGAAGTAGGTAAAGAAAAGAATTAATAAAAAGTATAGATTAAGGAGAATAAAAAAATGATTCAAGTAGATAAAAAAACGCTCAGCCAGCTCCAAATCGCAATGAAGCTTGACGAGTACAAGTACGAAAAAAGTAACCAACAATATTTTGAGAGTATGCCCACCATTGGCTTATTCGATTCTCAGATTATATTCATCAATAATTACATTGAAATATTAGAGAAAAAGAATGACGAAAAAGCCAAAGAGTTTGCAGAAATGTATGCAGACATCAAAAGGGAAAATGACCGCTATCAGGAACTTCTTAAAGGCGGATCCAAAAGCTCTCTTATTAAAAAGTATGCCCGTATGACTGGATACCTTATCCGCCAGATGGATAAATACAATACCCAATATTAATTTATGGAGGACAAAGATATGTATGAAAAAATGAAGAAAGAATTATTAGAAGCATTAAAAGACATGCTTGCAGACAGCTTTAAAGTTAAGACTTATACAGTCTTTAAAAACGGCAAAGAGGCAGAAGCATTCCTTATCACAGAAGAAGATTCAGCAGTCAGCCCTACATTCTATTATAAGAACTATCTGGATGATTATATGAAAGGTGTTTCTGTAGAGGATTTGGCAAAAGAAATTGTCGCAGCTTACTTTTTTGCATCACAACAGTATAGCTTTAATGCCACTGATTTCAGAGACTTTAACGCTCAAAAAAACAGGATTGTTTACAAAGTTGTAAATGCAAAAGAATATGCCGATCAGCTTCCAAATATTCCCCATGTTGAGTTCTTTGATTTGGCGATTATCTTCTATTGCATCATTAACATAAGCAAAGAAGAAAGTATAAGCTATGTTATTACAAATAGCTTGCTGGAAATATGGGGAATTTCAAAGGAAGAACTTTATGAGATTGCCCATCAGAATTTCCCAAAGGTACTGCCTTTACAGATTTCCCCGATAACGGAAACAATTTATGAAGGCTTTAAGGACAGAGGGCTTATGGAAGAAACTATTGAAACCCTTCCAGATGACTTTATATATGTAGTGACAAATAAATATCAAAAATTTGGTTTTGCAAATATCTTCTATCCCAGGCTGCTTGAAACCTTTGCAAAAAGATTTGGTTCTTTCTACATCATCCCCTCATCTACAGAAGAAGCATTGCTTTTTCCAACTTCAACAAATATGGGAGTGGATGAAATCAAATATATGGTAAGGACGATTAATGGAGACAAAAATATTATCCAGCCAGATATATTCCTTAGTAACAGCATTTACCATTATGACGCTGAAACTGGAAAGATTGACGCATATCTTTAAGCCAAATGATTTAACAAAAAACTGAATATAGAAAAAATACCCTAACAGAGAAAAGGAGAAAAAACTATGATTAAAACAACATTGAATTGGACAATTAAGAACTTGAAATCAATGCACGACAGTAAGGAAACATTGAATTTTGATCACCCTATCCAGAGGCAGTCGGCACAGTGGACTAACCTTCAGCAGAGCTTACTTGTACATAGTATTTTGGCAAATTATCCTGTTCCTGCGGTTTATGTTGAAAAGACAGATTCTGCCGAAACAGACGATAAAGGAAAAGCAATCTATAAGTATTCTGTACTTGACGGTAAGCAGAGAATGACAACTGTTTTCTCATTCATCAACGGCGAGTATGCCTTAAATGAAGAAACGCCTGCCGCTGAAATCGAAGGCGAAACCTATACACTTGCTGGCAGAACCTTTGAGGAACTGGACGAGGATGTTAGGCAGGAATTATTACGCTTTAAGTTTTCCATCTTTGCGTTTGAGGATGCAACGGATGACGAGATCGAAGAAATTTTCTTCCGTCTGAATAATTCGACACCACTTAGCAAACCGCAGAAGGCAAGACCTCTTATGGGTACTGAAAATGCAAGGTTTATCAATTCCATTCTGACTGGCAGCTTTTTCACAGAAAAATGTAATTTCAGTAAGCTCCAGCTCAGGAAGTCCGATGACATGTGTACCCTTTTACAGAGTATGATGCTTTTGGATCATAAGTACAATAATTACGAATACGCTTCCATTTCCGCTGATGAGGTCATGAAGTATAGCGCTGCTATCAAAGGCAATTATTCCGAAGAACAGAAAGACCTGCTCCTTGAGATCATTGATTATCTGGACGATGCTTTTGACGAAAAAGAAAAGCTCTTAAAGAAAATTAATGTTCCGATGGTTGTGATTATGGCTGATATTGCTATAAAGGAAGAGATTGAACCTGACGAATTTCACGATTGGTTCTTATACTTCTTTGTAAGCAATAAGGAATACAGCCAGTATTGCTCCAGCGGCTCGATCAAAAAGGAAAAAGTTTTTGGAAGGCTTACCACTATGGAGGCACACTTCACTAAGCACTTCAAACTGGATGCTCCTGCCGAGGCAGAAGCTCTTGAAAGTGACGAAGAAATACCTGAGACAGATTCCACTGGCACCTCCGATCTGGAAGAAAATGAAATCTCTACAGAGGAAACCGCCAAATCTGAGGATAATGAAACCTCTGCCGAAGAAACTTTTGAATCTGAGGATAGCGAAATCTCTACCGAAGAAAACGAATCAGAAGAAACCGCACAGGAAGAAGCGGATTCTTTTATGAATCCTCCTGTAGATGCTGAAACAGAAGAAGCTCCTTTGCACGAAGGATTGTATCTGGTGGAACAGGGCGCATAAAGCTGTACGAAAAATCCAACGAGTTGTTTAGGGGTATTATCACTTTGATAGTACCCCTTTTATTCTAAAAAAGGAGATAACCACTATGAAGCATAAAGTTTTTAAGGCATCACAAAACGCATATATAGAGGTGCTTGAAACAGAAACTGAAGAAGAAGCCAGAGAGTTTTGCGAATCTCATAATTGGGAATTAAAAGACGAAAATGAATTTGTCTGGGAGCTGTATTATGAAAAGGCATAACTCTTAGCTAATAATTTCAAGAAAGATAAGAGATACGTAACTAATATGGATATAAGATTATCAGGAACACAAAAAGAAATAGATAAACTAATTGCAGATTTTGAAAATTACTATGACGTTGTAAGCGTAAGCGCTCCTTACGCCAACACACGAAAGCAAGTAAAGTCAAAAGAAGTCAGAGTTTATGTAAAAATGAATATGACCTACATTGACGAAAATGGAAGTCTGCAAAAGATTTAAGAAAGAAAGGACGAGGAAAATGATGGATTTAAAAAATACAGATGTAAAAGAAATAGCAAGATACTTTTCTGGCGAAGTGAATAACTTTCTATTCAAGCCACAGCTTATTGCAACGGAGCAGAAAAATTCCAAAGACATGCAAGACTTAGATTTTTGCTGGATTAAGATTTTAACAAGCAATGAATACAGAACTGACTTACGAAATGAGCAGTCGGCAAAAGTTGGACGCTTACTGGCTACAGTTCCTTTTATCAGAAAAAGACTGGAATCTGTAGATAACAGCAAAATGATGAAAGTGGCTGAAATTATGTCTTGTGACCATAGGACACTGCAGCAAACCTTTTCTAGTCTTATCTTCTATCACCTGCAGCTTATCTCTAGTGAAGAAGATACTGCCGAATTATCGCAGGTACTTGGCGATAGATTTTATATGTTGCCACTTATCTAAGCATAAGGAGAATATATGAGGATTACAAGCTATAATGTAAAGATTAACAGAGAAACCAAGCGTAGCGAGCTTATAAAGGAAAAAGCTGTAAATTACTCTGCATATAAAAAATTGCAATGTGCCGAGCATATAGTAAACGCTCTTAATGACCTGCTAGATTTACAGAACATGGCAGAAGAATATATGTATCTTCTTACTTTAAATACAAAAGGTGATATAACAGGGATATTTGAAATATCTCATGGCACTGTATCAAATTGCTTAGTTTCTCCACGAGAGATTTTTAGCAGAGCTTTGATGATTGGTGCTACTGGAATCATTCTTGTACATAATCATCCGTCAGGCTATCCTGAACCTTCTTCTGATGATATAGCTATCACAAAATGCATAAAGCAAGCAGGAGAACTGATAGGAATAGAATTATTAGACCATATCATTATTGGTGATAAATGCTTTATCAGCTTTCACAGGGAAAAACTTTTATCAAATTGTTAAGGAGAATATGAATATGAGCAAATTATATGTATCAGTAGAAGTTATAGAAGATGTAAAAGCATATTTTAAGGAACATCTCCCCAAGTATGCTGTTCTGAAAGTTAGAAGAAAATCGTATCATCCAGACGATTCCTATCTTTATATGGTATCGGCAAAAAAGGATGATGGTACATATGCAGTTTGGACTGGTTGGAACGAAACTACAAAGAGCCTTAACTACGGGCATTATGACTTGACCAGTGAAGAGGATTGCGAAAAAGTAATGAATGAATTTTACTATAGCAAAGATTCAAACTGATGTATACAAAATGGGATAGAGCTTAGTTCTCTATCTCTATCCCATTTTCCAAAGCAAAAATCTTTGTCTGAAGTTTCATATATTGAGTATTTAATCTATGATTTTCCTCTATAAGCTCATCCATCACTGGCTCCATGCCTTGGAGTGATGGCATATCTGCAAGAAAACGGAACTTCTTCATTCTCTCTTTGGCATCTTTTTCAGATTCCCCTTTATAACTATCCAGCCTATGCTGGCAATACTCTTTGTAATACTCAATAAGTGTTCTAATCTCGTTGTCGTTATAAAGCGTTTGTCTGGCTATGCCTGTCATCTGTGAAATATTGTAAATGTCAATCGGATAACGACGTTCCAATGAATCGCAGATTGCCCTCCGCACCCTGTAATTAAGGCTTGCAGAGCTTTCTTTGCTTATATCTACCAGCTTTGTAGCATATGGAGATTTTTTAACTTTCATCGAAAAACACCCCTTTAAATGTTTAATGTAATTTACACATATATTGTATGTATGTTGTATTTATCATACCATAAAAGCCATTTAGAGGCAATAAAACCATTCACGATTCCAACGCCATACTACAGATTTATGAAAATAAAATCTTCTGTTACGATTTTTATATAAAGATTAGCGCTATTCTTTTGCACCTTGAAAATTAAGAAAGGAGGAACCAGCATGGAAGTCAAAAGTGTAAAAAAGGCTGTCGGCACTATCTATTTTCTAGTTGACGATAACAATAGACCTATCATGCCAGTCTACCGCTTCATGCTCCATATGCTCAGTAATGGCTTTAGCAGTAATACCAGCAAAACATATGCGCAGCATTTAAAGCTCTATTATGAATGGCTTTCCCTTGTAGGACTTGATTATCACACAGCAGTCGGTGTCGGGCAGAACAAAAAATCAGTGGTTTTGTCAAACCTGTCAACATTTAAGTTCTGGCTCAAATATCCAGACTATAATGAAAAGCTCACTCCCATTAACGGATATGTAGCCAAAAGACAAGCTATCACTGTAAACCAGATCATGAATGCTGTCCTGTCCTTCTACGATTTTTTAGAGTTCGATGAAGGAATAGACACGCTACATCTTTATAAAGAAACACGAAGCAATTCTCAATTTGGCTCTTTCCTATCAGAAATGATTTTGAAGAAGGAAAAGAAACTTACCTCTATTTTGAAGGAGAAAGTTCCCAAAAAGAGAATTGAATATGTCACCAGAAGTCAATATGAGCTTCTCTACAAAAAAGCAACAAACCAGCGCAACAGGATAATTATTGGATTGATGTTTGAAGGAGGTCTTAGAGTCTCCGAAGTGATTGGACTAAACATTTCAGATCTCAGAGATATTGGCAACAACAAAATCTATATCTCAAAAAGGAACGATCCGAATAATCCTGATTCTGCTGTGAAATATGATTCAGAAGGCACTGTATTTGTGTCAGATACTCTTGCTAGGGAAATTAATAACTACCTGATTGAAACTTTATCAGATATTGATACAGATTACGTCATTATCAATCTATACTCAGACACGAATAAATATAAACCCATGAGACGTGACACCATTGAAGATATGGTTTCTAAACTTGGTAAGAAAGTAGGTATCGAAGGACTTCACCCTCATATGCTCAGGCATGGCTTGGCGGTAGACATGCTTCAAAAAGGCTCTGATATGGTGGAAATCAAAGACACCCTACGACACAAAAATGTCAATACCACCGCTTCTATCTATGCAAAAGCAGATACACCTACAAGACAGGCTGCTATGAAAACATATTACGATAAAGCAAATAAAGAATTTCACCCTGATGGTATGAGTACCGATGAACTCGTAGACTTTTTATTACAAGATATGGAGGATTAATACTATGGCGAAGATTATAGAATTGAAAAGAAAACCCAGTAAGCTGCATAGCGCAGATGCAACTAAAAAAAGTATAACTTGTATAACACCATTAGAAAGCAGAGTAATGGAATTATTAAGCGATGATATTGTTGAACTGAAATCAATCCCCTTTGAAGATGTAAGCAAACGCTTTTATAAAGTAGTGATTGATTTTACTTCAATTAAAAATGATACCTCAAGACAACAATTTAGAGATTTACTTTTTTCCATCTTCTGTCGTGAAGTCCCTTACAAAAGGGCTTCTGACAGAATATATTATGTTTTAAGGCTGGCAAAATTTATGTCAGACCTGAATGGTATTACGGAGATTCCTGACAAAGAGCTAAAGGAACTTTTTGACAGGTATTGTAATGAAAATCATTATTACAAAGATTGTAAAAAAATCATTATCACCTGTAAAAATACCTTGCTTGAAATGTACGATACAAGAAAAGGGTTCGAGCGAGATACTTGGGATAAAAGTATATTCCAATTGCCTGATGAACGTGTCAATAAATCTTCAAGTGAATATACATTCTATTTCAGACAGATTGAAAATGTAGAAAATAGAGAATATGCAAAACTATATATAAAATATCTGCTCGGCAATACAGAGCAGGCTCTCTCAACAGCAATAAACTATTTTTCACACATCTGTAGATTTTGCGATTTTATATATCCACAAAGCATACTGGATGTTACAGATAAAGATTTCAGAAAATACTTGGTTTTTAAAAAGAATTTATCTGATGATGCCTATAACCATAATATTTCTCGTATATATGGCATGTATGAATACCTTGCAGTAAAGGGAATTATGAAAAATCCTATTCCTGTAAATTTAGGAATGTGCAGAAAAAATGAACGTAAAGCCTGTGATGAAATTGTATCAGAACATGTAATATTACAGATTTTCAATCATTTACACAAAGCTCCATTTAACTATTTGCTTATGTATTTGATTAACTATTGTACAGGTATGAGGCTCTCTGACGTATGCCAACTTAGAACAGACTGCCTGTATGAAGATAGCAAAGATGGTTATTATGTTAGACCTTACAACTGCCAGAAAATGCAAAAAGCAATTATGAATTTAATTCCTAAAGCGTTGTTTGAACTGATCCAAGAGCAAATTAAAATTATAAATGCTCTTGATTACGAGGAGGAATATCTCTTTCCATCTGAAGAAAAAAAGAATTACCCATATAATGCACTTACTTTCAGAAATAACTTCAAAAAATTATGCAATGAGTGGGGCATTAAAAATGAAGATGGCACACTTTACAATTACACGACACACAGTTATAGGCGCACAATTTCTACTGACTTGTATCAAAATTATAATGTGCCAATCGTCACAATACAAAAAGCTGTCCTTTGGCATAAGGAGATACAAATGACACTTTCCTATGTAAAACGTCCAGAAGAGTTTAGAAAAATGAAAGCTGATAAATATTTTTCAAAAACTGGAGAAGCAGAATTAGCTGAATGGCTGAAAGAAAATCTACAAAATAATATATTACCAAATGGTGTATGTGGACTTGCTCCGAAACTTGGCACTTGTCCTGCTGTAGATGCTTGTCTTTCATGTCCACACTTTATGACATCAAGGAAATTCCTGCAAATTCACAAGGATCAGCTTGCAACAATTAAGTCTAGGCTTGTGATATATGAAGCAAACGGCTGGACACCAAACATTGAAACAGCCAAAAGACAAATAAGAGAACTTGAAAACATCATTCAAATACTAGAGGAAAAGGAGGGTGATAATGCCAGCGAAACAATTAAAATTAATACCAGCACTACCAACCTTTGATATTCCAGATAAATACAAAGACGATGAATGGAAAGTCAAAGAATGGGATATTTATAAAAATGCTCCTGCAAAAAGAAAATCTGACTGGAATGCTCGCTCAAACACCACAGATAATATTTTTAAATTCACTCTCTGCAAAAATCCATTTATTGTAGAAGAATTCAAATATTTCATGTATTACATAATCGAAGTTAAGCAAATCAGAATCAATACATTTGCCGAATACTATGATCGCTACAAAATTCTTGCTGAATATGTCAATACATATATGGTCAATAGTGAGAGTATTCTTGAGCTGGAGGACTTATCTATATTTGAGTTTTTTCTGTCAACACATAAGAAGAATAAAACAACCATTGAAAATGGCACTCAGTTTGTTGGTCAGGAATTTAAGAGAGCAAGCAGAAAGAGTAGATTTACCACATTCATTACTTATGCTCAATCTATAATAAGACAATATTATGAAAAGGATATTCCAGAAACAGAAAAACTAATCTGGCATCCTAAGAAATTGTCTTTCTGTAAAGGCTTAGATTCTGATAAGGTTTTGGATTTTAGAGAAATAAAAAATCCCGCTACTCTAAAAAATGTACAGGCTTTTTGTTTATTCAAACTACGTGATATTACCTTTGGTGCTGTATATGCTTATTTATTTGATATAAAACTATTTATTCGTTGGCTGGATGAAAACAATCCGCTTAAAAGTTTAGCTGATTTAACCAGAGATGTCGTAGAAGAATACTTTACTTGGATAAGGACTGCAAGTGGATATAATTCTCACAAGGCGAATGTTGCCATACTCAATCTAAAAGTATTTTTCGATTGGGGGCAGCTACTTGAAAGAGATAACATGCCACAGCAACAGCTATTTTTGAGTAATGATTATGTTCTAAAAACCAAAAAAGAAAGCAAATATCTTACAGATAAAGAAATAAAAGGATTACTTAATGTCCTTCCACAAATGCCAAAGCTCTATGGTCGAATGGTTTACTGCTTATTATTTCTTGGTATGCGTTTTTGTGAGCTTGCAAAATTAGATGTTAATGCTATTAAACAGAATGACGATGGCACATACTATCTTGATTTATGGCAATACAAAACGCAAGCGGTTAATGAAAAGCCAATATTTGAAACTACAATAAAGATTATGCTTGCAGAAATCGAGCGAAATAAAAAGCGATTTGGGAAAGAAAATGTGAAATATGTTTTTGTTACGGATAAAAATACACCTGTCAATATTGGAACAATAAATGAGAACATCAATAAGGTACTTGTTAAAAACAATGTTTTAGGCAGGGATGGAAAGATACTCCACGTTACCACTCATAGATTTAGAGCTACTGTTGCTACGAATCTCATCAGCGAAGGCACAAGTGTTGATATTGCTGCACAATTATTAGGGCAAACAACATTAAGCTCATTAAGTCACTATGCAACTGTTACTACTGATGTTGTGAAAGAACAATTAAGACCACGATTAGAAAAAGATGAAATGCTTATTCGCAACATTGGAAAAGGAAAGGATATGGCAGAAATAATTCCAGAAAAATCTGTTGCTCTTTGTAATGGATATTGTGGCAAAAATCCACTAACTACTCCATGTGCAAAAGCAAATGCATGTTTTAACTGCTCCATGTTCATTCCAAGTTTTCAGTTTCTCAATGCTTATCAAATACAGTTATTGGAGATTGAAGCGACTATTAAGATAGCCGAGGCTAATGATTATACTATGATGCTCAAAAAGGCTTTAAAGGAAAAAGAAGCTCTGGAAAAGATTATTTCAAAATTAGAGAAAGGGGATAAGAAAAATGACAGCTAAAGAGAAAAAAATGGCTGGCGTTAAAAAGCATAATGAAGCCGTTAAACAGAAAAAAGCTGATGATGTGAAGAAAGCCATCAACAAGCTAAGAAAAGAAGGCGAATTTACTCTTGCTGACCTTTGTAGGGAAGCAGGTGTAAGCAGAACTTACTTTTCCAAGCACCCAGATATGAAAGAATTGGCTGATAAATACATAACTCCTACTGGATATTGCAAAAACAGAAGTAAAGATTCAGCCGATACTTATATTCAAATTCTCAAAAGAGAAAATAGGGATTTAAAAAAAGCTCTGGATAAAATAAAAAATGACATTGTTTCTGAAAATAAATACAAAGACAAATATGAAGAGGCTTTAGAAGAAATCAAAAAGCTAAAATCACAATTAGAAGAAGCATATAATCTTAATTTACCAGACCATTTATAATGGCTCCAACTTTCACCGCAAAAAGGCAAGTGACTCAGGTTACTTGCCTTTTGCATTTAAAAAGCCTTTAAACAGAGGCTTCCCTACAGGAATTATATAAACCCTGTAATAAAGACCGAAAATAAGAGATTATAGGGGCGGTTGCTCCATATATTCCAATCAGCCTGCTCGGACGCATCCGCAGCGACGCCCGGATCAGATCCCGGATTGTGATCTCTTTACAATCCTCCAGACCGGAAGCCCGGGTTTCCAGACGCACCAGATTCTCCACATTCTGAATCTGAAGCTCCGCGGTGTCTTCGATCACGATCACCCGCTCGTCCTTTGGGATATATTCAGAAAGCGCATTCAGAAACGTCGTCTTTCCGGAGCCTGTCCCGCCTGCGATCAGAATCGAATACCCGGAGCGCACCGCGTCTTTCAGAAAAAGCGCTTCCTCCTCGGAGAGGCTCTCCAGTTCCAAAAGCCTCTCCATGGTAATCGGGCTTTCCGGAAATCTTCGTATTGTGATGATCGGCCCGTTCACCGCCACAGGAGGAAGGACAACGTGCACCCTGTCGCCGTTATCAAGCCTCGCATCGACGATCGGCTGTGATTCATTGACCACCCGGTTGCAGGCTCCAGTCATCTGCTGGATCACATCCAGAATCCGCTCACGGGAATAAAAATTCTTATCCCAGCGCATCAGCTTTCCGTTTTTCTCCAGAAAAATGCCGTCCATACCGTTGACCATAATCTCCGTAACCTCCGGCTCGTCCAGAAGTTCCTGAAGAACATCCATCTTTCGAAGCGCGTGAAACAGCTCCTTCTTCAACTGACACTTCTCGTTCAAGGCAAGATGCTGTTCCCGCCCATAGGAAAGTACGACCTCGTCGATCAGCTCCTGCATCTCTTCATCGGGTACTTCCCTGCTTAAATCCACCTGTTCCAGGATCCGGTTTTTCAGATCCGAAAATCTCCCTGACTTATCCGACGCCGGTTCCATAGTGCCTCCCTTATCAGCCTGCAGCACGCGGTCCGGACGGCCGCTGTCATACAGCCCTCCTCCCGCCGCCGGCTGCCGTCCTCGAGGGATCATTCCTGCAACAGTCCCCGGACATACCGTCCCAGTTCCTGCTGCGGCAGCATGAAGAGATCCTCCTCACTGTACGGTCCCGGACCGCATTCCGGCAATTCCAGCTTCTGAAGTCTTTCCAGTATATCCATGCCGTCTGATACCCGGATATGCTTCTCCCACTGTTCCGCTCTGCCCCGCGATATCATATCGCGCCCAACCGGCAGATAGATACCGCTGCATTGCCTCAACAGATCCGCTTCGTGACCCGTCGCATTGCCGAAATCCAGTATTATAAAATCATATGTACTCTGTGTTCGTATCAGGTGCAGCAGACGCTGCCATTCTTCTACAGTGATCTGCCGAAAATCCGTGTAAGACTCGCATGGTGGAATATAATCCAGATGATCCAGCTTCCGGACCATACTGTTCAGGCGATACAGAAACGATGCCTTATTTTGTCTAAGATAGTAGATCAAATCTGATAAGTTCCAGTGGTTCTCCCCCAGAATCTCGGAAAATCCGGAGCATTCCTCCAGATTCAGATATAAAACATTCCAATCCTCTGCAAGGATCTGTCCCAGCGTAAGCGCAAACTTATTCTTCCCGATCCCCTCCTGAGGGGAATATATCCCGATCACCCGATTATCCTTCCGGACCTGCGTATAATACTCTTCTTCCTCCTGTTCCGAGTAATAATACATGATTTCACGAAGAATATTTTCCGCGGACTGATACTTGTACACAGCCGGAAATCTTTCCAGCTCCCTGGGCAGACTGCCTTCGGACAGAAGAATCACACATTCATTCCGGATGAGTTCTCTGAACGCCTCATACCATCTTGCCGATATCAGCAGGATTTCGATCTCTTCCGAAGCCAGCGCTTTCTGAAGCTGTTCCTGTTCGGTACACATTCGTACCTGAAACAAATGACTTTTTTTGAGATTCACGTACTCCCTGAAAGCGTCCGCATACGGCGCCTCGGAATCCGCAATCCACAATCTTGTGTTTTTCACTGTTACCTCCTGCAACACAAGATCCGGTTTCTTCATGCTGCAATTTTTAATGGAATCTGACTCAGAAATACTTTGAGCCCATGGCGAATGCCACCTTTTAGATAAACGTTTATCACGTTTTTTATTATAGAGAATGCCGTCGGAAAAGTAAATATCATTTACAATTTGTTCACAATTTTTGGCAAATACCTACAAAAAATGAAAAGCCGCAACTGCGTAAAGCAAAGAAACCCCGCTAAATCCAAGGATTCCGGATGTCAAAAGACTGCAGATATTAATCCCCACAGAACAGGAAATCCCCCATGTTTCCAGTAAAAGATTCAGTCCGTAGATCGAGATTCCGCCCAGAACCGCCCGCAGACAGAAATTCAGGAAAAATTCCGCCTTACGCTTCACCGTCACCATAAAAAGAATCAGCAGACAGGCGCCTGCGATCACCGCCATTCCCATTCCTTTTTCCATCCCTGTCCTCCGTTTTCTTTCCGCTGTTCCCTGATCTACTATATGAGTCGATCTGAAAAAAATTCCCGTTTCCGTATAAATTTTCCAATTGGCGACTATACTGATAATAACCAGTTTCCCAGAACAGGAAGGAAGATGCAGATGAAACGCACAGAACCTGACAGGAGCGCCGATCCCCGCAGGCAGCAGCTTTTGGAGGATATCCGAAAAACCAAGTATGCCCTGGACTGCGCTTACTCCACTTTTGAAAATGTGGTCGATCCGGACCTGATCGACTGCTCTATCTATGAACTGAAGGCCGTTCAGATGCGCTACCGGTTCCTGTTAAAGCAGGCGGAACTGCTGGATCTGACAAGCTGATGTCCGGCGCCATGCGCCAGGGACCCTTCCCCTGGCGACCACAGCGCAGAACGCGGAAAAGTCCGCGGCGGACAATTATAGTTTTTTAATAAAACGGGCCAGATCGGTATCGCTGCCCATAACCATCATATGATCGTCGCCTGCAAAACGATAATCCGCATCCGGCATCAGCACGGAACCGTCCGCCTCGCGTATCCCGAGAATGCTGATATTATAATTTACGCGCACATTCAGCTCCCGGATACTTTTGCCGACCCAGTTTTTCAGCGGAAGCACTTCATAGATACCGTAATCGCCCAGGTCCACAAAGTCAAACACATGGCTGGCGCTGGATTTTTTAGCAATCCGTTCGGCAATGTCGCGCTCCGGATAGATCACTTCGTCCGCGCCGTTCCTCAGAAGAAATTTTGCCTGTACGTCCGTGCTGGCACGGCTCACCACCCATCTGGCCCCCAGTTCTTTCAGGAGGCTGGTTATCTCCAGGCTGCTCTGAAAATTAGTGCCGATGCAGACAAAGCAGCGGTCAAAATTTCCGACCCCCAGTTCTCTGAGAACCTCCGGTCTGGTACAGTCTCCGATCTGGGCGCCCGTCACCATGGGAAGACAGGGCGTCAGACAGTCTTCCACTACGTCAACCGCCAGTATTTCATTGCCCAGATTGGACAGCTCCCGGCAAAGATAGTATCCGAATTTTCCCATTCCGATAATTAAAAAAGATTTCATAAACTCTGATCCTCCTGTGAATATGCTGTTCGCTACCCGATATTAATCCGTTCCATCGGCTGTCTGAGACTGGACTTCTGCTTTTTGTCCGTAAACGCCAGCGCAAACGACAGGCTGCCGATTCTCCCGCAGTACATCAGCAGAATGAGGATGATTCTCGAGCAGGGCCCCGTCTGTCTGGTAATTCCGGTCGTCATGCCCACGGTGTCCACCGCCGAGAAAGTTTCCAGCAGCACGTCCGTCAGCGGAAGATGATCAATGGCGCAGATCAGGAACGAAGCCGTTACCGCCATGGTCATGGTCAGTGTAAATACAATCGCCGCTTTCTCTATCATCCCATCCTCCAGTCTGCGCCCGTAGACGTTCACCCCGTCCCTGTGCTGAATCATGGATACAATATAGAACAGGAGCACCATAACCGTCGTCGTCTTCACGCCCCCGGCCGTAGAACCCGGATTCCCCCCGATCAGCATCAGCACCAGTGTGAGCAGTTTGCCGGCGTCGCCCATCCCCGCCACGTCCGTCGTATTAAAGCCTGCGGTTCTCGGCGTCACCGCCGCAAAAAGAGCACCCAGAAACTGTCCGGAACCGGTGAGTCCGGCCAATACGCCGTCCCGCTCCAGCAGCCAGAACAGAGCGGTCGGCACCGCAATCAGAAACACGAGAGCCGTCAACACCATCTTGGTGTGCAGAGTATATTTCCGCACCTGCAGCCGATGCTGATACAGATCCCGCCAGACGACAAACCCCAGACCACCGATGAGAATCAGACTCACACAGGTCAGATTGACAAGCCAGTCGTCCGCGTAGCGGACAAGCGAAGAATAGGCCTCAAAACGTCCCATCAGGTCAAATCCGGCGTTGCAGAACGCGGACACGGAATGAAAGACGCCATAATAAATCCCTTCTGAAAAACCAAATTCCGGAATGAAGCGAAGCGACAGCAATACTGCGCCCGCCCCTTCAATCAGAAGCGTCCCCCGGACGATCAGCTTCGCAAGACGTACGACTCCGCCCAACTCCAGCGTATTCACACTGTCACGTAGAAGCCCCCGATCCGCAAGTCCGATCCTCTTGCCCATCATCAGCAGGATTGTAATACCGATAGTTACAAATCCAAGGCCTCCCACCTGAATCATCAGAAGGATCACAAGCTGACCGAACAGCGTCCAGTGCTGATACGTATCCACCACCGCGAGCCCCGTCACGCAGGTCGCGCTGGTCGCCGTAAAAAACGCAGATAAAAAATCCGTCCCCCCGCTTTCTCTGCTGGAAACCGGAAGCATCAGCAACAAAGTGCCGAGTAATATGATAATGAAAAAACCGACCGCGATCCACTGCGTGCGGGTGAGACGGTTCCGTATGTTTGCCGACATCATTTTCCTCCCTGTAAAAACCCTCTTTCGCTGTTTTTTATTATAGTATCTCCGTTTTCTTTTGTCCAGCCGGCCGGATCACAAAAACTTTTAAATTCCTCCTACCTATTTTGGAAAAATAGTGTTATGATAGATAAGACAATTCCGATAATTTCTCATCTGAACGGATCCTGGTATTTGAAAATTGCCGGAAAAGTATGATAAACGGCACATGAGCCAGTGTTCTGTGAGGGCAGGAATTGAACGCCGTTTATATAGAAAGTAAAAAGGATTTATATGGATATTAACAAATTATGTGAAGAAAGAAGCCTTCTTACGAAGGAAGCGGAGAAGGAACGGGATACCCTTGCCGGTATCAATAAGGAAATCAAAAAAAGAAAAGAATATATTCGCTCTCTTCATCTGCTGGAAGAGAACCGCTATGACAACGCCCAGGCACAGAAGCAGTACAACGGCCTGCTTCATCTTCTGAAAAAATACCAGATTGAGATGGAGGATCTTCCGGAAAGTTTTCGGCAGATGACCCGGGCAGTACAGGATGCCGGCCGCGGACTGGAATTTGGACAGAAAGGGGAAGACCGGGCCGCGGAAGCAATCGAACTGCTCGGCAGCCGCGTCCTCTCCCTGCAGAATCTGCGGCTGAAATACAACAATCTGGATATTGAACATGATCTGGTCATCATCGCACCCACCGGTATTTTTTCCATAGAGGTAAAGAACAAGCGGCACAACGGCACCATATCCGAAAAAGGAATCCTCAAGTGCGGCGCACATTCCGAGAACCTGATCGAGCAGATTCGCCGGCACACAAATTCGCTGAGCCGCCATCTGGAAGATATTTACAAAAAACAGCCGCAGATGAAGCAAAAACTGAAGGTTTACCCCATTATCCTCTGGGCCAATGACCGCTCCAATGTAAAAGACCATTTCCGGGAAGTTCCCGTCTGTTATATCAACCGGCTGGAATACGAGCTTTTTAAAAAAGACAAATATACGGCTCACCTGAGCAGAAACGAAATGGAGGACATCCGCAACAGGCTGAAGAAGAAAAAACAGCAGAACCGTCTGTATCCCCTCTGCGTCGACCGGGATTATCTGGAAGAACTGACCGAATACTGTCTTTCAGAACTGAAAAAAGAGATGGAAGCCACAACACGCCGGCTGCGGATCAATGAGTACGACATCCGCGTACTCGATAAAAAAATACAGCAGAAAGAAAAAGGTCTGTTCTCGAGAATCGGAGAACTCTTTCACAGGGACGGCATCTGAACAAGATGCCCGCCGGGATGCCGCGCAGTCCGCGGCATCCTTTTTTGTGCGCAGCGCTGCATTCGATGAAGAATTGACTTCTTTTTCCACATGTGCTAATCTGATAAAAGTGAATGTTTCTGTATAGAATTAAGGAAAACGAGGTGGATTCATGAACAGGAAAAAATATTATATAACCACTGCCATTGCCTATACATCCGGAAAACCGCACATTGGCAATACCTATGAGATCGTCCTCGCGGACAGCATCGCCCGCTACAAAAGATTCCAGGGATACGACGTGTTCTTTCAGACCGGAACCGATGAGCATGGCCAGAAGATCGAACTGAAAGCAGCGGAAACCGGCGTCACGCCGCAGGAGTTTGTCGACCATGTAGCCGGACAGATTCACGAGATCTGGGATCTGATGGACACATCCTATGACAAATTCATACGGACGACCGACAAAGATCATGAGGCGCAGGTGCAGAAGATTTTTAAATATATGTACGACAAAGGCGACATTTACAAAGGATATTACGAAGGGATGTACTGTACGCCCTGCGAATCCTTCTTCACGGAATCCCAGTTGAAAGACGGCAAATGTCCGGACTGCGGGCGGGAAGTGCAGCCGGCAAAGGAAGAGGCTTATTTCTTCAAAATGAGCAAATACGCAGACCGGCTGATTGAGCATATCAACAGCCATCCGGAATTTATCCAGCCTGTGTCGCGCAGAAATGAGATGATGAACAACTTCCTGCTGCCCGGCCTGCAGGATCTGTGCGTCTCCCGCACCTCCTTCAAATGGGGAATTCCGGTGGATTTCGACCCCGGGCATGTCGTCTATGTGTGGCTGGACGCTCTGACCAACTATATCACCGGCATCGGCTATGAGTGCGGCGGCGACAGCAGCGACCAGTTCAGGAAAAACTGGCCCGCCGATCTGCACCTGATCGGCAAGGATATCATCCGTTTCCACACGATCTACTGGCCGATCTTTCTCATGTCCCTGGATCTGCCGCTTCCGAAACAAATCTTCGGACATCCCTGGCTTCTTCAGGGGGAGGGCAAGATGAGCAAGTCCAAAGGAAATGTGCTTTACGCGGACGAGCTGGTGGATTTCTTCGGTGTGGACGCCGTACGCTATTTTGTGCTTCACGAGATGCCATTTGAAAACGACGGCGTTATCACCTGGGAGCTGATGGTGGAACGGTTGAACTCCGAACTGGCCAACACACTGGGGAATCTGGTGAACCGTACCGTTTCCATGTCCAACAAATATTTCGGCGGAATCGTCACAAATACAGGCATCGGCGAAGAAGTGGACGAGGATCTGAAAAAGACCGTCCTGAACACCCTTTCCAGAGTGACGGAAAAAATGGAACAGCTTCGCGTGGCGGATGCCATCACCGAGATTTTCAACCTGTTCAGACGATGCAACAAATACATCGACGAGACGATGCCCTGGGCGCTGGCAAAAGACGAAGCCAAAAAAGACCGTCTTGCCGCGGTCCTCTACAATCTGGCGGAAAGCATCAGCTACGGAGCCGCTCTGCTGGAGCCGTTCATGCCGTCCACCTCGGAAAAAATCCTGCAGCAGTTAAATGCCAGGAGCCGGACCATCGAAGATATGGACACGTTCGGATTCTATGAATCCGGCACGAAGGTAACCGATCACCCCGAAATTCTCTTTGCCCGTCTGGATATTAAAGAAGTGCTGGAAAAAGTGGAAGAGAAAAAAGCCGCTGCGGAAACCGCGGAAAAAGAACCGGACACCGCCGTCGATGTAGAACCAAAAGCGAATATTTCCTACGACGATTTCAGCAGGCTGCAGTTTCAGGTCGGAGAGATTCTCTCCTGCGAGGCAGTGCCGAAAGCGGACCGTCTGCTCTGTTCTCAGGTGAAGATCGGAAACCGGACCCGGCAGATCGTCTCCGGCATCCGCAGCTCCTACACCCCTGAGGAAATGGTCGGCAAAAAGGTGATGGTGCTCGTGAATCTGGAACCCCGGAAAATCCGCGGTCTGCTGTCGGAGGGCATGCTGCTCTGCGCGGAGGATGAAAACGGAACGCTTTCTCTGATGACTCCGGAAAAACCCATGCCTGCGGGCGCGGAAATCTGTTGATTTATGCTGCAAGAGGGGAGCCGTATGCTCCCCTTTTCCATATGCACGGGCAGGAAGAAATCTTCCCCGCCCGACTACACAGGCCCGCACAGGAAAGTTTGCCGCCGGGGAATCATGCGGGCCGCGAAGCGGGCGGAAAAACAATTATCCCCCGTTCGATCAGGAACCTCAAAAATTGTCAGCTAATATATTATGTAAAGTGCCCATTAAAATCGGCCTTAAATGGCAGAATGCACAAAAAAGCCAAAAACCGGTGGACGCACCGGAAAGTTATCAAGCATTTCTCCCCACATAACCACAAAGTTATCCACATTCGGAGGACTTGAAAACTTGGACAATCTTGAGTTGTTCACAAAGTTATCCACATTATCCACATTTTCTGTGTGTAAAAGCATGTTTATACGTGGATAGAAAATAAACAAATGTTTTGTGATTATCCCCGAAAATATTCTCCCGGAGGAAAAATCCTCAGATTTTACTTGACATTTAAAATGTCTAACTATGGGGTTTATTGTCAGAAAACAACGCCTTTTTTCAACAGATTCAGAACCCCGCACCATCATCAAAGCTGCTAAGGAAAGGAACAACCAGAAGTTATGAGACTTAGAAATATTAAAGGTTCAAGAGAAGTCATCGCCGCAAGTCCCTGCGTCATCCATGAAGAAGAATCCAGAGCCGGAACATGGAAAGAGGTTTTCGGAAACGACCATCCGCTTCACATCGAAATCGGCATGGGAAAAGGACAGTTCATCATGGCGCTTGCGAAGGAACATCCTCAGATGAATTATATAGGAATCGAGAAATATTCCAGCGTCCTGATCCGCGCGCTTGAAAAGATGGCCCGGGAAGAACAGCCGCTTTCCAATCTGTATTTTATCCGTATGGATGCGGAACGTATCGGACACGTATTTGCGAAAGGTGAAGTAGAACGGATCTACCTGAACTTTTCCGATCCATGGCCCAAAGAACGGCACGCCGGAAGAAGGCTGACCAGCACGAACTATCTGACGCGCTACGAACAGATTCTGGCTCCCGGAGGACGGATCGAATTTAAGACCGATAACCGTCCGCTGTTTGACTTTTCCGTAGCGTCCGTGCAGGAAACCGGCTGGACGCTTCAGGCCGTCACCTATGATCTGCACCGCGACCGGGAACTGATGAAAGGCAACATAATGACCGAATACGAGGAACGTTTTTCCGCCGCGGGCAATCCCATTCATAAGCTGATCGCGCTTCCCGGAGCAGACAGGGCAATTCTAAACATAAACTGAAATTTTTTTAAAAAATTTTAAAAAAACACTTGCAATTTTTTCAGTACTTGGTTATAATATGTTTTGTTCGTTGAACATACACATAAGAGATGCGCTTTTAGCTCAGTTGGTAGAGCACCTGACTCTTAATCAGGGTGTCCAGGGTTCGAGCCCCTGATGGCGCACGCAGGAGCACTGTTTTTGGAACGAAGCGTCCGGGGACGGTGTTCTTTTTGTTTTCCGTGAAAACGGGACGCCCTTTTTCAGCATCCCGTCTCTGCTTTTCAATACTCTGTTTTTCCGTATCCGCGTCCGAAGAACATCGGATCCATCTGGTAGATGTCCGCTCTTCCTCTTTCCGATACAATTCAGAAAGAAGAAACCGCATCAACATCGAAAACCAGATAAGAAAAAGGGTACTTGCATTGTACAAGCACCCTGTAGTATAATCTACTCAGAAAGGTTGTCGGAATTGCTTCCGATGTGCCCTCGGTAAAATGATTTTAGAAAAAGAAATAGCATCTTACCTTGGCGGGAGGGATGCTATTTCTTTTTATGATTGTCTATGTAAGACAGGGCCGCAAAAATAACAAGCAGTAATGTCAAAACTTCCATCACGCTCATGGGCCTCACCTCCTTAATAACTGGAGGGCATCATCGGAAACGCATCCTTTCCTTCCGTTTTCAATTATACGCTTTTATTCTAACACAAAAAATACGGATTGACCATCGAAAACCGGATTAAAAGTAGACAAAAAAGGCGCGAAAAGACTATAATAGGAATAGCTCTGTTTCTTCATTTTTGAAACACTATGTTATTACAAAGGAGGTATTTCTATGGATAAGAAAGCAATGTACCATCTGACTTACGGCCTGTTCGTCCTCACCTCGGCATTTGACGGGAAAGACAGCGGCTGCATCATCAATACGGCCGGTCAGGTAACCAGCAGCCCCAACCGAATCAGTATTACGGTAAACAAAGCCAATTTCACCCATGATCTGGTCGTTCAGAGCCGCCTGTTCAATGTATCGGTTCTCAGCGAAGAAGCTGTTTTTGAGACGTTCCGGCATTTCGGTTTTCAGTCGGGACGCAGCACGGATAAATTTTCCGCTTACACAGACTGCAGCCGCAGCGCAAACGGTCTGTATTATATCACGGCGGGAACCAACAGTTACATAAGCGCGGCCGTAGAACAGACCGTCGATCTGGGAAGCCATACCTTGTTTATCGCTTCCGTAAATGATATGGAGGTTCTCTCCAAGGCCCCGTCCGCAACTTACGCTTACTACCAGTCCTCCATCAAGCCGGCGCCGGAACTGCCGGCTTCCGGTCAGAAAACAGCATGGCGCTGCAGCGTCTGCGGTTATCTCTATGAAGGGGAAACGCTTCCGGAGGATTTCCTCTGTCCTCTGTGCAAACATCCGGCCTCCGATTTTGAAAAAGTCACACCGTAAACCGGGCCCGGCGAAGATTCGCCGGGTTTCGAAATGAGGGATTTACAATGAAAAGAAATGCGAAAGAATATATTCTGCGCCTGCTGCTTTTATTTATCGGACTCGTCATCGCTCATTTGGGCGTGACCCTGTTCCTCCTGACAGACCTGGGAGCCGATCCCTTTAACGTCTTTATTCAGGGAATCTTCCGGACGCTGGGACGCCTGATCCCCGTACTGACCCACGGCTACACCCACGCCGCCGTTAGTATCCTCATCATGCTGATCCTGCTCATAACGGACCGAAGCTATGTCAAAGCCGGCACCCTGGTATGTATGGCCGCCGGCGGACCCATCATTGATGTATTCACGCGCCTGCTGGAGTCCTTCATTCATCCGGGCAATCCTTTTGTCCTGCGTCTTCTGACGCTGGCGCTCGGCTGCGTGATCCTGGCCTTCGGCATGACCATCGTCATCAAGTCCGACGCCGGCACCGGGCCTAACGATCTGGTAGCCATCGTTTTAAGCGACCGGCTCGCAAAACCTTTCGGACCGGTCCGTATTCTGGTGGATGTCTGCTTCGTGGCCTCCGGCTTTCTCATGGGCGGAGCCGTCGGAGTCGGAACGCTGATCAGCGCCTTTCTGGTAGGACCAGTGGCCGGCGTGTTTCTGCCGCACAGTGAACGGCTGGTGAATGCAACGCTTCATTTTCTGAAGGTCTCTGAAGGATAAGCCGGCATTTCGCTGTATTTTTTCTTTACACGCCTTTCCTTTTCAGTTATAATAAAATTATTCATAAGATTGACCAGAGGAGACAAAGACGTTTTCACACGCTTTGTCTCTTTTTATTTGTGGGAAAACGAATCCTTTTCCTGCGCAGTCACACAGGAATACCCGAAAAAATATCAGCAGAACCGGCAGAGGCCCGGCGCGGTGCCGGGGAGGAATCTGCATCACAAAAAGGAGGGCATTGTTATGGCAGCATTTGACAGAATAAAAAGCGGCCTGCCGCAGGTGGACGCGATTCTGGACCACATCCGGATCGGAGACAACGTGGTCTGGCAGGTGACCGCAGTCGACGAATTTCGGTATTTCGCGGAGCTCTTTGCCAGACAGGCGGTGCAGGACGGACGAAACGTGATTTACATCCGTTTCGCCCAGCACGAACCGGTGCTGAAGGACCTGACCGGCATCACCGTGAAGCAGTTCAACCCGGACGACGGATTTGAGGCCTTTACCGTGGGCATCCACGAGGAAATTACCCGACAGGGGAAGGAAGCGTTTTACGTCTTCGACTGTCTGTCGGAGCTGCAGTCGGTCTGGTATACGGATCTGATGATGGGCAATTTTTTCCGGGTCACCTGCCCCTATCTTTTTGTGATGGATACGGTGGCGTACTTCCCGCTGCTGCGGGGGCGGCATTCCTATGACGCGGTGGGACGCATCCGGGATACGACGCAGCTTCTGCTGGATGTTTATTCCGACGAGAAACACCGGTATCTGCACCCCTTAAAGGTGTGGAACCGCAATTCCGAGAAGATGTTCCTGCCCCACCGATGCCCAAAGGACAGCGGCGTTTTCGCTCCGGTGGACAACGGCGTGGGCATGAGCCGCTATTACCAGACGATCCAGAAGATCAAAGAGCAAAGCCAGGATCAGAATTTTGACAGCTACGACCGCTTTTTCAGCATGGCAAAGCTTCAGTACGCCGCCGGCATCTTCTCCGAAGAAACCGAACGGCAAATCATCAGCAGCACCATGACCAAAGATGCGCATCTGGAAAAACTGGTCCGGCAGTATTTCCGCCCGGAAGATTATTTTCAGCTTCGGGACCGGATGATCGGCAGCGGCGCCATCGGCGGCAAGGCCTGCGGCATGCTGCTGGCGCGCCGGATCGCCGAGACCGAAATTCCGGAATATTCCGCGTTCAGCGAACCCCACGATTCTTTTTACATCGGTTCGGACGTCTTCTACACGTATATCGTGTCCAACGGCCACTGGGATCTGCGCATCGAACAGCGGACACCGGAAGGATATTTTGAAAAAGCGGAGGAACTGAAGGCGGCGCTGATGAGCGGACGGTTTCCGGACAAGATTCGGGAACAGTTTCTGAACGTGCTGGAATATTTCGGGCAGAGTCCCTTTATCGTGCGCTCCTCCAGCTTTCTGGAGGACGGCTTCGGCAATGCGTTCGCCGGAAAATACGAGTCGGTGTTCTGCGTCAATCAGGGAAGCCCGGAACAGCGGATGGAAGCGTTTGAACAGGCCGTGCGGACGGTCTACGCCAGCACTATGGACTATTCCGCGCTGGAGTACCGCCGCAGACGGGATCTGGACAAAAAAGACGAACAGATGGCGATTCTGGTGCAGCGCGTATCGGGCACCTGGTACGGCGATTATTATATGCCGGGAGCGGCGGGCGTGGGCTACAGTCACAGCGCCTACCAGTGGTATCCGGACATGGACCCGAAAGCGGGCATGCTGCGCCTGGTCATGGGGCTGGGGACCAAGGCGGTGGACCGCACCAAAGAGGACTACCCGCGCCTGTGCAATCTGGACCGCCCCGGGGCCACCATGCTGACAACCTTTGAACAGAAGCATAAATTTTCCCAGAGAAACATCGACGTGCTGGACTGCGCGGACAACCGGCTGACCGAAGTTCCTCTGGAACGGCTGCTCGAGCACCTCCCCCTGTGGTATAAGCGCATGGTGCTGGAACACGATCAGGATGCGGAGGACCGTCTGCGGGAGATGGGAAGGCGGCGGGACGTGTGGTTTGTAAGCTGTCAGAAACTGCTGGAAACCACCGCCTTCACCGGACTGATGCAGAACATCTTAAAGACGCTGGAGCGGGTCTATGAAAACCCGGTGGATATCGAATACGCGGTCAATCTGGACGAAGACGGAGCGTTTGTGGTCAACCTTCTGCAGTGCCGGCCGCTGTATCTGGGACCGGAGGGGGAACAGGTGGATCTGGACGCCCTGAAACCGAAGGAAATCTTTTTCGATATCCGGGACTCCTCCATGGGCGCTTCCGGCCCCCGCAGAATCGACGTGATCGTCCAGATCGACCCGGTTCTGTACTACAATTATCCCTATGCGAAAAAAGCCGGCGTCGCCGCGGCCGTAGGTAAAATCAACCGTTACTACGGCGGCAGCGGCAGACAGGTGATGCTGCTGGCCCCGGGACGCATCGGCACCTCTTCGCCGGAACTGGGCGTACCGGTGGTCTTCGGGGATATCTCCAACTTCTCCGAGATCTGCGAAATCTCGGACAGCCGGGCCGGCTACATGCCGGAATTAAGCTACGGAAGCCATATGTTCCAAGATCTGGTGGAGGCGCAGATCCGTTACCACGCCGTCTTCAACAACCGGAAGACTCTGGAATACCATCCGGAGCTTTTTGCGCATCTGCCCGACCGCTTTCCGGATATCTGCGGCATCGGTTCCGAGCTGGAAGGGATGATACAGGTCCGGGAACCGCAGCATCTGTACTGCTGGCTGGATGCAGTGAAAAATCAGTGTATCTGTGGAGTGATGCTGCCGCAGGATTTATAAATCTTTTGACACAGTGAAAAACAGCCGGTGCGGTTTCATACCGTGCCGGCTGTCTCGTTTTCCTGTTTCACCGCCTCAAACGCCGCATCCAGAGCCTCGATCAAATCCTCCACTTTCTCAATGCCGATGGAAAGACAGACGATCGATAAAGTTCCGGGCAGTCTTCGCGTCCCCTCTGATCTCGAAGGTGAAGATCGAACCACCTCCGTCCGGCAGATATTTTCGATACAGTTCATGGCTGGACTCGCTCTCCGGCGACGGATAAAAACGGCTGCACCCACGGCATTTCCGCACTCCAAAACAGGTCTTTTGAAATATTGTACTTTTTCAGGAACTCTTCTTTTGCAATCAATTCTCTTACTCCGACCTAAACAACCACATATTCCTATGCAAAAGTACCGTCCTCTGCTTAGTTTAATCGGAAAAGGAACTGATTTCAATAGTTATCATAATATTTCCTGCTGAAACATTAAAATCAGAAAACTGACGGCCACAACAGAAAACGATTTACTGTTCTCTTAAAACAGATAGTCATGATTCCGCTGCTTTTTACATATAACACGTGCTGCAAACGACACATAGCCACTTTAATGACCCTTGTCTCAAAACAATTATTTGAAAAAGTAATACGCTTTTTAATCTGTCAGCAGATGCGGTAATCTATCCAAACCAGAATCAATCCAACAAAACATATCAGGATATCAACCGTCTGCTGACCCGCTGCGACGATAAACAGCTTCAGGTCATTCATGCAGAATGGAAAAAGTTTTCAGAACTTCATGCACCGCACAAACAATTGGGTCATAATATGAAATAAAAAAGCAAGAGGTATATCCATGTATGGTCCCACTCCTGCTTCTCACTTTCAATATCTGCTGACTCACACAGCTCCTGCCGCAGTCGCCTGGATGAAAGGCGACGGTTCACAACCCCAGCTCGCAGGCTCCGTAAAATTTTATCAGACTTCTTACGGAGGCGTTCTCGTAGAAGCCGAAATCTTTGGACTCCCCAACATCCGCACACAGGGCTCCAGTAATTTTTACGGCATTCATATCCATGAATATGGGAACTGCACGCCTCCTTTTGATCAGACCGGAAATCATTACAATCCCGGGAACAGGCCGCATCCCCAGCATGCCGGAGATTTTCCTCCTCTTCTGGGCAATCAGGGCTACGCCTATCAGGTCTTTTATGATAAACGTTTCTCTGTACAGGACATTGTCGGAAGATCGGTTATCATCCACAGTATGGCCGATGATTTTACCGGTCAGCCTTCCGGCAATTCCGGAGACAAAATCGGATGCGGAGTGATTCTTGCTGCTTCCGATTAAAACCCCGCAGCTGCCATAACAGAACTGTTTTATGGCGACAGTCAGCAACTCTGCTGCAGACAGCGGGGCATCAGACCTGCAACACTACAGAGCAGCGGGGCATGTGACCCCGCTGCAGCCGCAAACGTATCTGAACTTTCTGCCCGAAAGTTTCTCTCTTCCGGATGAATCGCATCACTTTTGCCTGTCAAATTAATAGGCTTATATGAAACGGGACTGACACCGGATGAGATCTGGAGATCATTTTAAAAACGATGGTTCAGAACGGGATGGGCCGATGTTCCTTATAATCATGAAGCTCTCTCGGACACCCTGGCGTCCCCTGGAGCCGCAGACTGGATCTACTGGCTCGTGCTCCGGCTTTCCGGAGCATCTTCCGCACTCCGAAAAGCCTTTTTCTCTTTTTTACAGCGTCTCTTCCTTCTCCCGGATCATCCGGATCATCTCTTCCGGCGCGTCCGCCTTCATCAGCTTCCCGAGCATTTCCTTGTCCTGGATCATCTCCACGATCCGCTGAAGCTTGTCAATATGGGCGTTGGGATCCACCACCGCCAGCATGAATACCAGGCTTACCTCCACCGTCTCGTCGTCGGTCCCCATCTGCGTGAAGGTGACCGGTTGTTTCAACGCGGCGATGGCGATACCTGCTTTCTTCACATGCTCCACGCTCGTATGAGGGATCGCAACCCCCATGCCGTCCACGTCAAGACCGGTGGGATATTCTTCCTCCCGGGCAATCAGCGCGTCCACATAGGACTCCTTTGCATACCCTTCCTTTATGACGACCGAGCCCAGGTTCTTCATCACATCTTTATAATCCGCCGCTTCCATTCCGGTAACGATCAACGCCTGATTCAGTTCTTCCCAGATCATCTGCTGCCTCCTTATCCTCTATCATTGTCATTCTCCCGGCCGCTCCTGAAATCTCTGCCCGGCTGCCGGAGAATTTTTCCATTCTTTATGCGCGTCCCGCGCTTCCCAGGTTGTCGATCCGTTTCATCACCAGCTGTTTTACCTTTTCCCGTCCTGCCTTGTTGTATTTCTTCGGATCATAGACGGCGGGATCCGCCTTCATCACTTCTTTCACGCCCTCGCTGAACGCCGCCCGAATCTCGGTAGCGTAGTTCACTTTGCAGATTCCCCGCTTTACCGCCTCCGCCACCGTCTCATCCGGCACCCCGGAAGTCCCGTGCAGCACCAGCGGAATATCCACCGCCGCCCGGATCTCACTTAAACGTCCCAGATCCACATGGGGTTCTCCTTTGTAAAATCCATGGACCGTTCCGATTCCCACCGCCAGAGCGTCCACACCGGTCCGCTCCACGAACACTCCCGCTTCCCTCGGATCCGTATAGGGGCTGTCTCCGGTGACCACAAGGTCATCTTCCTTGCCGCCCACTTTGCCAAGCTCCGCCTCCACCGGAATCCCGGCCGCATGGCAGGCGTCCGCAGTCCGCCGACTGACCGCGACATTTTCTTCAAAGGACAGTCTGGAACCGTCAATCATGATGGAGGTATAGCCCGCCCGGAACGCCTTCATCGCCAGTTCAAAGGAATCGCCGTGATCCAGATGCAGCGCCACCGGAATTTTTGCCTTCTCCGCCGCCGTCTTTACATTGGCATAGAAATAATCTGCGTCTGCGTAGTTCAGAGTTCCCGGCGTCGTCTGCAGGATGACCGGGGCTTTCCGCTCCCCGGCCGCCGCCACCACCGCCTGAACCATCTCCATATTTTCCACATTGAACGCGCCTACGGCGTAACCGTTTTTCTGCGCATCCAGTAAAAGTTCCCTGCTCGTCACCAATGCCATATCAGGACACCTGCTTTCCGGCGGAAGCTCTCATGATCCGGGCATCCGTATTATACCCGGCCGCATACTCGTAATCATACAGGAACTGGAGGACCGCATCAAGCACCAGCCCTTTGGGGTCCATCTGCAAAGTCCCTGTACGGACTTTATCAAACTGCAGCGGCATGTACTGATGAAGCATGTTCATGGGGATCATGTACTTTCTCAAGTTGCCGAACAATTTCCCGATGGCTGCCGTGACCTTCTCTTCCCCCATATAATAGCGGGCACGGTCGGAAAAGCTGTACTTTCTGGCAAGGGCCAGTTCTTTGAGACTGCCGTGGTAATGCTTCTGCCAGTTGGCCGGCTCGTCCGTCATCACATGCTCCAGCGTCTCGATCACGTAGGCCTGTTCCTCCGCCGGGACCAGCTCCTTTTCCATCATGCTGAGGGCAAAGACGGCTTCTCTCATGGCATAGGTCAGAGACGGTCCCACCTTCAGGATACAGATGCCGTCCAAAACCATGTCTCTTAAGCTCTCGGCGCTCTGGTAATCCGTGGAATGGCCCTCAAACACCACTTCCGGATATTCCTTTAACTTTGCGGTCAGCGCCTGCGCCGCTCCGCTGTCATACAGGAAGACCTGATCGTCGCCGAACTCCACGCCCGGCTGTACGACCACTGCGATCACATCGTTCCAGCCGTCTTCCGCTCCGGCTTCCCGAAACATCTTCTTATAGGTGTTGACCGTATCCTCAAACGCTTCCGGGCTGGTGACGGTCAATCCCTCTTCCGCCTCCTGCGCGCCGCCCGGGATCGGGACCTCCGATCCGATGATAAATACCGGACGCACAGCGTCGGGTTTTTCTTTTAACAGCTCTTCATAGGCTCTCATACATGTCTGATAAAGACGGACCCCGCGCCTTGCGATGGTTTCCGTGGACAGAAGCCCGTCCGGATCGTCCGCCACCTTCATGCTGGTGTCCAGATGGATCTTCGTAAATCCGGCGCGGGTGTACTGGTAGACCAGTTCCTCCGCATTCGCCATGGCTTCCGCTTCCGGCAGATGCTGCCAGGTCAGCGGCCCCAGATGGTCGCCGGCCAGGATGATCAACTCCTCCGGGCAGCCGGTTTTCTTCGCCAGGTCAAGGACAAAACGGCAGTAGTCCGCCGGCTTCATACCGGTGTATCCGCCGAACTGATTGACCTGGTTGGCAGTTGCTTCTATTAATGTTGGTATATTTGTCTCCTTTGCACGAAGCAGGATTTCCTCGATGACCAGCTCGTTGGCGGTGCAGTAGGACGGGATTCCGATCTTCTCGCCTGCCCGCCTGCGGTCCATCATGACCTGCATGGGATTTTTTCTTATACTCATATCGCTGTCTCCATTTTTATTGAAATTCCGAATCAATCAAAATCTTTCCTTTGACCGCGCCCGGCGTCTTGTACAGTTCGAACGCTTCCGCAATATCCTTTAAAGGCATTTTTTTGAAAATAAAGGAGTCGTCCATCTTCAGTTCTCCGGTCTCAAAATAATGGGCCGCCGCGGACCATTCATGTCCCGGGAACGGCGCGCTGTAGCTCATCCAGGAGCCGGTCAGCGTAAATTCCTTCCGGTTGATATTTTCCCAGTCCTCCACGGAGAAGGAGAGTTCTTTCGTCGGCGTTCCCACAAAGCAAACCTGGGCTTTATTCGCCGCCAATCGAAATGCCATTTTCATGGTGATAACGTTGCCTGCGGTCTCGTAGACGTAATCAAAGCCTCTGCCGTCCGTCATGGCCATGGCCTGATCCATGAAGTCCGCGTCCAGCGTGTTGATGCCGCCGTCCGCACCCAGTCTTCTGCCCAGCTCCAGACGCTCCTTTGCAATATCGAAAACGACCACCTTCCGGGCGCCGTAGATCTTCGCCCACTGCATGACGAACATGCCGATGGTACCGCCTCCCAGGATCGCCACCGTACCGCCGCCCCGGTAATTCAGCCGCTCCAGACCGTGGAGCGCAACCGTAGCCGGCTCAAACAGGGCACCCTGCTCAAAACTGACTTCCTCAGAGAATTTGCATACATTTTTCTCCGGTACCAGTACGTATTCTGCAAAGCTTCCGAATTCCCGGGAGCCGATAAAGCTGTAATGCCTGCATAAAGAATAATTGCCTTTCTGACAGTCTTCGCATTTCATGCAGGGAACCAGCGGGATCCCCGCTACCCGGTCCCCCGGCTTTACGGATGTGACGCCTTCCCCGATTTCCTCCACTACGCCGGAGAACTCATGCCCCAGAATATTGGGGAAATAGTGGCACGCGTCGCCGTTGACCCGGGGCACGTCCGATCCGCAGATCCCTGTGTATTTTACCTTGACCAGCACCTTTCCCGGTACGGCTGCCGGTTTTTCTGTATCTTCAAAACGAATGTCGTTTTTTGCGTGTACAACGCCTGCTTTCATGGTGTAAACCTCCTGTTGAAGTTTCGCTTTTATTAGAGTTCCGCATCCGCCTCTCTCTACGCCCCATTGTCTGGAAGAATTTTTTCTCGCTTCGCTCGGGCAGATGCTGTTTTAAAATTACGCTTCGTCCGCTTCCAGTTCCGCCGCCCTCTTTCTGGAGTGCAGAACCGCAAAGACCATGCACACTGCGTAGACGGCCGCCGCCAGAATCAGGCCAGGCATATTTTCACGGGTGAACAGACTGGTAAAGATATAAGTGATGGGACATCCGCCCTGATCCATAGCGGCCACGATGCTGCCGGCCTGGGCACTTCCGGTGGATACGGCCAACTGCGTGGTCCACGCCACGGTCTGGTTCGTGATCAGGAGCGTCACAATCATGATCACGCTGCCGGAAATCAGGCTGCGGAACAGATTTCCCTTATGTACGCCGACGGCAATGGCGATGAAGAAGCCGATGGTCGCCAGGTCTCCGAAGGGCAGGACCGTGTTGCCCGGAATGATGACTGCAAAGAGCAGGGTCAGGGGAATGAAGATCAGTCCCGCAGATACTACCGTCGCATCCCCCAGCAGGATCGCCGGGTCAAGACCGATGTAGAACTCCGCGCCGTTGAATTTTGCATTCATCAGTTCCTTTGCCCGCTCGGTCAGCGGCATCAGGCCATCCATGATGCATTTGACAATCTTCGGCATCAATACCATGACCGCGGACATCTTGATTCCCAGAGGCAGCGCACTCTGTGCGTCATAGCCTGCAAGAAAACCGATTGCCGTGCCGAGGATTCCGCCAATGACCACCGGCTCTGCCAGAACGCCCACCTTTTCCTGAAGAGTATCCGCAGTCAGGTCGATCTTGTTCAATCCCGGAATTTTGTCGATGATCCAGTCAATCAGGCAGGCAAAGGGCGCCATGTACGCCGAAGTGCCGTGAGGTGCCGTCAGTCCGTCCAATTCAAAATAATCAGACAGAATCGGCGCCCACAGGTCTCCCAGTTTGTAAGAGATGGCTGCGTGAATGACCACACCCAGAATACCGACGGCAAAATTGCCGGTGACTGCGTAGGCGATCGCTCCTGTAAAGGTCATATGCCAGATGTTCCACACATCCACGTTGACGGTTTTGGTCAGTTTGAAAAGCAACATCAGAATATTGACGCCGATGGCCACCGGGATCGCCACGGTAGCGATGGGCGACGCCCAGGTGATGGGGCTCATGCCCGGCCATCCCACGTCCACGGCGCTTAAGCTCAGTCCGAAGCGCTCGGACATGGCCTGTGCCGCCGGCCCCACTTCCGCATTCATCATGTCCACGATCAGCCCCATGCCCACGAAGCCGACGCCGATCATCAGTCCGGAGCGGACCGCCTTTCCCACTTTGATTCCGATTGCGATACTGATGATCGCAATGACGATGGGAAGCATGACTGATGCGCCCATGTCGATTACATAATTGATTACAAATGCTGCTGCATTTAACATGTTGATTCTCCTCGTCCTAATCAGGCATCTGCTGTTTCACTGTCCGGGAACCGGACTTCCTGCGCATTTCCTGCGCCTTCCGGCGCGGACCGCTTCCAGGCTGTCTGCGTCCTGTTCCGGCCCGGTTCCGCACGGCCTGGGCAGATGCCGTTTTCTGTTCCCTGTACCTGTCACTGCGCTTCCTTCAACACTTTCAGGATCGCCGCCTTCGTCTCTTCCAGCTTCACGCCGGAGATAAACGGCATGCCGGAGATCAGCGGTACTCCGTAATCGCGTTTCACTCTGGACGTCGGCACGATCAGCACCGTGTTGGAATCCAGATTGGACGCGATCTCCGAGATCCGGATCTGGCAGATCTCGATGTCGATCCCGTTTTCCTTTGCCAGCTCCACCACCTTGTTCGCTGCGATTGTAGAAGTTGCCACTGCGCCGCCGCATGCGACGATTACTTTTTTCTTAGCCATACTATGTAGTCTCCTTTTTTGATTTGGATTTTTCTCTGTGCCGAAGGCCTGTCTGTTGTCTCTGTCTTCCGCCTTCGGCAATTTTTTATGAAGTTGTAAAAAGTTGTTGTGTTCAGGTTCCGGAAAGATTGTTTTATCGATAAAATAGTTCTTTCTTTGTTATGGCTATACTTTATCACAGGTCCTGCCGGAAAAACAGTCAAGTGTATTTCAAAAAACTGGAAAAGAAACCGATTGGTTGGATGGATTTCATAGAATTGTGAAATGGGTGGTCGAATGATAATGCAGGCGGCAAAGGTGTGACCGGAGAACGTGAAAAGGCTTTTCAAAAGAGTCTCTGCTCTCTGAAAAGCCTTTTCCTTCTCCCGAATGATGCGGATCACCTCCTCCGCATCCGGGTTTTCAGATGTTATTTGATTCCGTACTCCCGATACAATCGCTTTCTGACAGCTGTGTCCTCCGCCGCAAGACTGACGTCCTCAAGGCGTCCGTCCTCGATCAGACGCCTGATCAATTCTGACAACCTCTGTTCGCCTTCTGTCAGCCCTTCGGCTTTTCCTTCCTCCCGGACATACGCTTCTCTTGCCCTGCGATCCCTTACTTCTTTCAGATGCGCCTCATTCCACAGGCGCACGGGATTGCTCATACTCATCCGCTTCAGCTCCCTTATCGCTTCCAAAATCCCCGGGTTCCTGGTTCTGATCATCTCCAGATCCTCCTCTGTCTTCACATTAAAAAAACGTATCCAGTCATCCACCTCACCCTCTCCGGTGAGCTTTTTCTTCAGTTCGATCACATGGATCTCCATGGCATCCGTAAATTCATATCCGTCTTCATCTCGCAGACGGTAGACGCTGTGGTATCTGCTCCGATCTGTCAGGTTAAAATCCAGTATACTGATCCCCACGCATTTTTTCAGCTGCTCATAATCTTCTCCCGCGAAAAGCTCCTCCGTATACAGTTTCGAAAGATAAAACAACTGGCGCTTATCCCAGTGATGGATCAGTTTCATCTGCAGTTCCACATTGATCTTCCGGCTGTCGTTCAGTTCCATCTTCACATCCAGAATTCCCTGTTTCTGCCTGTGAAAAAACTTTCTGAGAAACGGATCCCTAAGCCCCACACTGCGGATCTCCTTCTGCGGGATTTTCAGAATATCGCCAACAAAGTACCTGCGCACAATCCCGTTCCGAAACATTTCCTTTACAAATTCATCGTATTTTGGTGATAGAAACATCCGTCCGTTTCCCTCCCGACGGGCAATACGGAAAAACGGGGCCGTCTTCTATCACTTTTCTATATTATACCCGTATCTCAACCGTTTTTTCTATTTTGATTATGGAACATCTGCAGAATCTGCAACGACCATGAAAGAACATTAGAGACTGAATTCTCTGATCTATAGTATTTACTATACCAGATTGTCCGCGAAAATTCAAGCGGTTTTTCCGGTGAATCCCCTGTGCCTGATGCTGTTTCAGGTACAGGGGAAAAACTCACACTCCCAGCGTATACTCATACCGTTCCACCACTGCCGCCGCTTCCTGCGGGTTCTCTGCCTTTCGCAGTGCATCCTTAAAATCCGGATTTCCCAGCATATTGACCAGATTAAAGAACGCCTTCAGATGCAGCTTGTGATCCACCGCACTTAAACAGCACACGAACTCCACGGGATCAAATTCCTCTTCTCCAAAGTCCACCGGCGGATTCAGGCGGATCAGGTTCATGCCCACCTTGATGCTCCCCTGCTCCAGTCCTTCGTGGGGCATGGCAAAGCCGGGGGACAGCACCACGTACGGACCGTTTTCCTCAATATTGGCGATCATGGCGTCGATGTAGCGGGCCTCGATGTAGCCGGAGTTCAGAAGTTTTTCCGCTGACTTTCGCACTGCGTCCCGCCAGTCCGCGCATCGAACGTCCAGTTGAATGTGATCCGGCGGAAGCAGGTGATGAAGGCAGGGCGCGAAGATTTCCTCCTCCGCCTCCTGAGACTGGTCAAAATAGCCGCGGACGATCCGGCGTATCTCTTTGTAAAGTTCCGGCGCCGCTTCCGGTACAGCGTCATAGAGAACCGGCTTCAACAGCTTCAAAAGTCCCCTGGCCGTGACTGACTTTTCCTCCACCCGGGAGGGAAGGTTCCGGCTGTTCCGCAGAGTGTCGATCTTATTTCCCACCCGGATATAGTCCTCGTCGCTGAACATGGGCGAAACGACCACATGATCCAGTTTACAGTTTTTAAGGGGAATGGTGGACAGGATAAAATCCGCCGTCTCTTCCGTCAGATTGCGCGCTTCATGGGCGGAGAGAACTTCCACCACCTGAAAATTAAAGTGCTTTTTCAGCTTTTCCATCAGAAGCTGGGAAGTCCCGATGCCGGAATGACAGACCACCGCCACATGAAAGACAATCTCCCGGTTTTTCTTCCGCTCCAGCGCCGCGCAGACATGGATCGTGATGTACTGAATCTCGATCTCCGAGAGCGGACGGCTGTAATACTGTCGCAGCACAGGCAGATGATTTTTTACCGCCGTATGAACCCCGGGATTGTCCTCCACGATCTCCCGAATCGCCGTGCTGTCGGGATAGAAGGGCGCCTCCTGTTTCAGCACGGATTCCAGATGATTGGACAGATTTTCAAAAAAATCATAATCCATGTTCAGGTCCAGTTCCAGCTCTTCCGAGATACTGCGGATAAACTGTCTGGTGATCATCTGGATCTTGACAATATTCGGATTGTAGCCGGACTGCCGGACAAAACGGCATTTGGACAGAAAGCCGCACAGGAAACGAAGCTCATCTTCCGTCGTCGTGATCTGACAGTACTGGCAGATGTATTTCAGAATGTCCTGAGCCAGCCGATAGCGGGGGCTGTCCGTCAGAGGCTGAGGCTCCATATATTCGCCCATCAGATTCCGGTCGATCATGATGCCCAGATAGCTGCTGATCTTTGTAAAAGAAGCGTCATCCAGATAACTTTTGTGTACATGCTCCTGTTCGTTGATGATTTTCTGAATCACGATCCGATTTCCTGCCTGTGTGCTGACTTTTGCCGTCTCCCTTCCTGCACCTGCGCGCTCCGGTTCCTGAAGATCCAGAAGAAACAGCCGCTTGGCGCTCTCCTTCCCCACCACCCGCTGGCCCTTGTTGGGGCTGGAAATCACTTCCAGACCGCCCCGGCGGATCAGATTCTTGATCTCACCCAGCTCCTCGATCACCGTCGCACGGCTGACAAACAGGTGTTCTGCTATGCTGGAAAGTGTAATATAGTCTGCGGACTGAACCATCAGCGTTGCTGCAATCCGAACGCGCTCCTCCCTGGAAAGCTTATATTCATAATAATCCTCCACATCAATCAGATCCAGAATCTTCGTAAAATCCAGAGCACAATGGATCTCGCCGCCCCTTCGAAGTTCTACCGGCGTAAAGCCCCCTTCGATAAGAATCTCATTGATCGCAGCAAGGTCATTGCGGATGGTCCGCATAGAAACCCCGTACTTCTCTGTCAGCTTTGAAAGCGTGGTAGTCCGCTCCAGATTCGCCAAATCGTTAATAATATCCATTCTTCTTTTGTTCATGGCGCCCCCTGCTCCGGCCTTATCCGTAAAACCCGTGCACTGCTCAAAACGGATTCTACAGATCCGCCGTACTGGTCCCATTATAAATTACTTTTTAATTATCCACAACCTCATAGACGCAACACAAACCGAACGATTTTCTGCAGCATTTTTGCAAAAAACTGTCCCGCTTTATGAAGTTTGGGAACGGCGTGAACTTCGAAATTCCTTCGGGGTACTGTTCGTATATTTTTTAAATGTTTTGCCGAAATAGGCGCTGTTGTTGAATCCGGTCATGAACGCAATATTTGTAACCTGCTCGTCTGTCTCAAGCAAAAGCCGCTTTGCCTGTTCTACACGGTACTGAATCAAATAATCCATCGGCGTTTGATGAAACGTGTTTTTAAAAGACCGGATGCATTCTCTGGCGCTGATGCCGGCATGGCCGGATATATCGGTAATCGTTATTTTTTCCTGATAATGCTTATGAATAAAGCTTAGAATATCTTTGGTCCGTTCATGCCGGGAAGGGGTCTCGAAAAGCTCTTTTTGCCGCTGCACTTCTATTTCCTGTACAAGAACCGTCCATGCCCGCGAGAGAAGACTGCGGATCTCAAATTCCGCATTCGCGGTTTCAGCAAGCCTGGTCAGGGCATGCAGGAACTTCAAAAAGCTTTTTCCGCTCTCTGTGTTTTCTTTGACAATTACCACCTCAACCGAACGGTTCTTTAAAATTGGATTCAGATATTTTGTCTCAAATATGCTTCTGTAATGTCCGGTAAGCAGGATTGGGTGAAACAGATGGGCGTGTTCCACCGCGTAAGAGGAACCTTCCGCTTTCCTCTTTGTATTCATCACGTTTGTATTGATAAAGTAAGCCTCTCCCTGACGAATCGTATAGGTCCGGTTGACCGTCTCTATGAGAATAGAACCCCTGTACGCATAGTCAAACTCTACCTCTTCATGCCAGTGCCAGGGAACCGTATAGCTGCTCAGATCCCGCTCATGCATCGTATAGGGAAATTCGTAAGTAATCCCGTCAATCAGTTCCACCGCGTTTTCATCCTGTATAAATGACAGTTCCATCTCCGCCCCTCCTTACAGCCTGTATCAACCAAAAACAATCACGAATAATTATAAAAATATTCGTATTTTTGTCTTTATATTTATATAATAGAGCATAAAAATAATATTTTCAAGCTGTACTTCCTGATATAATCGGTTTAACAAAGAAAGGAGAAAAAAGCAATGGCAAATAATTTTCACTATTATTCACCGACGGAGGTCGTCTTTGGAAAGGGAACCCACAGGGAAACCGGCCGCTATATCAAAAAGTACAATGGAAACCGGATACTGATCGTATATGGAAGCGACCGCGTGTTCAAGAACGGACTGATGGACGAAATTACAGATTCTATAAAAAAAGAAGGCCTGACATACGAATTTCTGGGCGGCGTGGTCCCAAACCCGCATCTGTCCAAAGTCTATGAAGGAATCGAACTGGGCAAAAGAATGCAGGCGGATTTTCTGCTGGCTGTCGGAGGCGGTTCGGTCATCGATACCGCAAAAGCTGTGGCATACGGCCTGGCAGAACCTGAGGAAGATGTCTGGACGCTTTTCGCGCACACACGCACCGCAGGAAAATGCCTTCCGGTAGCGTCGGTCCTGACCATCGCCGCCGCAGGAAGCGAGACAAGCATGGGAGCTGTCATCACGAAGGAACAGACAAAAGAAAAACGGTCCTATGACGACGATCTGGCACGGCCGAAATTCGCGGTTATGAACCCGGAACTGACCCTGTCTCTGTCCGACTACCAGACCATGAGCGGCTGCACGGACATTATGATGCATACCATGGAACGTTACTTCACAAACGACGGAAATATGGAAATCACCGATTCCATAGCCGAAGGGCTTCTCCGCACCGTGATCTCCAATGCCATGCTTCTGCACAGCGACCCGCAGAATTATGATGCCAGAGCGGAAATCATGTGGGCCGGTTCTCTGGCGCACAATAATCTGACCGGATGCGGAAACGACGGCGGCGATTTCTCGACCCATCTGCTGGAACATGAGATCGGGGGAATGTTTGACGTAACTCACGGCGCCGGACTGGCTGCCGTATGGCCCGCATGGGCAAGGTATTCATACCGACACGCTCTGCCAAGATTCGTCCGCTTCGCGATCAACGTCATGCAGGTGAAGCCGGAGGGCACCGAAGAGGAAATTGCCGAAAGAGGCATCGAAGCTATGGAAACATTCTATCATTCCATCGGCATGCCGGCCAATATGAAGGAACTGGGTATCACGCCGACGGACCGGCAGATCCATGAGATGGCTGTCAGCTGTGCACAAGCCTGCGGAGGAAGCAAAGGCTCCGCCAGAGTTCTGCAGGAAAAGGATATGGAAAAGATCTATCAAATGGCACGGTGAAGACTACACATTTTACAAAATGAGGAGGAATATTCATGAACAAAATTAAATGGGGCGTCCTGGGAACCGCTTATATCTTTGAACGGGATACCGCACGGGGCATGGCGCTGGCAGACAACTGCGAACTGACTGCGGTCGCAGGACGCAATAAGGAAAAAGCGGAAGCATTTCAGAAGAAATACGGGTTTCAGAAAGTCTATGGAAGCTATGGGGAACTTCTGGACGATCCGGAGATCGAGGCAGTCTATCTTCCCCTTCCGAATACGCTTCACTATGAATGGACGCTGGAAGCGCTGCGGCACGGGAAACATGTATTATGCGAAAAGCCTCTTGCCCCCACTGCCGAACAGGCCCAGGAGATGTTCCGGACGGCAAAAGAAAACCATGTCCTTCTGATGGAAGCTTTTGCTTATCAGCACAGCCCTTATATCCAGGAAATCAAAAGGATGATTGAACATGGCCGGATCGGAGAACTCCGATACGCGGAAGCTGCTTTGATCACATCGGATTACAACCACAGCAACATCCGCATGCGCAGGGAGACACTGGGCGGCTGCACGTACGATGTGGGCGTCTATGCACTCAGCCTTCTCCTGCGGATGTTTGGAGAGGAACCGGAGAAAATTCATGCATCCGCCTGTCTCTCCAGGGAAAGGATCGATACATATACAACAGGCATCCTGGAATACAGCGGCGGAAAAAAAGCTCATTTTGACTGCGGAATGGTACTGGAGACGGAGAAAAACAGCTCTCTGGACCGCTTTCAGATCCACGGATCGAAAGGCTGTATCATCTCTGAAAATTTCGCGTTCAATGCCCCCGGTACTCTGACCTACCGTCTTCGCACCTTTGACGGTGCGGACGAACTGCACAAGGTAGAGGTTCCCAATAATTACCAGCTGGAGGTAGAACAGTTCGGACGCTGCATCCGCGGTCTGGAAACGCCGTATGTAACGGATGCATTCAGTATATCTCTGGCCGGTACGGTCGACCGTATCCTGGGAAAAATCGGTTACGGACAGTAAACAAATAACCCGTTTCAAATCAAACAGGCTCCTGCCGCTGTAAATAACCGGCAGGAGCCTGTTTTCTCCTTTTACATTTTCCAAACCAATCCGACGCCTCAGCCCTGGTCCGGACCGAAAGAGCCTTCCGGCAGCGGATATTCATTGCAGAGCAGCCGGTACGGTGGCTCGTCCTCTTCGATTGCCGGGAACCTTCCGGACGGCTCATAAAAACGATTGTCTTCATTATCGTCGTTGCACTGAGACACCTCCCCGATCAGCACGCTTCCGGTCCCGGGAACCGCGTGAAATTCATGATACTGATGCGGCCAGAGCGTGACGCTCTCTCCCGGCAGCAGTGTCACGCAGTAACCAGCGGGAACCTTCTTTGAACAGCCGTCCATATTCAGCAGCACATCCTCATTCGAGAGTCCGCCTTCCCCGTCGTCCTGATAGACCTTGATCTTCAGAACGCCTCCGCCGCGGTTGATAATATCTTCTGACTTATACCAATGAAAATGCATGGGCGCCATCATGGTGTCTCTCATATACAGCAGCTTCTCCGCATAAACCTTTTTGTATTTCGGATTGTGCTGATTTCCGTTCCGGAGCGTGATCAGTCCGAAGCCGCAGGTATTAAAATCTCCTCTTCCAAAATCCGTAATATCCCAGCCCAGCATATTATCCCGGATCTCGTCATATTCATGTCCCTTTTTCTTCCATTCTTCCGGCGTCCAGCGGCAAAAAGGCGGAAGGTGAAATCCGTGCTCTTCCGCCATCTTCTCCATTTCCCGAATAATCTGATTAATTTCTGAACGTTTCATATGATATTTTCCTTTCTTTTTTATAATCTGTCTGTGAGAACAGAGATCGACCAGTGATTCTGATAACACTTCTTCGCATCCAGTGCGATCAAATCCGGCTTTTCCTCGGCCGCTTCCACGATATCCTGTCTGGAAGGCAGAGAAACGGACGGTTCCAGGCATACATACGGCGCGTCTGTATGCGGCCTGTGCCAGATTCCAAGATACCGCATGTCCGGGTATTCCAGCAGAATAGATTTTTCCGTGTTTTTTTGTTTTAAAAGAACTCTTCCGCCCGTTCCTTCTACATAGAGGGCGTCCCGGTCAAATAATTCATGCCGCAGGGGGAGAATGCCGCCCTCTTCCAGTTCCAGCACCGCATCCCTGCTCCGGTCTGTAAAACAACTGTCTGTCATCCCAATCCTGACAGGTGCTTCTGCGCGGTCAAACTCCAGATAGTGCGCTTCAAACGCCGCCTTTCCCTCCCACGGAATGCGAAATCCCGGATGACATCCAATTCCGAAATACATTTTCTCGACCCCGAGATTCTTTACCCGCTCTGTAATTTTAAGGCAGCTTCCGTTCAGCTCATATTCCAGTTCCAGTTCAAAATGAAACGGATAAATCTCATGCGTCTGTTCATTGCTTCTAAATCCCAATACCGCCTTCTGTCCGGTCTTTTCCAATAGTTTCATTTCGGTGTCCTTCAAAAACCCGTGAATTTCCATCGGATACCGAATTCCCTGATAAGTATACTGTCCTCTGGTCATGCGTCCTGTAAAAGGAAACATATGAGCCGCCCGATAAGGCCAGATCTGCTCATCTCCTGTCCACAGGTATTCTGTTCCTTCCGCGTCGCGCAGAGAATAAAGTTCCCCGCCGCAGAGCGAAAACTCTGCGGCAAGGTACTGGCTGGCAAGTCCAAATCTCATTTTTTCTCGATGCCGTCCTTTGTAATTACAGACACGCCGGTATCCAGTTCGGTAAACTCAAGCTCTTCTCCCCGGATCGCTGCAACGGCCGCTTTCATGCCCTCCTGTCCCATCACATCCGGATTCTGAGCAATCGTACAGACCAGGGAGCCGTCTTCCACCATCGCAAGCAGCGCATTCGACTTGTCAAAGCCAATGCCGATGATACCGGAACCGGAACCCTTGACTGCGTTTCCGACCCCGATTGCACAGCCCTCATTTGCCCCGAAGATCGCAACCGCGCCTTCCGATATGTAATTGTCCGCAATGTCCTGAGAAGGCCCCGCTTCCCCGCCGCTGTACTGCGTCTCCAGGATTTCAAAAGGCTGGTTTTCCATCGCCTGACGGAATCCGACTTCCCGGTTTTTGGCATTCTGGTTGGATGCGCTGAAATTGACAATGCCAATCTTGCCGGAAGTTATGCCGGCTGCGTTCAGTGCATCCAGCATCTCTTCTGCAGCAATCTCGCCGGCCCTTACGCCGTCTGTTCCAAATGCGGCCTCTGCCGTTACATTTGCAACCGCGTCTACATAGATCAGGTGTACGCCCTGGCTTTTGGCATCCTCCAGCGCCGCCGATACGGAATCCGGACCGTTGGGGGCGATCATGATCGCCTGCGCACCGTCCGCAACCGCATTATTGATCTGCTCGATCTGCTGCGAATCATCCTTCCGATCCGGCGCCATCCATTTAAAATCCACACCGCCGATCTCCGCCGCCTCTGCCAATGCCGCTTCATAAAGAGATACCCAGTGCTGATCCGTACTGTCCATTGTGATCAGAACAACTCGATCTCCGCCTTCTGATCCACCTGTTTCTTTCTGTACCGGGTCAGCGCCTTCCTCTGTCCCTGCGCACCCTGTAAGCATTCCCAGAGTCAATAACACTCCCAGCATTTTGACAACCATTCTTTTTTTCATTTTTGTTCTCCTTTTTTATTTATTGTTTTGTCCTTTTGCTTTCAGATGCCGAAAGCTTCCGGAACGAATTACCACATCCAGCAGCACGGACACGATGACAATCGCGCCGATTACAATATTACGGATCGCCACCGGCGCTCCCGCAAACTGCAGACCGTTCTGCAGCACGCCCCATATGGCGGCTCCGATAACTGTTCCAAACAGGAGGCCCTGTCCGCCCAGTGTGGACACACCGCCAATCACGGACGCCGCCACCGCATACATTTCATACATATTTCCCGCATCCATCGTTCCCATGCCCGAGATCGCACATGTCACCAGTCCTACAAGCCCCGCACACAGTGAACTGACCAGATAGACAATGATCACGGTGAGCTTTGTATCGACGCCCGACAGCCCCGCTGCGCTGATATTGCTGCCAACCGCATAGATATACTGGCCGGTCGGCGTCTTTCTCAGGATAAAATTCAGGATCAGAAACAGAATAAGCGCAATCCAGACCGTGTTGTAAATTCCCAGTGTATTGCCGTAATAGAAGAGATCCCGAAAACCCTGCGCGTGATTTCCGATGGCATCCGTATTATAGTTGTTGTTTACGATCTGAGCGATGCCTCTGGCAATCGTCATCGTCCCCAGCGTTGCGATAAACGGCGGGAGCTTGCACCTTGCAACCAGCGACCCGTTCAGAAGTCCCACCAGCATACTGGCAAGAAGCGCAGCCGCCGACGCCGCAACCGACGGCACACCTCTAGTCATCAATGTGGCGGACAGCATACAGCTCATACCGACGACCGATCCGATGGACAGATCAATATTTCCGGTGATCAGTACATAGGACTGCCCAATGCCGATCAGGATGATCGGTGCAATTTGTCTCAAAAGATTTCCGATATTCCTGCCCGAGAAAAAATTCGGACTCATGATTCCAAATATAATGCACAATACAATCAGGCCTGCGGTTACTGTCAGCACCTGGCTCATGCCCCGAATCCTCAGCCATCTCCTCCATCTGTCCGCGTGTTTTTTACTCATTTCTTTCCTCCGTTCTTCTGATCTTTTTCTTCAAACTCCGTGGCGTAAGTCATGATTTCCTGCTGTGTCGTTTCCTCCGCCTGAACTTCCCCTGTGATTCTCCCGTTACACATGACAATAATCCGGTCGCTGATACCCATGATCTCCGGCAATTCCGAAGAAACGCAGATAATACCGATTCCCTGCTGCTTTAACTGATTGATCAGATTGTAGATCTCCACCTTGCCAGCCATTTTCCAATGACGATCTTCTGTTGATTGCCGCCGGAAAGCGTTCCTGCGTCCACACCGCTTCCGGCCAGTTTCACTTTCAGGTTTTGAATTGCCGCATCGACAAGATTCTTTTTCTTTTTTTCACTTAAAACCCCTGCCCTTGTACAAAGCTGATCCATATTGGTCAGCGCCAGGTTGTCTTCCACGCTTAGATTGACGCAAAGCCCGTCCTTTTTCCGATCTTCGGGAATCAAAACGATCCCGGACCGAATCGCATCCAGAGGACTGCGTATCGACAGCTGCTTTCCGTCCAGAAAGACAGCCCCTGATTCCAGAGGATCCGCCCCGAAAATTGCCCTGGTTGTCTCTGTTCTGCCCGCTCCCATCAGTCCGGCAATTCCAAGCACCTCCCCCTCGTACAGGACAAAGCTGACATTTTTTACGGCCTTTCCGGATTTCAGATTCTGCACCTCAAAGATTTTCTTTCCCCTGCTGCATCTTACACGGGGAAACTGTTCTTTGACCTCCCGGCCGACCATGTGCCTGATCAGCTCGTCCATCTTCACATCTTTAAAATCCATGGATGTGATGTATTCCCCGTCCCTCATAACCGTTACCCGGTCCACGATATGCTGCAGTTCATCCAGCCGATGAGAAATGTAGACGATACCGCAGCCTTCCGAACGAAGCTGCCTTATGATCCGAAACAGGTCTTCAATCTCCTTATCCGTCAGTGCGGAAGTCGGCTCGTCCATAATGATGATCTTCGCATTGGAAGATACTGCTTTGGCGATCTCCACCAGCTGCTGTCTCGAAACCGGCAGATCACCGACAACCGCCGCCGGATCAATGTCCAGCCCAAGCTTTTGCAGGATGCGTCCGGCCTCCGCATTCATGCCGCTTTTGTCGAGCAGCCAGCCCTTTTTCTTCTCCCGCCCCAGAAAAATATTTTCTGCGACTGTCAGATGCCCGCACATGTTCAGTTCCTGATGAATAATCTCAATGCCCAGCCCCTGTGCTGCCTTCGGCGTCAGATTGCCCTGCTCCTTTCCAAACAGCCGGTACGTGCCGGAGTCACGCGTGTACACGCCGCTCATGATTTTCATAAGCGTGGATTTTCCGGCGCCGTTTTCTCCGAGCAGCGCCAGCACCTCTCCGGCCCTTAAGCGAAAAGAGACGTCTTTCAGAACTCTGACTCCTGAAAAGGATTTCGTGATATGTTCCATTTCCACGATATAATCCCCCATTTTTCTTCCTCCTTCTCTTTGTTTTTCATACTTTATGATATCCGGAAGGCGTGTTATAATATATAATAATTATGTCTGTAATTATGAAAAAACGGACGATATCTGTCCGTTTATTCATATTAGAGAGATGCTCCAAGAACTTTTTATACGAGGGGGAGTTGACTGTGAGTTTATTCATTGTAGACGACAATCAGGTAGAACAAATCCATGGGATGAGTGCGGAATATCCCTATTGTATGATTATCAGCGACATGACTGCTTTTACAGTTCCCTGGCACTGGCATGAAGAGCTGGAACTGGGGTATGTGGAAACAGGCGTTAATATCATTCAGACAGACAACGCCTCTTATACAATCCATCGAGGAGAAGGATTTTTCATCAATTCCAACGTGATGGACACGAAACTGAACGGGATTGCCGGTGAAGTGACCATTGAGGTAAACCATCTGTTCCATCCCTTTTTTCTGGGTGGGCATTTTCAAAGCCGGTTCTTTCGAAAATATATTAATCCCGTCATCAACAACCGTCAGATCGAAGTTCATGTTATCCGGGATACGACCGCACCCGGAGAAAAGATTTTGAAAAATTTAAGACTTCTGAAACATCTTCAGGAAAAAGAAAATCAGGAATTTCAGACAAGAAATCTGCTGTCGGAAACATGGCTGCTGCTCATGGAAGAGCTGGAACAATCCTGCGGACATTCACAGCTTCCGGAAAACAATCAGCATCGGATACGCGCAATGATCTCGTTTATCCACCGCCATTATCCGGAAAAGCTGTCGTTGAAGGACATTGCATCTTCTGCGAACATCAGCGAAAGAGAAGCAAGCCGCTGTTTTAAAAAGCACCTGAAGAAATCCCCCTGCGATTACCTGACAACTTATCGTCTGGAAGAGGCCAGAAAACTGTTATTCCAGACGGAGCTGACTGTCACGGAGATCGGATATCGGACGGGCTTTTCCACAAGCGCTCACTTTGGGCAGGTATTCCGCAGGGCTTTTGGCATGAGTCCCCTGGAATACCGCGCGTCACATATCAGATAATCCTGGCCTGAGCTTTACCACTTTCCACAACAGCCGGAGTCACAGATTAAACACATGACTCCGGCTGTTATTTTTGATTTACTTATGGCCGGTCAGGACGTTACGGCTGCTTTACCGCCTCAAACGCCGCCTCCAGCGCCGCGACCAGATCCTCCGCTTTCTCAATGCCGATGGAAAGACGGACGGTGTTCGGCCGGATGCCCTGATCCAGCAGTTCTTCCTCCGTGCACTGGCTGTGAGTGGTGGTCGCCGGATGGATGACGAGAGATTTGACGTCCGCCACATTGGCCAGCAGGGAGAAGATCGCCAGATGGTCGATGAAGTTCTGGGCAGTCTTCGCATCTCCCTTAATCTCGAAGGTGAAGATCGATCCGCCTCCGTTCGGCAGGTATTTTTGATACAGTTCATGGCTGGGCTCGCTCTCCAGCGACGGATGATGGACCGCTTCCACCTGGGGATGTTCTGATAAATATTTCACGATTTTCAGCGCATTGCTCACATGGCGCTCCACGCGAAGGGACAGGGTCTCCAGCCCCTGCAGGAAGAGGAACGCATGGAACGGAGAAAGCGTCGCTCCGGTATCCCGCAGCAGGACCGCACGGATATAGGTCACAAAAGCGGCCGCGCCCACTGCGTCAGCAAAAGACACTCCATGATAGCTGGGGTTGGGTTCTGAGATCCACGGATAGTTCCCGGACGCTTTCCAGTCAAACCTGCCGCTGTCAACGATCACGCCGCCGATGGCCGTTCCGTGGCCGCCGATGAATTTGGTGGCTGAGTGGACTACAATGTCCGCGCCGTATTCGATGGGCCGCACGAGATAAGGCGTCGCAAAGGTAGAATCCACTACCAGCGGGATCTGATGCCGGTGAGCGACCTTTGCCAGTTCTTCCAGATCCGCCAGGTTCGAGTTGGGATTGCCCAGCGTCTCCACAAAGATCGCTTTTGTATTCTCCCGGATCGCCGCCTCAAAGGAACCTTCCACCTGCGGATCCACAAAGGTTGTCGTCACTCCGTTCGTCTGTGGCAGCGTATGGGCCAGCAGATTATAAGTTCCGCCGTAGATGGTCTTCGATGCCACGATATGTTCTCCTGATTTCGCCAGCGTCTGGAACGTGTAGGAGATGGCCGCCGCGCCGGAAGCCACTGCCAGCGCCGCCACGCCGCCCTCCAGAGACGCGATCCTCTGCTCGAAGATGTCCTGCGTGGGATTCGTCAGCCTGCCGTAGATATTTCCTGCGTCCTTCAGGCCGAAACGATCCGCCGCATGCTGCGAATCATGGAATACATAGGATGTGGTTGCATAGATCGGAACCGCTCTTGCATCCGTAACCGGGTCCGCCTGCTCCTGTCCGATATGTAACTGTCTGGTCTCAAACGCCCAGTTTCTGGAATCTCTGATATTTTTCTCTGCCATTTTTATTTCCTCCGAATTTTCTTTGTTTTCTGAATTTCTGTAAACATACTATCACAGTAGGTTTTATTTGTCCAATACAGGAAAAAAATATCCGGTTATAGATTGAAACTATAACCGGAGTGCCTGCACAGACAGCTTAGGGTTCTCATTACACCGGAAAACACCCTGCCATAAAAAATTCCGTGTCACATTTCCGTCCGTCCAGCGCATGAGGGCAGAGCTCTTTCACCATCATGGCCGCCGGATACCAAATGGAAAGACTTTTTTATAGAATTTCCCCTACACCAGCCTGCGCACCCAGTTCCCGTAATGAGACTCCAGATATGCCGGTATACATTTGAAAATCTGATCCGCGTTCAGACAGCACACCACAACTGCCGGAGACGCCTTCACCACAAACGCCATGACAAAAGAAAGAGGAAGTACGATTCCCCAGATACTGATCAAATCCATCTTTACGACAAACAGCGCGTTGCCGCCTCCGCGGATAATTCCGTTATTTGTCGGCATCTGATAGGACATCCCCACGCAGATAACGCTTAATATGATCAGAAATGTATTCGCCATTTCCATCGTCTCCGGCGACAGATCATAAAGGCCGAGAACCGGAATCCGCAGAAAATACAGGGACACTCCGGAGAGCACTCCGATCACTATGAATCTCTTCTGGAGTCTCCCCGAATATTCCCGCACTTTCGCCAGATCCCCCGTGCCGATCGCTTTCCCGATGATCACTGCGGCTGCCGAGGCGGCTCCCACCGAAGCGGATTTCACCATCAGGAATAATGTGGATGCCGCACTGTTTGCAGCGATTGCCGCTGCCGTCATATGTCCCAGAATCACCGTCTGCAGCGCGGTATTCAGTCCCCACAGCCCCTGCACTACGAGCATGGGCGCCGTCAGCCTGTAATATTTTTCCGAAAGTTTCCGGTCAAACTGCAGGAAGTCTCTGCATCTTATCTTTAATTTCCGCTCTCTTTTAGCGATATAGAAAATCAGCGCGGCACTTTCTGTCATGCGTGCCAGAAGCGTGCCGATTGCCGCTCCCTGTACGCCCAATTGCGGCGCGCCGAAATGCCCGAAGATCAGCATATAATTCATTCCGCAGTTAACACAGAAAGTAAGAACGGACAGACAGGAGGCGATCTTCACCGTCTCCGTACTGCGGACAGCAGCTAAAAGAAGCTGTGTCACAGCAAAAAAGAGATAGGTAAAGCGTATGATCCCCAGATATGCCACGCCCTCCCCTATGATCCTGCTGTCCGTCGTAAAGATCCCAACCGCCTGCCGCGGGAACAGGCTGACCAGCGCTAACAGCACTGCTGCAAATGCGACTGCGCCATACATCGCGGAAGCGGCAATCTTTTTGATCGGCTGTACTTGTCCCTTTCCCCAATACTGGCTTCCAAAGATCACCAGTCCGTCCCCCAATGCCATAATTAGCTGTTGATAGACAAATTGTATCTGGTTGACCGCCGCCACCCCGGCCAGCGCCGTCTCACTGTAGGCTCCAAGCATGATATTGTCCGCCAGATTCACACTGAGTGTCACTATATTCTGAAGCACCAGAGGAAAATAAATAGAATAGAAGTTCATCTTCATCATCCTTTACCGATTATATTTTATAATTCGTCTCTTTCTTCCCTTTCCTTAAACTCTTTTATAACAGCCGATGTCAATCCGCCCCCGGCATTTGCCCCACTGATCCGCTTATGGACCGGCAGCACCAGATCCTGGCGAGCGCAGTCTCTTCAAGAAAAGCAAGGTATTATTTAATTATGAAGAAAGAAATTTTGCGCAAATTTTGTTGACATTTTCTTACCCCTTCTATAATATTGAAAGTAATACGGTAATACGAGGATCAGAATTATGGCAACCATCAAAGACATCGCAAAAATTGCAGGCGTCTCCACTTCAACCGTTTCCCATGTGGTCAATCATACGCGCTACGTAAGTCCGGAACTGGTGGAGAAGGTGGAGCGCGCGATTCAGGAACTGGATGAATTACCCAATTTTATTATTAAAAAAAACAGGACAGGACAGGGGGCCGGCGGGATCAAATACATCTTTATACTGCTTTCGGAAAAAGGCAGCCTGTTTCAGAAGCAGATCGAAGAAAACATCCGAAATCTGCTGGCAGCTACGGAATATACGCTGGTATCCGCGGAATATGACAAGGACACCTCCCGTCTGGCAGTGCTGAAAAACATGCTGACGGCGACGCCGGATTTGTGCGGCATCCTTGCTTTCCCCGATGAGCGCGGAATCCTGACCGAAACGTTTTTTCAGGAAATTTCCGCGCCGGTCGTATTGATCGGCAAGCAGATTCCGGGATTAAACGCGGATGTGTTTTCTCCGGACATGTTCGACGGAGGGTACCAGGCCACAAGGCATCTGATCAAAAACGGACATGAACATATCGCTTATATGGGAAACTCCAAAGATCTGTCCACCTGGCGTTTTGACGGCTATCAAAAAGCCCTCCACGACTATGGCATGAAAGAAAACAAGCGTCTGATCTTCCCCAATCTGAATACGGAAGCCGAAGTCTTTCAGGTTATGGATCAGATGATGGCGGAGGAGGTTCCTCCCACCGGAATCGTGGTGGCCAATTCGTTTCCGATTATGCCGCTGTTAAAATATCTTCACGCACACAATATTGTGATTCCAAAGGAGATCTCCGTCATCAGTCTGAACGATTTTGACTGGTCTCCTCTGCTGGCTCCGGAGCTTACCTGTATCGACCGGCAGCCGCCTGTGTGCAGCGCTCTGGCATTCAAGGCCTTGATGAAGCGAATCCAGGGCGAGGAGGCCGAGTACCGGCAGACAACGCTTCCCGTGCGCCTGAATGTAAGAAATTCCACCTGCGGCATCGGCCGGGGACCTTTCGGGGAGAAAGCGGAGAGCGCGGAAGTGCTGGAGCTCTCAGAGCTGGAGAAAGAACAGATCCGCAGCCGGCATTACACCGCCGCGATTTCGTTCCACTATATGGGCAAGGCCTGGATGCAGCTCATCGAAAAAGGGATCAAGAAAATCTTTGAAGACCTGGGGATCTCGATCATCGCCGTGACCGACGCGCATTTCGAGGCTTCCATGCAGTGCCGGCAGCTGGAAAGCATCCGCTTTCTGTCCCCGGATCTGCTGATCGCCGTACCGGTTGACAGCCGGGATACGGCCGAAGCCTTTCAGAAGGTGGTACAGAGCGAGACAAAGCTCGTGTTAATCACCAACATACCGGACGGAATTGCCCGGGGAGACTATGTCTCCTGCGTCTCCGTCAACGAGTATTCCCACGGCCGGAACATGGGACACGGCCTTGGCAAATATATGGTGCGCCACGGGATGAAGTATGCGGGCATCGTGCGCCACGGCAATCAGCACTTTTATGCGACCAGACAGAGGGATAACGCGGCGGAACAGGTGCTGTCGGAGGAATTTCCCGAGATCCAGATCTGCGGAGAGATTCATTTCCAGTCGGAATCAGAAGTATATAAAAAGACGAAAGAATTCGTCCGGCACCATTCCGAAGTGGAGGCTTTCTACGTCTCCTGGGACGGCCCGGCGCTGGAAGTGCTGCGGGCGCTGACGGAACTGGACCGGATGGACGTGGCGGTTGTGACCGGAGACCTGGACCATTCGATCGCGCTCAATATGGCGAAGGGCGGAATGGTCAAGACTTTAAGCGCCCAGTGCCCCTATGAGCAGGGGGAGGCGATTGCCCTGGCCGCCGCCAACGCGCTTCTGGGAAAACGGACCCCTTCTTTTATCGGCATTGAGCCGGTTCTGGTGACACCGGAAAATCTTCTGAAGAGCTGGTCTGATATCTTCAAGGAAAATCCGCCCGAAGAACTTCGGCGCGCGATCCGGGAGAACCTGCCGTATTTTACAATGGAATAGAAATCTCCTCCAACGGAGTGGAGCCGTTGCTCCATAGACGATTGCTCATCTATTTTGCAACGGCCCCTTTCCCCGATTTGTTCTTTCGTTAATCTTCTACCTTCTCCCAGCTTCCGGATTCAGAGGATTTTCTCATGGCCTCGCAGACGCGTTCCACCCGATATCCTACAGCGAATCTGGTGGAGGGCTGCTCTCCGGTGGCGATGGCTTTGATAAATTCATACATTTCAATCGCCTTCAGCTCTCCGTAGCCGATGTTCATACCCGGGATATTCCAGGTCACTTCTCCGTGGAAATGTGCCGGACCGGTATAGATGGTCTTGAATCCGCGGCAGTTGTCCGGATCGTTGGCAAAGCACACCTGAAGCTCGTTCAGCCGCTCGTAGTTGAAATGGATGCTTCCCAGCGTTCCGTGAAGCTCCACGGTAATGTAGTTGTTGCGGCCCCAGGCGTTTCTGGTGGCCTCGATGCTTCCGACCGCGCCGCTTTTGAATTTAACCAGGTAGCTGGTCTCATCATCCGTATCCACCGGACTTTTCTTTGCATCGGCTCCGAGTTTTACGGTTCCCAGAAGGTCCACGCCGCCTTCCTGTACGGGACGCTCCTTGATATAGGTCTTCATCATACCGGTGACTTCATCGATGTCTCCGGCCAGATACTGTGCGATATCGATCACATGAGACGCGATATCTCCCAGAGTCCCGGCTCCGGCGATCTCTTTCTGGAATCTCCAGGAGAGCGGGGAGGACGGGTCTGCCGACCAGCTCTGCAGATAGGTGCAGCGGATATTTAAAATGTCGCCGATGGAGCCTTCGTCAATCAGCTTCTTTGCCAGATCGATGGCGGGCACTCTGCGGTACTGATAAGCGTTCATGCTGATGATCCCTTTTTTCGCCGCCTCTGCAGCCGCCTCTGCCATGGCCTTTGCATCTTTCAGTGTAGAAGCGATAGGCTTCTCACAGATCACATGTTTTCCTGCCTTTAACGCGGCAATCGCGATCTCCGCGTGGGCGTTGTTGGGCGTACAGATGCTGACCACGTCGATCTCCGGATCGTTTACAATCTCTCTCCAGTCCGTGCAGCATTTTTCAAATCCAAAACGCTCTCTGGCATCTTCCGCAATCTCCGGTACGATGTCGCAGATCGTCTTCATCACCGGAACCGCCGGCGCCGGCCAGAAAAATTTGGGCATATTGGAATATCCGACCACATGCGCCTTTCCCATAAATCCTGCACCTACCAGACCTACATTCAATTTTTTCATGTTACTTTTCCTCCATTCCTTTTATCTTCTATTCTTTTTCTGCGCAATATTGCTCATGGCAACCGCCAGAATAATAATCAGCCCTTTTACCACTGTCTGCTGTGCGCTGCTTAAATTAGCCAGAATCAGCGCATTGTTGATCATTCCCATGAGGACGGAACCAAAAAGCGCTCCGATCACAGAGCCCGTGCCGCCCGACATGGAAGTGCCGCCGAGCACCACCGCCGCAATGACCGACATTTCGTCGCCGTCGCCGTAGGAATAACGTCCGGCCTGAAGCCGTCCTGCGTAGAGGATTCCGGCGAAGGCTGCAAAGGCGCCGGACAGGATGAACGCGGTCATCTTTACCCTTATGGTATTGATGCCGCTGTACTGTGCGGACATCTCATTGCCGCCGGTTGCCAGGATATGGCGCCCGAAGGCTGTCTTGTTGAAGAGCGCGAAGCCTGCCACATAAAAGACAAAGGTCCACAGCAGCAGTACGGGAATCCCTGCGATCTCTCCGATGCCGAAAACCGTACAGAATGTCTGATTGGCAATTGGAACGGCCGCGGTATCGGTGATCCACATGGCGCTTCCTCTGACCACCTGCATCATGCCCATGGTAGCGAGAAAGGCCGGAAGCCCGAACCTGGTCACGAGTACGCCGTTGACCGCTCCGATGAGGCATCCAAAACAGATCCCGGCGAGTAAAGCCAGCAGAATAGAATTGGTGCTCTGCAGGATCAGGGAGACAATCATGGCGGTCATGGCCGCCACCGCGCCCACCGTCAGGTCAATCTGCCCGGCTGCCATGACCAGCGTTCCCGCAACGGCCATGATCGAAATCATGGTGGTCTGACGCAGGATATTGACAATATTGTTGGGGCTTAAAAATCCTTTGTTTCCCAGCACCACCGCAAATACCAGGAATACCCCGACAAAGATCAGATACACCATGTATTTGTCCCACTGGATATTTTTCTTAACCGCTTTGCTGGATTGCATGCTGTAATTCCTCCTCTGCATTTATTTCTTTTCTTGAAAGACATCCTGTGATCTTCCCATCGAACAGCACGATAATCCGGTCACAGACCGCCATCAGCTCAGTCAGTTCGGAGGATACAAACAACACGCCCTTCCCGTCATCTGCAAACCTTCGGATCAGATCGATGATTTCCGCCTTTGCTCCGATATCAACGCCTGCGGTCGGCTCATCCAGCATCATGATCTCAGGGTTCATATTCAGCCATTTGGCGACCACAATTTTCTGCTGGTTGCCGCCGGAAAGAAGATTGATTCTCTTGTGAATTCCGTCGGTCACGACATTCAGCTGATCTACGTTGTCCTCCACAATGGCATTGGCCCGCTTCTCGTCCACGAAGATTTTATGTTTCCGGAGACCGGATACCATGGGAAGGATCGCGTTTTCCTTTACTGTGTGAATCAGCACCAGTCCCTGCTTTCTCCGGTCCTCCGGAATCAGTGCGAAGCCGGCGCGGATGGCTCCCTGCGTATGCCTGATCGCCGTCTCTTTGCCGTGGATCTTCACCGTGCCGCCCTGCATGGCCCTTCGTCCGAACAGCGTCTCCAGAATCTCCGTCCGCCCGCTGCCCATCAGTCCGGCAAACCCCAGGATCTCTCCGGGCTTCAAGGAAAAAGAGATATCGGAAATCTTGTCGTTGACCTTCAGATGCTCGACGGTCAGCAGATCCTCCGCCCCGGTATCGTAGGAGCGTTCTACCCAGTTGAATTTATTGCCGGCTCCGTCGCCCAGCATGTATTTAATGATCGAATCCAGATCCATGTGCTCGATCCGGTCCGTGTGGGCGATGATTCCGTCTCTTAAGATCGTAATCGCGTCCGCGATCTTCAGAATCTCATTCATCCGGTGAGAGATATAGACCATGGAGACGCCCTTGGCTTTTAAGTCCGCAATTAATTTGAACAGATGTTCTGTCTCGGAATCCGACAGGGAGGCGGTCGGCTCATCCAGAATCAGAATCCGTGCGTTCTTGGACACCGCCTTGGCAATCTCCACCATCTGGCTGACGCCGACGCTTAACGTACCGACCACCGTATCCGGTTCCACGTCGATGCCCAGTTCCCCAAGCACTGCCTCCGCCCGCTGGTTCATGACGGCCACATCCCGAAATCCATGCGCTGTCACTTCTTCCCCGAGGAAAATATTTTCCGCTACGGTCATGGTGGGAATCAGGGAAAGCTCCTGGAAAATCATCGCAATTCCGTTGTGGTTTGCATCGTGAATGCTATGTATATTCACCGGATTCCCGTTGATGAAAATCTCCCCGGCGTCTTTCTGATAGACGCCGGTCATAATTTTCATCAATGTGGATTTTCCAGCTCCGTTTCCACCCACAAGCGCATGAACCTCTCCTTTTTTCATGGAGAAATCCACACCTTTTAACACAGGTACTGCGAAAGATTTTTGAATCCCTTTCATCTCCAATACATATTCGCTCATCATTTTTACCTGTTCTTTCTAAAAAATCCCCTTAATTGGTCATCGCGTTTTTGATTGTGTCAGGAGCTTCTGTGTGGTATACATCCTGATAAGCCTCCAGAAGGTTGGACTGTTCCACGCGCTTTGCGGGAACCGCCACATACGCGGGCGTCTCCTTGCCGAGCAGCGCATAGGCCGCCAGCGTCGCCTCTGCCACGCCCTGATCATAGGGAAGCTGCGCGCCGAGTCCCAGCACGTTTCCTTCCGCGATTTCCTTGGCGATATTGTTTCCGAGGTCGATGGTGCTCAAAAGAATATCGTCCCGTCCGGCTGCGCGGAGAGCAGACAGAGCGCCCTCGCAGGGGATATCCCAGTGGACGAACATGGCCTCGATGTCCGGATTCTGGGTGATCATCGCGTCTGCCACCACATCGCAGCCGTTCTCATCCTGGAATCCCATCTTCGAGATGACTTCGACGTCCGGATATTTTTCCGCCATCTCTTTCTCAAAGGCTTCCAGACGCTGATTGGTCACAAAGAAGTCCACGTCGTAGTAAATAATGCCGATCTTTCCTTTGCCGCCCAGGGCTTCTCCGATGAGATCCGCCGCAATCAGTCCGTTGCCGTAGTTATCCGCCGACACGCAGCTCACGTAATTTTCCCCTGCGGTGAATCCGGACGGCACATTGTCCATAAAGACGATCTTCGTTCCGCTGTCGGACACTCTCTGATAGGCGTTGGCGGTGGAAGTTGCATCGGTGGGGATGGACACCAGAACATCCGGCGCCTTTGCCATGATGGTCTCCAGGTCGGACACCTGCTTTTCCGCGGAGAAGTTGGCGTCTGTGATAGCGGTGATCTCGATGCCTAATTTGGCAAAGGTGTCCTCCAGTCCCTTCTGCTGTGCGGAGGACCAGTCATTTCCGCCGTAATGGAAGCTGATGGCCGCGGTGTAGCCGCCTGCCTGGATCTGCGCGATCTCCTCGTCGGTCAAAGACAGCTCTGTGGCAAGCACGGCGCTCTCTCCGTTGGGACCGGTGGATTTGATCTCACTGCTTCCGGTATCGGCAGCCGGCGCAGTTGTCTCGGCGGGCGCCGCTGTATTTTCCTCTGCCACAGGTTCTGTCGGCTCCGCCGTGTCCGCAGCCGGCACGTCATTCTGCACCGGTTCCGTGCTGTCTCCTCCGCAGCCTGCCAGGCAGAAAACGGCCATTGCGGTAATACATAAGGTTGATAACCATCTCTTTGCTTTCATAATTTCCTCCTGTTCTCTAAATCAGTTTTCCTTTTAAATATTCGTAGGACACTCTGCAGGCCTCCGCGGGGTCTCCGGCAAATCCGTCCACCTCCACCAGATAGTCTCCGGTGTATCCCTGTTCCTTTAAGAATGCCAGAACACCCTGCAGGTCAATGGAGCCCGTGCCCAGAGGCGCGAATCCGTTTTGATCCAGATCCTTCAGATGGACAAAAGAGAGCCGGTCGTAGTATTTTTTGACAATCGTAAGAGGATCCCCTCCGCCGGCCGCCAGATGAGCCAGGTCCGGACAGATCTTGAGGTCCGTTTTTTCGAACAGACGGTCAATCTGCTCCGGATGCTCCGCCATGGAGCCAAGATGGGGGTGATAGCTTGCTTCGATACCGCAGTCCGTAAACACTTTGGAGGCTTCGGCCAGTCCCTCCGCCAGCAGCTGGTAATCGCCTTCCTGGATTCCCTTTCCCCGGATTGCTCCGCCGCAGAACGCCACGTAGGATACCCCCACCTGCTCCGCCAGCGTCGCCACCGCCTTCATATGGTGCATCTCATCCTCCAGGGCGTCCTTGTAGATGAAATTTGCGCCGACGCAGACGCTCATCATCCCGGCGTTATATTTTGCCAGCATATCTTTTAATACCTGAATATCCGCCGCGTATTTAGTGAGATTTCCTTCCAGCACTTCGATATACCGGAAGCCCACATCCGTAATCTGCTTTAAAACTGCTTCGTCGTCGCACAGGGTCAGATATCGAATATCCTTGACGCTTGTGACGCCGCCGCCGTCGCCGACCAGCGGGCCAAAGCCGTTTGTCATGTATCCCAGTTTCATAAAATCCTCCTTTTTCTTTGTTTTTATAAATTTGCGCAAATTATTTATGAGCCAACTATAATCCATCCCGGCTATCCTGTCAATATTTCGATGAAATTTTTTTCAGATTTATGCATATTGTACATTTTTTGGTGAAATATTTGTAAAATATGACTAATACGCGTTCGGAATATAACGATTTTAAGAAAAAACGTTTTTCTGTTGACATTTATTCGCTCATAAGCTATACTTTTTAATATAAATTTGCGCAATTATAGAAAAATACAAAGAAAAGGAGACTACATAATGAAACTGGGTTTTGTATCTGCGATTTTAGACAACCGGTCTTTGGAAGAGGTCATCGATACCGCTGCTTCCATAGGATATGAGTGCGTAGAGGTTGCCTGCTGGCCGGTGGAGAAGGCTTCCAGAAGATACGCGGGCGTGACGCATATCAATATTGAAGAACTGGATGAAGCGAAGATCCGGCACATCCACGACTACTGCGAACGGAAAGGGGTCGCAATCTCCGCCCTCGCCTATTATCCGAACGTACTGACCGAAGACCGGGCGGAGCAGGACCGCATCCGCAGGCACCTGATCGCCATGATCGAAGCCGCACCAAAGCTTGAGGTGGATACGATTACTACGTTTATCGGCAGAGCGCAGCATAAGACGGTGGAGGAAAATCTGGAACTAATGCAGGAAATCTGGAAACCGATCCTGCAGGCCGCGGAAGAAAAGAAAGTAAAGATTGCGATCGAGAACTGCCCGATGCTCTTTGACAACGGGCAGTGGCCGGGCGGACAGAACCTGATGACCACGCCTGCCATCTGGCGGAAGGTCTTCTCCCTGCTTCCCAGCGATTATCTGGGCCTGAACTACGATCCGTCCCATTTTATCTGGCAGCAGATGGACTATATCGCGCCTCTGTATGAATTTAAGGACAAGATTTTCCATGTTCATTATAAGGATATCAAGCTCTATCCCGACCGGCTCCGCGACGTGGGGATTATGGCGTACCCGCTTCAGTATATGTCGCCGAAGCTTCCGGGACTCGGAGATGTGGACTGGGGAAAATATGTCTCTGCGCTCAACGAGATCGCCTATGACGGATATAGCTGCATTGAGATCGAAGACAAGGCTTTCGAGGGGACGCCGGAGCGGGTGCTGGACTCCCTGAAGCTCTCGTACCGCTACATGCGCCAGTTTGTAATTTGATTAAATAAAAAGAAGAAGGAGGAATTGAAAATCATGAAAGAGATGAAAGTTGGTATGATCGGAGCGGGATTTATGGCAAAGGCACACGCCATCGCCTACGCGGGGATGCCGATGTTTTTCTGGCCGGCGCCTGTCATTCCCGTAAAACAGACGATTGTCGACATTAAGGAAGAGACGGCGAGAGAGTCAGCCAAAAGACTGGGCTTTGCGTCCTACGAGACCGACTGGCGCAGGATGATCGAGGACCCGCAGATCGACATCGTGGACATCTGTACGCCGAACAATGTGCACGCGGAGATTGCGATTGCCGCCGCAAAAGCGGGCAAGCACATTCTCTGCGAAAAGCCCATGGCGCTCACGTCGCAGCAGGCAGAGGAGATGTACCTGGCGGCGAAGGAGAACAAGATCACGACCATGGTCGCCTTTAACTACCGCCGTACGCCGGCGGTCCAGCTGGCGAAAAAATACATTGAAGAGGGCGCTCTTGGACAGCTTCTGGATTTTCACGGCACCTATCTGCAGGACTGGTCCGCCGATCCGGATTCTCCGCTCTCCTGGCGTTTCCAGAAAAGCATCTGCGGAAGCGGCGCGCTGGGGGATATCGGAACGCATATCGTTGACATGCTGCGCCATCTGGTGGGAGAGTTTGCGTCGGTGAATGCCAGAACGGCGACCTATATTCCGGAACGTCCCGTCCAGTCCGGGCTGACGGACAGCCTGGGCAACGTGAAGGGACAGGGGGATACGCCCAGAAAGCCGGTGGACGTGGACGACCACTGCTGCTTTATGGTACAGTGCAAAAACGGCGTCTTCGGAACGATCGAAGCCACCAGAAACGCATGGGGCCGCAACAACTATATTACCTTCGAGATTCACGGCACCGAGGGCTCGCTGTTCTTTAACTATGAGCGCCGGGATGAGCTGCAGGTCTGCTTTGCCAAAGACGGCGACGATCGCCGCGGCTTCCGTACGGTCTATACGGGCCCCACGCATCCCTACGGGAATCAACTGTGGCCGATTCCGGCTCTGGGGATCGGGTATACGGAGACCAAGATGATCGAGGTCTATGAATTTTTGAAAGGCGTCGCCGACGGCACGCCGACGGAACCGGACTTCCGTGACGGATACATCACGGAGCTGATCTCCGATGCGGTTCTGGAGTCCGCCAGAACCCGTACCTGGACGGATGTAAAGACGGTTGACTGATGGAATCCGGGGAGGGCTGTCTATCTCCCGACAGACAGCCCTCCCTTTCTTCTTTCAGTCACGAAATTCTCTTTCCGCCCTCTTTCATCGCCTGTCCGGTATGATTTCCAGCCAGTATCCGTCGGGGTCCTGGATAAAATAGATCCCCATAGCCGGGTTTTCAAAGCAGATACATCCCATCTCTTTATGGAGCGCATGCGCCGCTTCATAATCGTCTGTCCGAAAGGCCAGATGAAACTCGCAGTCTCCCAGATTGTACGGCCGGTCCATCTCCCGCAGCCATGTCAGTTCCAGTTCAAAATCGCTCTCCTCATTTTTCAGATAGACAATGATAAAAGACCCGTCCTCTGCCGTCTTCCGCCTGCACTCTTTCAGACCGAGCGCTTTCCCGTAAAAATCAAGGGATTTTCCAAGATCTGCTACGTTGTAATTTTCGTGGATCATCTGGAATTTCATTTTCTTTTTTCTCACTTTCCTCTTAGATTTCAGATATGTTTATTTTACCAGATTTGATCGTTCGCAACAATATAATCACAAAAGAATATCTGAAACGAAATATCTGAAAGTTTTATCGCACAAAAGTTCCTCCTATACGCAGGCATTTTCCCTTGAATCTTTCCGCCGGATATGATATATTACAGGCATAAGGAAAGCAACCGCCCACAAAGTGGTTAGCCTCCCGGTTGGCATAAGCCTACCTGTACCGGCTAAGTAACAAGGTAGGCTTATTTATTTGCGCTTATTTCTCCTATCAATATAGGTAAGCAATGCTATGAGAAAAGTACCGCCTGTAAATAACAGATACAGCACCTCATATGTACTCATTCGCATCACCTCCCTCTTCCTGTATTTCCCATGATGGGATCATGCCGGACGGCATCCGCGGCGATTGCCGCTTTCAGAAAGGCGGGAGGCTACCACCCTGCAACACGGTTGATTCCCTGCGACCTATTGTAACATAACCGACTGCATTAGACAACAGGCGAAAATGTTTAACTATCGTCTCCAGCTACTTATCCTCTCATTTCATCATAACACGCAGATACTCTCTCATAAAGCGGTTCCTTCTCATCCAGCACATCCAGTAAAACAGAAAGCCATTCTTCACACAAGTAATGGATCGTATATTTTTCATCATACTGCTGCAATGTCTGGATCTGTTCCCGCTCCGTCCTCTCTGCAAATCTTTCAAATGCTTCGCTTAAATACACTCTTTTTCTGTTTCTTACAACCTCTTCCGGCTCTCTGTTCCATATGGGAATTGCCCGGTGCATCAACGCCAGATAGAGAAGCCGGTCAATCTCTATGCTCTCCGCGTCAAACAGATCTTCCAGGTAGATCCGACCCTTTTTTCGTTCTTTTGCCGCTTCCGGATAATGTTCCAGCCACTTTTTCTTTTCTGTCTCGCTTTCAATGGTATCTACAGGTTTTTTCGGTTTATTCAGACAGCACTGCTTGTATTTTTTTCCGCTGCCGCAGGGACAAGGATCATTCCTCCCGATCTTGACTTTGGGAACCGGTCGGTTCTGCTGCGCCGCCACAGCGCGCAGAACCTTTTCCAAATCTTTTCCAGAGCCCTTTTCATGAGCCGGCTGTTCAAACATTGCCCAGCCCCGCAGCATGTCCGCCGCACGAATCGGTGACCGGCAAAACGCTTCCTCTTTGTACTGAAACATCCAGTCGATACAACTGTCATAACCTCCGATCACGTCTTCTTCTATCCGCATGTCATCGTAAAGGCGCCGAAGCTCCGGCAGCATATCGGCAAAATGGCACTCACAGATCACAGACGCAAGACCTGTATAGATGTACGCCCCGATCTCTTCTTTTCCATACACGATCTGTCGGATATATTCCTGAAAATCTTTCTTCTCCAAACTGCCGTCCAGATACAACTGCCCCATGACCCGTAGGATTCCGCTTCTGACATAATCGTCAACCTCCGGATTGTCCACAGTTCTTTTCAAAAGTTCCAAATCCCCGTTATAAGTATTGTAGAGAATATCCGACAGACTGGCAGTAACTGCATCCCCAATCAAATAATCCAGCGTATCCTCCGGAAGCGAAACCAGTTCCATAATCTGTGGAAAACACTCTCTTGCCTGAAACTGTGCCAGCAGATGCAGGGCATAAAAATGCATCTGGTATTCTTCATCCAGATCTTCTCCTTCCCGGACTGCCTTCTCCACTGCCGCACGCAGCTTTGGAATCGCCAGTTCCCGGTTTTCACTGATGATCCGAAATGGCTCCTCCGGAAATATCCTGCTTCTGTAAGTGATCTGTTCTATGGCTTTTTGTACTGTTTCGTTCATACAATCTGATTCTCCTGTCTTCGTTTGTCAAATGTTTCACTTTCAGATTACCATTATTCCTGTACGAACACAACATCCGAAGCACAATTTCCACACAAACGAAAAAACCACCCGATCATCGTATCTGAATCGAATGGCTTTTTACCAGTCAATCTGAAGTTTCACCCTGATTATCTCCCTTCAAGATCATTTCCGGATATCGCTTCATAAGGCCGGAACAGCCGGCCGAAAAGGAACGAATTACAGTAAGCCGTAAAAGCGAATCCGATGGCGACCATAAAGACTTTCATAACCGGAAAAAGATACAGAAGGCTTACGAGAAATACCTGGATCAACACCAGTACAAAGGAATACCCCGGATTGGACAGGGCAAACAAAAACGCATTTTTTATGGTCCCCAAAAGACTGTTCTGAAAACGCGCCATCAGCGGAAAGACGTAGATCATGGCGCCGAAAACGATGACGGCCAGAAGAGCGGTAACCGTAAAAGCGGCGCTGGCCATGGGCGTTCCCAGTGCGAACCAGAACACAAGGGCATATACGGCAACCGATAAAAGCGCGGCAAAAAACAGAAAGGCCACCATTCCCTGAACAAACATCTCCTTCATATGCCGGAAAAATTTCCGAATCAGGTATCCGTGCTCCCGTCTGGCCTCCCGAAGGGTCACCTGATAGAGCGCCGCGGTCGCCGGACCGATGGTGATGACCGGCAGGCAGCAGATCAGATAGACCAGGTTCAATGCGATAAACTGTACAACGGTGTTCATATAATCCAGTACCGGATTGTCAAGACTAAGTCTCATAAGTTTCTCCTTTACCGTTTTGGAATGTGCTTATTATTATTGACGACAGGCCTTTTCATTTCTACCCCAAAAAGCAGAGAACATTCATGATAAAAATCAGATATTTTAAAAGTCATGCTGAAGATACTCAAATAATTCGAGAAATCTCCTCGAATTTCCCGCGTAGATACATAGAAAAAAGAAATGTTATACTTCAGGAAAATCAATACAGAAGGGAGTCGATTATGACGAAAACTAAACCGGATGTTCCAAAACAGAACCGGAAGGACGGTTCCGAAGGCAGGAAGATGTTTCTTCTGATCCTGCCGTTTCTGATCCTCTGTTTCCTGTTCTCCTATTTCCCGCTCCATGGCTGGATCTATGCGCTGTATGACTATCGGGCGCCACTTAGCCTCTCCCAGTGTGAATTTGTGGGACTCAAATGGTTCGCCACCCTGTTCAGCAATCCCACGCAGGTCAAGCAGCTCATGACGGTCATGAAGAACACCTTTGCCATGAGTATCCTCGGGCTGGCGACTTCGTTCCTGCCGGTGCTCTTCGCGGTATTCCTGAACGAAGTCAAATGCAGATGGTTCAAAAACATCGTGCAGACGCTGACCACGCTTCCCAACTTCATCAGCTGGACGCTGGTCTACTCCATCGCCTTCTGCCTGTTCTCCGCCACCGGCATGTTCAATACCGTATGCCAGAATCTGGGGCTGATCTCGGAGCCTCTGAAGATCCTGGACAGCGGAGAGCACGTATGGCTGTCCATGCTCCTGTGGAATACGTGGAAGGGTCTGGGCTGGGGTTCCATCATGTACCTGGCCGCCATCGCAGGCATCGACCAGGAGATGTACGAAGCGGCCCGGGTGGACGGCGCAGGACGGATGCAGCTGATCAAAAATATCACGATCCCGGCGCTTCTGCCTACCTATTTTGTCATGGTGATGCTGTCGGTGGCCAATTTCCTGTCCAACGGCATGGACCAGTATTTTGTATTCATGAACGCTTTTAATAAAGAAAGTATTCAGGTTCTGGATCTGTACGTGTATAATATAGGTCTGACCGGACAGAGTCTCTCTCTGGCAACCGCCATCGGCGTCATGAAGAGCGTGGTCAGCGTCGGCCTTCTGGTGCTTGTTAATTTTGCGTCAAAGAAGACCCGAGGCGAAAACATCATATAAGGAGGGAATCGCAGAAATGAAAAACCGAAAGCTCAAAGCAACCGATTATCTGTTTCATATATGCAACTACGGCGTATTTGCGATCCTGACGCTGCTCTGTGCATATCCGTTTTATTACCTGATCATCAACTCCGTCAGCGCCAACGACTTAAGCGCCAACGGAGCCATCAACCTGATCCCCCGGGGGATCCATCTTAGAAACTATCTGGAAGTATTCAAGTTAAGCGGGCTTCCCATGGCGGCGCTGGTATCCGTGGCAAGGACGGTCATCGGCACGGCCTGCACAGTCATGGCGTCGGCCTATCTGGGCTTTATGTTTACCCAGGAGCGGCTGTGGCATCGGAAGCTGTGGTACCGGCTGGTGGTCATCACCATGTATTTCAACGCGGGACTGATTCCCATGTTCATGACCATGAAGACGCTGCATCTGACCAACAGCTTCTGGGTCTACATCATCCCTGCCATCGTACAGCCTTTTAATATCATTATGACCAAGACCTACATAGAGTCCCTGCCTCCTGCCCTGCAGGAAGCGGCGGAAATCGACGGCGCAGGGATCCTGACCCGATTTTTCAAAATTGTGCTGCCCATCAGCACCCCGATCCTGGCGACCATCGCCATCTGGGCGGCCGTCGGCCAGTGGAATTCCTTCCAGGATACGCTGATCTACATCACGGATCAGAAGCTGTATTCCCTGCAGTATCTGCTATATACCTATCTGAACCAGGCAAGCTCCCTTGCCAGTCTGGTCAAAGCCACCGGCAACGCTTCCTCCGTGGCGAGCATGGCCACCATGCAGACGCCCACATCCATCCGCATGACCGTATCCGTGATCGTGGTGCTGCCGATCCTTCTGATCTATCCCATGTTCCAGCGGTATTTTGTAAAAGGAATCATGGTGGGTTCAGTAAAAGGTTAACGAAAAAATATATTTTTTATAGAAAGGAAACGACTCATGAGAAACTATAAATTCAGAAAGCAGATCAGCCTGCTTACGGCAGTCTCCATGGCCGCGGCACTTCTGTCCGGCTGCGGCGGAAAATCCGCAGAGGCAGTCAGTTCGCCCCACGGCGGACCTTATGAAGAAACAATTACCATCGACGTCTTCGATTCCCAGGCAAATTTCCAGGGCATGCAGTCCGGCTGGTTCGCCAAAATCGTAAAGGATAAGTTCAACATGGAGATGAACATCATCGCGCCCAACGTGGCGGGCGGCGGGGACACCCTGTATCAGACCCGCTCCGCCAACGGCAATCTGGGCGATCTGATCATCATCAACGTGGACAAGAACCGCCTGAAAGATATGGTGACGGCGGGACTGGTGCTGGACATGACCGACTACATGGGTGAGTGCGCGAATCTTCAGCAGTACCAGGCGGCCATCAAGGACGCCAGCGCCCTGGCCGGGGAAGAGAATCCTGGCATGTGGGCGGTTCCCAGCGAGGTGAGCAACGAGCCGGCCACGGAGCCCTGCGAAGCCGTGGACCCCACCAACGCGCCGTCGGTCCGCTGGGACATCTACGGACAGATCGGCTATCCAGAGATGAATACGCTGGAAGACCTGCTGGACGTCTTAAAACAGATGCAGGACGCGGCCGGAACCAGCGAATCCGGCAAGAAAACCTATGCACTCTCTCTGTTCAAGGACTGGGACGGGGACATGATGCAGAACGCCGCGGCGCTGACCGCGCTCTACGGATATGAATCCAATCAGGGCTTCGCTCTGATGAACAGCGGGACCAACGAGATCCAGAGCATCATCGACGACGACGGCGCCTACGTAAGGGCTCTGCGCTTCCTGTTCCAGGCAAATCAGATGGGACTGGTGGACCCGGAATCCACGACCCAGAATTTCGACATGCTCAATGCAAAATACAGAGACGGAGCCGTGCTCTATTCCTTCTGGCCCTGGCTTGGCTCCGGCTACTACAATACGGTGGAGCGCATGGCGGAGGGCAAAGGTTTCCAGACTGCCACCATCGCGGATATGAAATGCCTGTCTTACGGCTCCTTTACACTGGGCAAGATGGAAAATGCCGTTATGGTGGGGAGTCAGGCAAAGGATCCCCAGCGGATCGTTGACTTTATCGACTGGCTGTACTCTCCGGAAGGCGTGGAGATGTCCTGCGCCCAGAGCGGCACCAACTGCGGTCCGGAAGGCCTGACCTGGGAAATGAAAGACGGTGAACCGGTACTGACGGATTTCGGCGTGGAAGCGCTGATCAAGATGACCGACGGACTTCAGGTACCGGAGGAATGGGGCACCGGTACCTGGAAGGAAGGCATCTCCGCGCTGAATTACAAGGCTCTGGGCGTGGTGGACTGCGACCAGACGACCGGCATGTGCTACAACTACCAGCGGTGGGCGGACTATCAGGAGCGGACTTCCACAAAGCTTGGCGAGGACTGGAAAGCCCATAACGACAATGCGGCGACCGGCATTGAATATCTGAACAGCAAGGGAATGCTGACGGTGGCGCCGGGCAGCAACTACGCGATCCCGGACTATTCCACCGACCACAGCACAATCAAGGAGCAGTGCAAGCAGGTGATCGTACAGGACTCCTGGCGGATGGCATTTGCGGCCGACGAAGCAGAATTTAACAGCATCCTGAAAGAGATGCAGGATACGGTCAGAGGACTTGGATACGATGAAGTGTACGCCGTAGACGAACAGAGCTGTAAAGACAAGCTGGCTTCTTATGATGCGCTGAGACAATAAGAACGGACCGGCCGCGGGATATTCCGGCGGCCGGTTCTGATGGCCGCCGGGTATATTGACAGCTGCCCGTTGCTTTACAGGGAGTAGGAAAACCGTGTTTGGTGAGTTCTGGAAAGGAAAAAGACGATATGATTGAAAGCGAAAAAGTGCGGCACATTTTATATGGAGGAGACTACAACCCGGAACAGTGGCCGGAGGAAAGCTGGAGCGAAGACATGCAGCTTTTAAAAGAGGCCGGCGTCAATATCGTGACGCTGAACGTCTTCTCCTGGGCGTCTATCCAGCCGGATGAAAATACGTATGATTTCGACAGGCTGGACCGGATCATGGAGCTGGTGCAGGAAAACGGGATGGCCGTCTGCATGGCAACCGGGACGGGGGCGCATCCGGCGTGGATGGCGAAGAAGTATCCGGAGATTTTGCGGACGGAGTTCGGCGGACAGAGGCGGAAATTCGGCGGGAGGCACAATTCCTGCCCCAACAGTCCGGTCTACCGGACATTTGCCAAAAGACTGGCCGAAAAGCTGGCCGGGCATTATCAGGACCAGGACAATATCGTTTCCTGGCATATCAGCAATGAATTCGGCGGGGAATGCTACTGCGAAAACTGCGAGCGGGCATTCCGCCAGTGGCTGAAAGAGCGGTATGGCACCCTCGACGAACTGAACCGGCGGTGGTATACGTCCTTTTGGGGACATACCTTTTACGACTGGGAGGAAATCGTGCCGCCGGATACGAGAAGCGAGCATATCGACGAGAAGCGGACCATGTTTCAGGGAATTACTCTGGATTATAAACGGTTCCTGTCGGACTCCATGCTGGAAGCCTTCCGGCTGGAATACGAGGCCGTGAAAGCGGTGATCCCGGACGCCCGGATCACGACCAATCTCATGGGCTTCTACCCGGGCCTTGACTATCAGAAATGGGCGGATCATATGGACTTTGTATCAGTGGACAGTTATCCGGCCAATGAAGATACTTATGCGGATATCGCCATGGCCCACGACCTGATGCGGGGCCTGAAGCAGGGAAAGCCCTTTGCGCTGATGGAGCAGACGCCCAGCGTGACCAACTGGCTGCCATACAACGCGCTGAAACGCCCGGGCGTCATGCGTCTGTGGAGTCACGAGGCCATGGCCCACGGCGCGGATACAGTCATGTTCTTCCAGATGAAGCGGAGTCTTGGCGGTTGCGAGAAGCACCACGGCGCTTTTATCGATCATGTGGGAACCGGACAGACGAGAGTCTACCGGGAGGCGACGGCGCTCGGAGCGGAACTGTCCGCACTGAGCGGGCAGACGCTGGGCGCAAGGACGCCCGCAAAGATCGGGATGCTCTTTGACTGGGACAACTGGTGGGCGCTGACCCACTCGGCAGGCCCAAGCTGCGAGCTTGATTATGTACAGGAGTGGAAGCGCTGCTACCGCGCCCTGCGGGAGATGAATTATGAAGTGGATATCGTGTCGTCCAGGGATGATTTTTCCGGATACCGGATTCTGCTGGCTCCGGTCTGGTATATGGTGAAGGGGCAGGATGATGAAGCCGTCCGCCGCTTTGTGGCTGAGGGCGGCGCCTTTGTCACCGGCTTTTTCAGCGGAATCGTACAGGAGAATGATCTGGCCGTAACCGGCGGATATCCGGGAAAGCTCCGGGATGTCCTGGGCATCTGGGTGGAGGAATGCGACGCCCTGCCCCATGACGCGGAAAATTCCTTTGTCTATCAGGGCGTGCGCTACCCGGCCCGGATCCTCTGCGACCTGCTTCATACGGAAGGTGCCGTGCAGATGGATGACAGCGGATACGAAACCGATTTTTACCGGGGATATCCGGTCCTCACAAAACATTCTTATGGGAAGGGCATCGCATATTACATGGCAACGTCTTCTTCCGATGATTTTTACCGGAAATTTCTGGAGGATATCTGTCAGGAAGCAGGCGTACAGCCGGTTCTTCGCACCCCTTCCGGCGTGGAAGCAGCCAGCAGAGTCAATCAAAACGGCTCCTTTATCTGGCTTCTAAACCATACGGAGGAACCACAGGAAGTCTGCCTGCCATGGGAAGGACTGGATGTGCTGGCAGGATCGGCGCCTGTGAACGGAACGATCACGATTCTGCCGCGGGATGTGCGGATTCTGCTACGCTCGGCAGGCTACAGTCAGCGCTCTTCGGGTTTTTTGGCATGATGATATGGAAAATAACCGCTTTTTTACATCCACTTCACCTTTGCTCCTTCCGGTACTCCGCCGGGCTCTTTCCGTACTGGCGCCGGAATTTTTGATGGAAATAGTCCACGTTCTTATATCCCACTTTTTCGGCAATCTCATAGACCTTCATGGACGTAGCTTTCAGAAGTTTTTCCGCTTCCGAAAGCCGCGCCTGGTCCAGATAGCTGTTGAAGCTCTGGCCCATCTTCTGGCTGAACAACTTGCCCAGATAAGAGCTGTTGTATCCGAAAAGCGGCGCGATGGATTCCAGTTTTAAGGTCTGCCCGTAGTTCTGGTTGATGTAATACAGGATGTCGTCAAAGACGCTGTCGCTGGAATGATTTCCGATGGCCCGGATGATCATCTCAAACTGCTCGGAAAAATAGCGCATGATCTCATACAGGTAACGCTTGTTCTCCAGAAGCTCGATGACAGCCGCATTGGAAGCGAAGGGAATCTCCGCCTGGCTGTACCGATGGGCGATGCTCTGCTTGACCTGGAGGAAGATGCCGCTTAAGAAATATTTGATCTGGCGGATGTCTGCATCGCAGGTGCAGAGCATCCGCTGGAGCTCGTGCAGCGTGGTGGATACCTCCCGCCGGTTGTAGGCCTGGATCCAGGTCAGAAGCTTCTGACTGTATTCACTGGAAGCCTCCGTGTCCAGCGCTTCTTTTCCGAAAACCATCTGCGGCAGCATGTCATAGGACAGGACATGCTGATTTTCCTCGCAGAAAAAGCGGCGTTTCAGCAGCTGCTTTGCCACTTCATAAGACTGATGGATCTGTTCCAGATGATAGACCGGCTGGCCGCAGGCCAGAAAGATCCCGTTCAGGGGCGACCCCTTCTGGGGACCGGCGTCCTCATAGTGACGCAGGCAGGACCGAAACCGGTCCAGCGCGCTGCTGCCCTTTAAAAGGACAACATCATACGCATCCATCCGGACATGCTCGAAAAAGCCGCAGTCCTCGTTGGAAACCCGCAGAATATCCGCAAAGCTCCAGGCCGGATAATACGGAGAATACCATTCGTAGATCACCACCTGATAGACCGCGTGCAGAAGTCCCATCTGCATGTAATGGATGGCAGGGTTTGGCTCCTGTCCTTTCAGAAGCTCTTCCACCACCGGCGCTTTTGCCTTGGAGAGATACTGGCGGAAGGATTTTTCCCGGTCCGCCTGCTGCCGGATCTTTTCCTGAATGGAATGCAGCGCCTTCAAAAGCTCGTCCTCATCGATGGGTTTGGTCAGATAGAAGGAGACGCCGTAGCGGATGGCGGTCTGCGCATATTTGAATTCCGAATATCCGCTCAGTATGATAAATTCTCCGGTATATCCGGACTCCCGGGCGGTCTCGATTAGCTCCGTACCGGACATTCGCGGCATCCGGATGTCCAGAAGCACCAGATCGGGCTTTAATTCTTCGATCTTCTGAAGCGCTTCTTCTCCGTTGGCCGCTTCGCCGCAAATGGCAAAGCCCAGTTCCTCCCAGTCAATGATATACTTCAGTCCTTCTCTCACGATCGCCTCGTCATCCGCCAGCAGTACGCGGATCAGCATATGCTCTGTCATTGTGTTCTCCCTTCTTCCCCTGACATGTCCGGAAGGATCAGAGTCACCAGCGTCCCCTGTTCCGGCGTGCTCTCGATCCGCATCTGCCCCTGTTCCTTGTAGCACAGCCGGATGCGCTGGCAGATATTGTGCAGTCCGATGCTCTCCGAGGAGGACTGCTCCGGATGATGCATCCTTTCGTTCAACTGTTCCAGCTCGTCTTCTTTCATGCCGGCGCCGTTGTCCTGCACCGTCAGATACAGCGCGTCCTCCCGGACCGCCCCGCAGATCCGAATGAAACCTTCCCGGTCTGAGTCCCTCAGTCCATGGAGAAAGGCATTTTCCACCACCGGCTGCAGGAGGAGCGGAAGGATCGGAATCTGCGCCGGGTCCAGCCCTTCCGACACTTCGATGGAAAAGCGGATCCGTTCTCCAAAACGGAGCTGCTGGATGGACAGATACGTCCGCACATAGTCCAGTTCCTTTTCCAGCGTGGTAAATTCTGTCGTTGTCGTCTCCAGCACATAGTGCATGGATCTGCCCAGCATCTTGATGGCAGAGGAGGTCTCTTTGTTTTTGCCGGTCAGCGCCAGCATCCGGATGGTTTCCAGCGTATTGTAGAGAAAATGCGGATTGATCTGGCTGGCCAGCATCTTGAACTCCATCTGCTGCTGCCGGTTGATCAGCTTCTGCCTGGCAATCTTCGCTTCATAGTACCGGGCTTCTTTTTCGTGAATCCGCTCCACCGTCGCCTTCAGGTCCTGAAAGGTATCCTTCAATTCATCGTTTCCCTGAAAACTGTCAATGATATTGTAGTCTCCCACCCGCGCCTGATGCATGGCAGCGCGCAGGGTCCGGATCCGGCTCCCAAGATAAAAGGAAAAGCCAAGAATGATCGCCGCCGGAGCCGCCACCGCAAAGGCCAGGATCACAAGATAGGTCACAATGGTTCCCCGGATCTCCGGGTAAGCCGCAAAATCCACGGTCTCAATGCAGAACCGGCTGTCCGTCCGGTAAGCGGTGAGGGTACAGAGACTGGCTATTGCACGCTCCCCACCGATCAGGACCGGACCGCTGCAGGCAGAATCCGTCTTCGCTCCCCCTTCGGGTACCGGCAGCTCCTCCCCCAGCCATTTCCGGTCGGAAGAGTAGAACACCGGCGCATCTTCGATGGAGATCAGCACGGTACGGCTGGTATCGCTGATGCGGTTTTTCAGATAGTTGCTGTCCAGGCGGATCACCAGCCAGGCGGTATAGACTCTGGAGGCCACCGGAACCCTTCGGATCAGCGTCAACTGGCCGGGATCCTCCTGATCCCGCTCCGCCACCGCAAGAGAGGTCCACATCTGCCAGTGCCGTCCGCCGGAGGCCGCGTACCAGTCTTCCCCTTCATAACCGTCCGGACAGGAAGTGATATAAGATCCGTCCGTAATGGCCGGATTGTCGGTATACAGATGGATGGACGCCACTGCCGCATTGTGCTGGAACAGGGAATCCATGGAGGAACTGATCCGCTCCCAGGCGCCGTCCTCAAACGCCGGCTGCTCGGACGCAAACAGCTCCATACAGTCCGTTCCCCCAAGGATCGTATCACTTGCCGTATAGATGGACGTGGTAATATCAAACAGAATGGATCTGACCCGGACGCTGTCCGCCTCTGCCAGAGACTCATACTGTCCGGCCAGCAGCGTCCCGGCGCGGTGCGTCTCTGCAAGCCCCAGAAAGAGCATCGGAATCACCGTGCACACGAAGAAGACCAGCAGGATCTGCTGGGCAATCCGAAATTTGGACAGAAACAGATTGTATTTTTTCCGCATTTTCATCATATTTCACCATAAAACCTGTATTTTCTTTATTTTAAAGGATTTCAGTCCATTTGAACACACTAATTTTTAGAGCAAAAAAAGTGTAAAAATTGTAGTATCATTTAAGAGCAGGATCGTGTAATCTGACCTTACATTTTCAATGTAACCCATACCGCGCCTGCCCGTGAAAAGGAAGGGGCGAAATGAGGACAGATGCGGAACTAACATAAGGAGAACAGAGTATGAAATTCAGTAACGGATGCTGGCTGCAGAAAGAGGGCTGCGAATGTTTCAGCCCCGCAGAGGTCTCTTTTGTAAAAAGAGAAAAAACAAAGGTAACATTGATCGCTCCCACGTCCCACATTCAGGACCGGGGGGATACCCTGGGCGGAGTCAACCTGACGGTGGAGATCAGCGCGCCCGGAAAGGACATCCTACGTGTAAAGACGTATCACTATATGGGCGCCAAAACAGACGGACCGTCTTTTGACCTGACCATGGACGAGAATGCGGCGCTTCAGATGGAAGAAAGCGAACATACCCTGACGGTAAGGAGCGGATCGCTTCGGCTGGATATTGAAAAGCAGCCATGGAAGATGACGTATTATAAGGAAGACCGGGAGCTCTGCAGCAGCGGCAAAAAGGATCTCGCCTATCTGAAGACAGACTGGAAGGGCGGCCCCTATGTGAAGAGCAGCGACCGGGACGCTTATATGCGTCAGCAGCTCTCTTTGGATGTGGGGGAACTAATCTACGGCATGGGCGAACGCTTTACGCCCTTTGTAAAGAACGGACAGAGTGTGAATATCTGGAATGAGGACGGAGGAACCTCCACTGAACAAAGCTACAAGAATATTCCTTTCTATCTGTCCGGCAAGGGGTACGGACTGTTTGTAAACCATACGGAACGGGTATCTTTTGAGACGGCTTCGGAGATCGTCGACAAGGCGGCATTCTCCGTCCCGGGCGAGTGCCTGGACTATTTTCTCATCGGAGGAAAGGATCTGAAGGAAGTCATATCCAATTATACGGCTCTGACCGGACGTCCCCCGGTACCGGAACCCTGGACCTTCGGACTGTGGCTTTCCACTTCCTTTACGACCGATTACGACGAGGAAACGGTCATGCGCTTTATCGACGGCATGAAAGAACGGGATATACCATTGAGTGTCTTTCATTTTGACTGCTTCTGGATGAAAGAATTTCACTGGTGTGATTTTGAATGGGACTCCAGAGTCTTTCCAGAACCGGAATCCATGCTTGCCAGAATCTGGGAGCGGGGACTGCGGGTGTGCGTTTGGATCAACCCGTATATCGGGCAGGCGTCCCCCCTGTTCGCCGAAGGCGCTGAAAAAGGGTATTTCCTGAAGCGACCGGACGGTTCGGTCTGGCAGTGGGATATGTGGCAGCCGGGCATGGCGGTGGTGGATTTCACCAACCCGGAAGCACGCCTGTGGTATCAGGAAAAGCTGGGGCGGCTGGTGGACATGGGCGTGGACTGCTTCAAGACCGACTTTGGCGAGCGGATTCCTGTGGACTGCGTGTACGCCGACGGCTCGAATCCGGAAAAAATGCACAATTATTACACCTTTCTGTACAATCAGGCTGTCTATGAGCTGTTGGAACAGAAGCGGGGCGAGGGAAAGGCGGTACTCTTCGCCCGGTCCGCCACGGCCGGCGGGCAGCGGTTCCCGGTTCACTGGGGCGGCGACTGCTGGTCCTCCTACACTGCCATGGAACAGAGTCTGCGGGGCGGGCTTTCCCTGCTGCTGTCCGGCTTCGGATTCTGGAGCCATGATATTGGCGGATTCGAGGATACGTCTACCGCGGACGTATACAAACGCTGGTGTGCCTTCGGGCTCCTCTCCTCCCACAGCCGTCTCCACGGAAGCCGTTCCTACCGGGTACCGTGGCTGTATGATGAGGAAGCGGTGGATGTGCTCCGTTTCTTCACCCGGCTGAAGATGCGATTGATGCCCTATCTGTACCAGGCGGCGATCCAGACCCATGAAACGGGGCTTCCGGTCATGCGCGCCATGGTTCTGGAATACGAAAAAGACCGAATGTGCCGATATCTGGATAAACAGTACATGCTGGGAGACAGCCTTCTTGTGGCGCCGGTCATGAATCCGGACAGCATGGGGGAATATTATCTGCCGGAGGGAACCTGGACCAACTTCTTCACCCAGGAACAGCGGGAGGGCGGACGCTGGTACGAAGAGCCCTGCGGCTACCTCGAGATCCCTCTGTGGGTGCGTCCGAACACGGTCCTGGCCCTCGGAAGCCGGGCGGATACTCCGGAATATGCCTACGAGGAGGGGACTGTTTTCCGGATCTACGCATTGAAAGAAGGAATTACAGCCGGGACAGTCGTTTACGGCATGGATCGGACAGCGAAACGGCGACTGACGGCACAAAGAGACGGAAACAGGATCCGGATCACTTCCGAAGGAACCGGAACTTATACGGTGGAACTGATCCGGATCAAAGCCACGGCTGTGGCAGGCGCGGCATATCAGGTTCTGGAGAACCGGACGGTGCTTGACGGCTGCGGCGGGTCGGTAAGCGTTACTTTGTAAACTGCAGGAACATCTGCCGGATGGGGCCTGCCTGCATTCACAAAAACAAGAACAGGAGAACAGCATATGACCATACAGGAAATAAACGCAAAAACAGAAGCGCTCCTTTCGGAGCTGACGCTGAAAGAAAAGATCCGGATGATCCATGGAAACGGATTGTTTCAAAGCGGCGATGTAAAGCGGCTTCAGATTCCGGCGCTCCGGATGTCGGACGGACCCATGGGCGTGCGGCATGAATTTCACAACGATGACTGGATCCCCGTGGGTAATTCCGACGACTATGTAAGCTACCTGCCCTGCAACAGCGCGGTGGCGGCCACCTGGAACCGGGAGCTGGCCCGAAACTCCGGGCGCGCCCTGGGAGAAGAGGCCAGGGGCCGGGGCAAGGACGTGATCCTCGCCCCCGGCATCAACATCAAGCGGGTGCCGGTCTGCGGACGGAATTTTGAATATATGAGTGAGGATCCCTTTCTGACCTCACAGATGGCCGTTCCCATGATCCAGGGCATCCAGGAATCGGATACCGCAGCCTGCGTAAAGCATTTCGCCCTGAACAGTCAGGAGACTGAGCGGGTATGGGTCAACGCGGAGATTGACGAGCGGGCTTTCCGGGAGATCTATCTCCCCGGCTTTGAGACGGCCGTCAAAGAGGGGAATACGTATTCTCTCATGGGAGGCTACAACCTGATCCGGGGAACCCACTGCTGTGAAAATCCCATGCTGCTCCATGAGATCCTGCGGAAGGAATGGGGCTTCGACGGCGCTGTCATTACAGACTGGGGAGCACTCCATGACACAAAGGCGGCGGCAGAAGCCCCCGTGGATCTGGAGATGTCCGTAACCAGTGATTTTGGCGACTACTATCTGGCGAATCCGCTCCGGAAAGCGGTGCATGAGGGACAGATCCCGGAGGAACTGGTGGACCGGAAGGTACGGAATCTGATCCGCCTGATGCTGCGGCTGAAGATGATTGACGTCGTGACAGAGGGCACAAGTGCACGGGCCGTCCCCTGCCCGGACCGGAAAAGCGGCTGCTACAATACACCCGCGCACCGTCAGGCCGCTCTGGAAACAGCCAGAGAATCCATTATTCTTCTGAAAAACGAAGAAAAGCGTCTGCCCCTTCAGCCGGAAAAGCTGAAAAAACTCCTGGTCATCGGGGACAACGCCGAACGGCTCCACGCAGCCGGAGGCGGAAGCGCGGAGATCAAGGCGCTGTATGAGATCTCCCCCCTCATGGGACTGAAGAGTCAACTGGGCGGAAACTGTCAGGTGACCTTTGCCAGAGGCTACCACATCGTCCCCAAAGACATCCGGGCGGATGTCAGTTGGCAGAAAACAAGTATCGACGACGAGAAAGCCGACGATTCCTTCATGGAAAACAGGGGGATCACAGACGAGGAGACAAGAGAAAAGCAGCGTCTGCTCCGGGAAGAAGCCGTGGTGCTTGCAAAAGAGGCAGATGAGGTGCTGATCATCGGCGGACTGAACCATGATTACGATGTGGAGGGCTATGACCGGGAGGATCTGACTCTGCCCTACGCACAGGATGAGCTGATCGAGGCGGTGCTGGATGTAAACCCGAACGCCGTCGTTGTCATACGGGCCGGAAGCCCCGTCTCCATGGGGCGCTGGAAGGACCGGGCCAGGGCCATCGTCTGGGACTGGTATTCTGGCATGGAAGGGGGCAATGCCCTGGCAGAGGTCCTTCTGGGCAAGGTCAATCCATCCGGAAAATTACCGGAGTCCCTGCCATATTGTCTTGAGGACTGCCCGGCCCCCGCAGTGGGCGAATATCCGGGCCGGCCTCTGACAGAGGAAGAGCATGCGCGGATGAACGCACATTTGACAGAGACTTATGCGGAAGGACTTCTGGTGGGTTACCGGTATTTTGAGAGACGGCAGATCCCGGTACAGTTCTGCTTCGGACACGGACTGTCCTACACGACCTTCGCCTGTGCGGATCTTGAGATCACAGAAAACAGCAGTCCGGATGCGCCGGTCTGCATGTCCCTTTCCGTAGAAAATACCGGGGACCGAACCGGCATGGAGACGGTGCAGGTCTATGTGGGCAGACTGGACGCCGGGTCCCAAGAACCGGTAAAAGCTCTGTGGGGCTTTCAGAAACTGTCCCTGAAACCGGGCGAAAAAAAGCGCGTGGAAATCCCCCTCCCCGCCAGAGCCTTCCAGTCCTGGCATACAGATGCAGGCGCTTTTGTGACGGACGCCGGAAACTACGAAATTTATGCAGGAAGTTCTCTCATGGATATCCGACTGAAGGGCCGGGTGAACATAACAAAGCGGACGGGTTGACTTTTTTACAACTTTCCTCTTTTTCAACTGCCTGAAATCCCGGCTAAATCGACCGGAACCAACAAGTGAAAAGTCACTGCCTGTATTTTTCCTGCTGCTTTGCCTTGTCGTCTGTCAGTGATGATGATAAAATAAAATACAGGATCCTGACTGAAAAGGAGTGTGAGGAAAAGCATGGGTGTTTATCTGGACAGCAAGAATCCGTTTGGTCTGTTTGAGGAAGAAGCCTCTTCTTTGTATTTTATTGATAAAACAAAACTGCTGGAAGAACTGATTCCTCTGGTGTCAAAGGGCGGGGCCGCCGGCGCCTCAGGTTCTGCCGGGAAAAGTAATAAATACATCTGCATCACAAGGCCGCGGCGGTTCGGAAAGACAATGGCCGCGAGTATGATCGCTTCTTTTTTCGGGATGGGAGCGGACAGCAGAGAATTGTTCCGGCATCTTCAAATAGGGAAATCGGAAAATTTTGACGCTCACATTAACAGTCATCATGTAATCTGCATCAGCTTTCATGAGATTCCCGTAAATTGTACAAATTATCGGCAGTACATCAGGAGAGTAGAAAAAAGACTTTGCAGCGATCTGAAAAAAGCATATCCAAATGCGGAGATCCATGAGGAAGATGCTCTATGGGATATTCTGAGCGAACTTTATGAAAATGAAGACGCAAGATTTCTTTTTGTACTGGATGAATGGGATTACATTTTCCACCGGTCATTTGTAACAGAACAGGATAAAAAGGATTTTCTTGAATTTTTAAGCAATCTGCTGAAGGGAAAATCCTATGTGGAACTGGCCTATATGACTGGTATCCTTCCGATCGCAAAGTATTCCAGCGGTTCGGAACTGAACATGTTTTATGAATACACCATGGCTTCTGAAGAAAAGTATTCCGCATATTTTGGTTTCACCGAGACGGAAGTAGACGAGCTTTTTCGCAGATACCAGACCCGGCACCCGAACGCGCAAAAGGTAACAAGAGACGGTCTTCGTCTATGGTACGACGGATACCATACCCGGTCGGGGGAACGTGTCTATAATCCCAGATCTGTGGTAGCCGCTCTGACCAACAATAATCTTGGAAACTACTGGACCAGTTCCGGTCCTTATGATGAGCTTTTTTATTATGTGAAGGAAAATATTGCGGCAGTCAGAGATGACCTTGCAATGCTGGTATCCGGCATTCCTGTTCACGCAAATGTAAGAGAATATGCTGCCACATCCATGAAGTTGACTACAAAAGACGAGATTTTATCAGCCATGGTCGTCTACGGGTTCCTGAATTATACAGACGGCTGTGTAGCGATTCCCAACAGAGAACTGATGAACCAGTTTACTGATATGCTCCAGAAAGAGCCTTCTTTGGGGTATGTCCATCGTCTTGCCGCAGAATCCGCCCGAATGCTTCGTGCTACCCTGGCCGGAGACACCGAGACCATGTGCCGAATCCTGGAATATGCTCATGATACGGAAAGTCCTCTGCTCTACTACAACAACGAAACAGAACTTACTATGCTGGTAAATATGGTTTATTTGTCAGCCAGAGACACCTACCGAATGGAACGGGAAGATAAGGCAGGAACCGGTTATGCAGATTTTCTCTTTTATCCGCTGAAGAAAGACGAAGACTGTCTGATCCTGGAATTAAAAATTGATCATACGCCAACAGAAGCCATACAGCAGATCAAAGACCGCAAATACGCACTTCGATTTTGCCGGAGACCGGGAGGAATATCCGAATATACGGGAAGAATCCTCGCCGTCGGCATCACTTATCACAAAGACGACAAAAAGCATTGCTGCCAGATAGAAGTCCTGCGGGAAAAAATCACCTGAAAACAGCAGGGAGGCCGTTATGAAGAGCATCCACAAAATCGCACTCCATCCCCCGGGAGCCGGGAAGAGCTGCTTCCAGATTTCGCGGCAGAGACAACAGTGAAAATTTCCCCTCCTTCTTGACAAACATACCAACGGTATGATAATATCAAAACATACCGACAGTATGTAAGTGGGAGAGCAGTCCAATGGCGAGAAACAAACACCCGGAAGAGACGATCAATTTCATACTGGACACGGCCTTCCGCCTTTTTATGGAAAAAGGCTACGAACACACCTCCATTCAGGACATCATCGACCATCTGGGCGGACTCAGCAAGGGAGCGATCTATCATCATTTTAAATCCAAGGAAGATATCCTGATAGCAGTCACGGACCGGACAACCGCCGCTTCCAATCAGATGCTCGCCGTCATCCGCGACCGGGAGGATCTGACCGGAAGCGAGAAGCTGAAGACGATTTTCCGGGAATCCATCTGCCGGCCGGTACAGGATGAGATCTTCACCTTAGCGCCCGGTTTCCACAATAACCCCAGGCTGCTGTTCAGCCTGCTTCAGGATACCATCAAGAATGCGGCGCCGAACTATATCCTGCCGATCATCCGGCAGGGCATCGCCGACGGTTCCATAGAGACCGAATACCCCGAGCAGCTGGCGGAGCTGATCCTGCTGGCAGCCAACGTCTGGCTCAATCCCATGATCTTCGACAGCACCGTGGAAGAATCCTGCCGGAAATTCATGGTCTTCCGCCAGATGCTCCAGGGCTTCGGACTGGACATCATGGATCAGGAGATGCTGGACCGGCTGAAGGAACTGACCGAAATCTATCAGAAGAACAAATGACCGGGCGTCCGTCAGACTGCTGACCTGTTTCACCCGGACGCCCGCGTGCATAAGAAACGGATCTGCCCCGCAGCAGGGGCAGATTTCTTTAAACTATATACATACCGTCGTTCGGTATGAAAAGGAGGATATACAAATTATGAGCCAAAGACTGTTTACCAAAGATTTTACCCTTGTCGTCCTGGGACAGATCGTCTCGCTGTTCGGCAACGCTGCCATTCGTTTTGCCCTGCCCCTGTATCTGCTGAATCTGACCGGCTCTTCCGCCCTCTACGGGACCGTGACCGCCTGCGCGTTCCTGCCCCCCATCCTTTTATCCCCCGTGGGCGGCATGATCGCAGACCGGGTCAATAAGAGAAATGTGATGATAACGCTTGATTTCCTGACGGCCGCGCTGCTCCTTGCCTTCTCTCTGCTGATGAATACCCTGAGCCTCGTTCCCCTTTTGGCGGTCACGCTGATGCTTCTGTACGGCATCGCCGGAGCCTATCAGCCATCGGTACAGGCCAGCATCCCGGCTCTGGTGCGCCCGGAGCAGACCATGACGGCCAACTCCGTCATCAACACCGTCAATTCCTTATCCTCGCTGACCGGTCCCGTGCTGGGCGGCCTGCTGTACAGCGCCTGGGGGCTGAAGCCCGTACTGTGGATCTGCATGGCGTGCTTCTTCCTGTCGGCGGTGATGGAACTCTTTATCCGCATTCCGTTCCGCAGGCAGACCTCGGAGGGCGGAATCCTGAGAACCGTCCGCAACGATTTCCGCGAAAGCATCTGTTTTCTGCGGACCGAAAACCCGGTGATCCGCAAAGGAATGTTCGTGGTCTGCGGAATCAATCTGTTCCTCTCCGCCATGATCCTTGTGGCGATGCCCTGGCTCATCACGGAAGTGCTGGCGCTTCCCGCGGCCCTGGCCAGCCGTCTGTACGGTTTCTCACAGGGAGCGATGGCAGCCGGCGGACTGACCGGCGGAATCTGCGCCGGGATCTTCGCCCGCCGCCTGGACGTCCGAAAGTCCGCCGGGATTCTGACCGCCTGCGCCCTGTGCGTCTTTCCCATCGGAATCACGCTTCTCCTCACAGACTCCGGAATCCTGAACTATCTGGTGCTGACCGTCTGCTGCTTCTTCATCATGGTATGTTCCACCGTCTTCGCCGTGCAGATGATGACCTTCATCCAGACGGAGACTCCGCAGCACCTGACCGGAAAAGTGATCTCCGTCATCCTGACCGTCTCCATGTGCGCCCAGCCCCTGGGCAACGCCCTGTACGGCGTTCTCTTCGAGGCGGCCAGAGGGTATGAATCTGCGGTCGTCCTGTTTTCCGGTACGGTTTCTCTGCTGATCGCGCTGGGGGCGCGGAGGGTATTTCAGTTTACATAATATTCCCCGGCAAATCCGCTTACCTTCGCTGCCGGCAGCAAACCGCCCGTAAAGAATCTACGGCAGGTCTTTCTCAAGCCCCAGACACCGCTTCAGCTCCTCCACATACAGCCCTCCGATCCGGCTCAATATGGTATTTCTGCGTACCACATATCCGATCTCCATCACGCTGTTGTGATTCCTTTCATCATCCTCGAAGGGAATCGTCCGGTAATCGCTGCCGTTCAGCTCCTCGCAGATAATCCCGGAACAGAGCGTATACCCGTTGAGGCCGACCATCAGGTTCAGCATGGTCGCCCGGTCGTTGGCCTTAATCACGCGGGCATATTCATTGGTGGACAGAATCTCCTCCGCCAGATAGAAGGAACTGTCGTCTCCCTGTTCAAACGACAGGCAGGGATAGTCCTTCAACTGTTCAAAACCGATGGATCGCTCTTCTGCCAGCGGGTGCCCCTTCCACAGATACACATAGGCCTGGCAGTCAATCAGATGATGAAATTCCAGACCGGCGGATTTCAAAAGCTTCTCCATGGATTTCCGGTTGAAATCGCACAGATACAGCACGCCGATCTCGCTTTTCATCGTGCTGACATCGCGGATCACCGACGCGGTCTTCGTCTCCCGAATGGCAAATTCATATTGGGACATGTCGAACTGTTTCGCCATGTCCACGAACGCCTTCACCGCAAAGGAATAATGCTGTGTGGAGACGCCGAACTTTTTCCTGTGAGAACCGCTTCCGCCGTATTTTTCCATAATCGTTTCGTACTGTCCGTAGAGCTGCTTCGCATAGAGGAGAAATTCCGTCCCGTCGACGGTCAGTGTGACGCCTCTGCCGCTGCGGTAAAATATAGTGATGCCAAGCTCCTTCTCCAGCTCCTTCATGGCGCTGGTCAGAGAGGGCTGCGATACATACATCTGCTCCGCCGCCTTGTTGAACGACCCGGTCTTCACGATAGCCAGCAGATAGCGCAATTGTGTTAAAGTCATGGATGTCTCCCCGTATTCTCCGAAAATTCGGTTTTTTCTATCTTACCATCGGAAGGAACGGTTGTACAGAGGTCGCAGCCCTAAAGCCGCCGCTCTTCTTTCCGAAGCCGCCGCTGTTCTTCCTCCAGCTTCTCCGCCTCGCCCGCCCTCTCCGGATCAAAGAGCCGGATCAGATGGAGCGAACACAGAAAAGCGATCACGCCGGCCCCGATCATAAAATAGAAAAAAACGATCTGTCCAAAATAATACGGAAACAGGAAGATCAGAAAAACCGGAAGCAGGTTCAGAACCATGATGAATACGGTAAACACCCCGTTGCTCATGGACAGGAAAAACGCCCTGCGGATACTCTCCTTCACTCCCGTATCAAAATATACAAGCACCGGACACACATGGCTCAGGACCGCCAGATAGAAATAAACGGCTGCCAGAATGACAACGACGATCAGGAAGCGAAACCGCGTCTGCCACTGAAGCGCGCACCAGAGATCAAGCGCCAGGAACAGACCGGCTCCGGCAAAAATAAAAAACACGGCGGCCGCTTTGCGGAAGCTTCTCATGAAGGTCCGAAAAAAGGTTCCGACAATCGCCGGACTCTCATGAAGCGACCAGCGCAGCGTCACCTCATACATGGCGCAGGTGGAAGCGCCCAGCGTAAACACCGGCAGACTGCAGATAAACCACAGCACATTCAGCAGAATCAGCTCCATAAACCGGTTCAGAAAATCCGCCAGCGCGCCTTCCTGTAATACTTTCATCGCATTTTCAATCCTTTCTGAATTTTTATTTATCTTATCATTATAGAACGGGTTCCGCAATATTATTTTTGATTTTTTGTCCAAATCATTTTTATTTATGGTTAAATTACATAAAATCTGCACTCTATTTTTGTATATAATCCCATTTTTACAATGTTTACATAGAAAACTATAGACAAATTTCTAATAAAGTGCTATTCTGTGTTTACAGCAAATGGAACGGGTTCCATATAAAACAGACCACAGGAAAATTTCCTGTGGCAAAAAAACACCGGTGGTGGAACGGGTTCCATTAATAAAAAGGAGGAAACCTTATGAACATGAAAAAAGTTTTAAGCGTATTACTGGTATCTGCCATGACCATGTCTCTGACTGCCTGCGGCGGGTCCGGCGGATCAGATTCCGCGGCAGGCGGCTCCGGCGATTCCGCATCGGCGGACGGCGTAGTCAACATCAGCATCTGGAGCCCCACGGACAAAGAAGCGGTGGAGGCCTGGTGGACGGAGAAGCTCGCAGAGTGGAACGCCGCTCATCCGGAGATTCAAGTCAGCCGCGAAGCGATCGACCGTTCCGACTCCTATGCTTATGAAAACAAAATCACTACCGCCGTCACCTCCAGCGACCTTCCGGACATCTTCTATGTAGACGGTCCCACGGTTTCCTACTATGCGGCCAACGGAATCATCGTTCCTCTGGATGATTATTTTACGCAGGATGATCTGTCCGATTTTGTCGACTCCACCGTTGCACAGTGTACCTATGACGGCAAATTATATGCCATTTCCGCCACCGAGTCTTCGGTCGCGCTGTACTACAACAAAGATTATCTGACCGAGTGCGGCGTTGACGTGGCGGATATCGAATCCCGCACCGTGGACAATCCGCTGACCTGGTCCGAACTGGAAGAGATCGCCAAAAAATGTACGACCGACAGTTACGTGGGAACCCATATCATCATGGACCACGGCGAGGGCCTTCCCTACGCGCTCGAGCCCATGTTCATCTCCAACGGAAAAGATTTTGTCAGTGATGACGGCTCTGAGGCAGAAGGCTATATCAACAGCAAGGAATGTGTGGAAACTGCAGAGTATCTTGCAGGCCTGATCGCAAACGGTTATGCCAACATCGACCCGATTCAGGATGAATTTTTAAACGGCGCCTGCGCTACCATGCTCGGCGGTTCCTGGGATATCTCGATTCTGAACGCGAGCGCCGACTTTGACTGGGGCGTTACCTACTATCCGGTATCCGACACTACGAAAAAAGCCGTCTCTCCCTGCGGCGACTGGTCTGCAGCCATCAGCAAAGACTGTAAAAATGCAGACGCTGCAGGACAGTTCCTGCAGTGGCTCGTCAATACCGAAAATACCGCTACTTATGCGGCAGCGATTGCAAAGCCCGCAACCCGGAACTCTGCTTATGACGATCCGGCTATGGCAGAATATAAAGACGGACCGCTTGCCATGATCGTAGAGCAGCTTCAGAATACAGCCGTTCCCCGTCCGAGAACTCCTTCCTACTCTGTGTTCTCTACCAACTATGCAGCGGCAATGACCAACATCTTCTCCGAAGCAGCTTCCTCCCATACGGTGGACGCCGCTTACATCCAGTCCGAACTGGACGCAGTCGCGGCTGCGTTTAAGGAAGACTACGATATGTACTATGCAAACTGATACAAAGTTTACATAAAACGACGCAACAAATATCAGCCGCAAAAAGGCTGCGCCTGGTATCAAGGCGCGGCCTTTCTTAAATTAGCGGAGCTTTTATCAGTCTCTGCCCGGATAATGCCCGGAAGGATTTTATGACGCGCAGGCGGCAGAAAATTCTTCCAGACCAAGGGGCATTATCCGGGCGGAGACGGAACTAAAATAGGAGGACCTAACTATGTCCAAGACATCCAGCCTTTCCGGCAGAAAAAGGAATGAACGCGTAGCAGCCTATATTTTCACGGTCCCGGCAATGTTCCTGTTATTTGCATTCCTGGTCGTCCCGATTCTGTATACGGTCTATTACTCTTTGTTCCAGTATCAGATCGTGAGACCGGACAATATTACCTTCATCGGCCTGAAAAACTACCTGAAACTGTTCACAGACAAGGATTTCTGGCTGGCATTCCGCAATACGGTCTACTTCACCGTGCTCGTAGTGCCCTTTCAGTGCGTGCTGGCTCTCGCACTGGCCATGCTGGTATCGTCCAAATTCCGCGGAGTCGCCATCTTCCGCACCATGTATTTCAGCCCGCAGCTCACTTCCATGGTCGTCATCTCCATCCTGTGGACGGTCCTTTATAACTCCAACCCCAATACCGGTCTGATCAACTCTTTCCTGACCACTCTGGGATTGGAACCGATCAATTTCCTGACCAACTCCAAAACGGCCATGAACGCCATTATCTTCATGTCCGGATGGCAGGGCGCCGGTTATCAGATGATGATCTTCCTGGCAGGCCTGCAGGGCATCCCCAGAGACCAGTACGAAGCCGCTTCCGTGGACGGCGCCAACAAAGTCCAGCAGTTCCTGTACATCACGCTGCCCGGCTTAAAAGGCACCATCAAATATGTAATCATGATCACCATGATTCAGGCCATGAAGCTCTTCACCCAGCCCTATGTCATGACGCAGGGCGGACCGAAGAACAGCACCAAGACGCTGGTCTACTACATCTACACACAGGGCTTCCAGCAGGGAAATTTCGGCTATGCCTGCTCGGTTGCGGCCGTCTTCTTCGTCATCGTGGTCATTATGTCCCTGTCCATGAAGAAGCTGATCGCAGAGACCAATTAGAGAAGGAGGATACAGATTATGACAAAATCTATGAAAACGCAGAATTTCCTGACAAAGCTTCTGTTTTACGCGGGAAATATCATTATCGGCATCATCTTTGTATCTCCCCTGATCTGGATGATCTCCGCCTCCCTGAAACCGGAAGCGCAGATTTTCGCCAACATGAACTCCATCTCCACCTTCATCCCGGTGCAGGCTTCGCTTGACAATTTCAAGGAAGTGTTCTCAAGGCTGGATATGCTGCAGGTCTTTAAGAATACCTTTGTCTACATCGCGCTGATTCTGGTGCTGGATCTGCTCCTGAACTCCATCTGCGGATATGCTCTGGCAAAATTCGAGTTCAAGGGAAAAGGCATGATGTTAAACTTCATTGTCGCCCTGATGGTTATGCCCATGGAAGCGATCATGCTGCCTCTCTATATCGAGATATCGCAGCTTGGCTGGGTCAACACTCTGGCCGCTCTGGTCATACCTTTTGTGGCAAAATGTTTCTCCATCTACATGTTCCGCCAGTTCTTCTGCGATATCCCGGACGAACTGCTGGAAGCGGCGGCTCTGGACGGCGCCAGCCCGGTACGGACCTTCTTCACCGTAGTCATGCCCATCTCCAAGACGGTCTATGCCACCGTATTCATCCTCGATTTTGTGGCGCACTGGAACGACTTCATGTGGCCCTTCCTGGTGATGACCGGTGAGAACAAACGTACGATCCAGTTGGCGATTCAGGTATTTTTCGGAACGCAGCCCATTCATTACAGCGCGATCATGGCCGCTCTGGTAGTATCCGCAGTCCCGATGCTGGTGATGTTTATCTTCATGCAGAAATATTATATAGAAGGAATCGCTTCCTCCGGAATCAAGGGATAATTGACAACCCGCCCAAAAAAACGTAAACTTAATTCCAGAAATAATAAGTTTATGGGGAATCAGATATGGCTACAATTCAGGATGTTGCAAAGCATGCACAGGTCGGTGTGGGCACCGTCTCACGGGTACTGAGCGGAAAAGGTTATGTGAAGGAGGAGACCAGACAGCGGGTGCAGGCCTCCATAGAAGCGCTGAACTATACGCCCAACGAGATGGCGCGAAACCTGTTCTTTCAGAAAAGCGGCATTGTAGCCGTGATCGTGCCGGAAGTGGCGCACCCGTTCTTCGCTCAGTTCGTCAATGCCGCGGAGATGGTGCTGTGTGAAAAAGGATACCAGACGATGATCTGCAACACCTACTACGAGCAGAACTACGAACAGCGTTATCTGGAAATGCTCAAGCGGCGCAGAGTGGACGGAATCATCTTCGGCGCTCACACCGTCCTCGACATTTCACAATATGAAAATATCCGGCTGCCGATCGTTGCGCTGGACCGGAATCTGGGGGAAAATATCCCCCGGGTCTCGGTGAACCACCGGGCAGGCGGCCGGATGGCGGCGGAAGAACTGATCCGTTCCGGCTGCCGCAACGTTCTCCAGTTCGTCGGTTCCAAATCCGACGCGGAAGTATCCACCCCCGCGAACGAACGGCACGACGTATTTGCGGAGGCGATGGAGCAGCACGGGATTGCCTGCCGCTCGGTCAGCGTCAAATGGCCTACGGCGGATATTCCCTACTATCAGACCGTGGCCTCCAGACTGCTGGAAGACTATCCCGATATTGACGGGGTTTTCGCCACAGACCTTATGAGCATGGCGGTCCTGCAGGCCGCCCTGCTCCACCGGAAACGAATACCGGAAGACTTAAAGCTCGTCACTTATGACGGAACAAGCAGCATTGCGCTGACTTATCCCCGGATCACGGCCATCGTCCAGCCCGTCGAACGGCTCGCCGCGGAGGCGGTCAAACTGGTGGTCGATCTGATCCATGAAAAACCCGTCGAGAATAAAGACGTAAAGCTGCAGGCTGTGCTGCGTCCCGGCGACACCACAATGGGAGGGTAGAAACTACCTTCCCGTTCTTTTTCACCGAAGCACATCCCTGCCGCGGACCGCAGATCGTACGGAAAAACAGATATGTTACAGAGAATGAGGTTAGAGATGATGAAACAGACAAAATTAGCAGAAGCAAGAGCTTATGAGAAGACCTACGGCGCACAGATTTTACCCGAAGAGCGGCCGCTCTTCCATGTGACCCCCACCGTCGGCTGGCTGAACGACCCCAACGGATTTTCCGTTTATCAGGGGGAATATCATCTATTTTATCAATATTACCCTTACGATATTCACTGGGGCCCCATGCACTGGGGACATATGAAGAGCCGCGATCTGATCCGCTGGGAACGTCTCCCCGCCGCCCTTGCCCCGGATATGGAATACGATGCCGGCGGCGTCTTCTCCGGAAGCGCGGCGGAACTGCCCGACGGACGTCAGCTTTTGATGTACACGGGCGTACAGGGTAAAGACAACACCCCGGAGTGCCGGCAGACTCAGTGTCTGGCTGTCGGAGACGGCAGAAACTATCAGAAATACGAACAGAACCCGGTCCTTACCGCCGACATGATTCCGGAACCGTGCCAGGCCAAAGACTTCCGGGATCCAAAGATCTGGCGGGACCCGGCAGAAAACTGCTTCTTCGCCGTGGCGGGCATCCGGATGCAGGACAACAGCGGCGCGGTCGCCCTCTTTTCCAGCGAAGACGGTTTCCACTGGCAGTACGTCGGCATCCTCGACCGCAGCCGCAACGAGTACGGACGGATGTGGGAGTGCCCGGATTTTTTTGAACTGGACGGCGGGGCGCTCCTGATCGTATCGCCGCAGGAGATGCGGGCGCAGGGCCTTACATTCCACAACGGAAACGACGTCATCTGCCTGCAGGGAAGCTACGACCGCCGCACGCACGCTTTTACCCGGGAAAGCGTATCCGCCGTAGACTACGGCCTTGATTTCTACGCGCCCCAGACGCTGAAGACGCCGGACGGACGCCGGGTGCTGATCGCATGGATGCAGGCATGGGAGAACAGCCAGTTCTGCCGGGACGGCGCCAGATGGCAGGGCATGTTCACCCTTCCGCGGGAGCTGTCCCTGAGAGAGGGTCGTCTGATCCAACAGCCGGTGAAAGAACTGGAAAACTACCGCAGAAATCCTGTACTCTGCAAAGACGTTCCGTGTGCGCGCCGCACCCTGCTGCCCGGAATCTCCGGCCGGATCCTGGACCTTACCGTCCATGTCCGGCCGCAGCAGGAAGGTTCTCTGGAAAGCTTCACCGTTTATTTTGCCCAGAACGATTCTCACAGCGTTTCCGTCCGCTACGAAGTGCGCAAAGGCACGGTATGTCTGGACCGCACGGATTCCGGTTTCCGCTACAATATCGTCAACCGGCGGGAAGCCCCGGTCAGAGATCAGGGCGGAGAGATCCGCCTGCGCATCCTCCTGGACCGTTTTTCCGCGGAGATTTTTGTCAACGACGGAGAACAGGTCATGTCCGCCTGCATCTACACGCCGCAGGAAGCGGACGGGATTTCCTTCGAGGCGGAGGGAAGCGGACGCTTTGACGTGGAAAAATACGAACTTTCCTTTTAAAAAGAAATATGAACCGACGCCAAAAGCGGCTCCGTCCCGGCAACGGGAGTAGAGCCGCTTCTTTTCCAATTCAAAACACAAACTGCACCAGCAGCATATAACAGATCGTCCCGCCGGCGATGGACAGCAGCATCTGTCCTTTTTTCAGATGCAGAGCCGCGGTCACGGCGATGGCGAGAAACTCCGGCAGGCCATGGCCTGCGCCGGACACGTCCACATTTTTCAGGCAGTAGACCACGAGCATCCCAAAGATGGCGGAGGGCAGCGCCTTTCCCAGATACTGAATATACCCCGGCGTGGGCTTTTTGGAGGAAAAGATCAAAAAGGGAAGAAATCTGGTCGCCATCGTGCCGGCGGCGCAGAGGGCAATGGTCATCATCTGCTGTTCTGCTGTCATACAAGACCTCCTGCTTTCTCAATCGGTTTCCGGAAGAACGTCAGGCCCGCCACGATACAGACCATGGTCGGCACCAGAAAGGAATCCGCCCCGAACAACAGCAGGCAGATCACCGACGCGGCCAGTCCGATATATGCCGTGTAATGTTTTTTCTCCTTCTTCCACTGTTCCAGAAAGATCACCACAAACATGGCGGTCATCACAAAATCCAGCCCTTCCGTATTAAAGGTAATGAGGGAGCCCAGGATCCCGCCCAGCGTGGAACCGGACACCCAGTAAAACTGATTCAGAAGAGTGACAAAGAAAAAGAACCAGCCCCGGTCCACGTCCTGCGGAATCCGCGCCGTACAGTTGATGGAAAACGTCTCGTCGCACAGACCGAAAATCAGATAAAATTTCTTCCAGCCCATATCCTTGTAGCGGTCCAGCATGGAGATGCCGTAGAACAGATGCCGCGCCTGAATCATCAGCACCATGATCAGCGTCTGCAGCGGCGCAAACCTGCCCAGAAGCATGGACACCGCCACAAATTCCAGAGAACCGCCGAAGATGACCATGCTCATGACCAGCGGATAGACGAAGGAAAAACCGCTGACATTCATATAGATCCCATACGTCATCCCCAGAAACCAGAAGCCTGCAAAAATCGGAATTGTATAGGGGAACGCCGCTTTGAAGGCTTTCCATCTGATGTCCGGCTGTCTCATATTATATCCTCCCATTTCCGGTTCATCCATAATCCGTTCATCGGTTCACCACATTGCGCAGCGTCTCTCCCGCCGCGTACCGCCCGGCGTTTTCAATACAGATATTGACCACATTTCGCAGCGTTTCCGGCAGGTGATAGAAACCGGAGACATGCGGCGTCACGAACGCGCCGGGAATATCCCACAGGCGGTGATCCGCGGGAAGCGGTTCCGGATTTGTCACGTCCAGGGCAGCGCCCGCAAGATGTCCGGATTCCAGCGCGTCGCACAGATCTTCCGTCCGCACCAGATCCCCTCTCCCTCCGTTGACGAAGAAACTTCCCGGCCTCATGAGTGAAAATTTCTCCCGGTCAAAAAGTCCTCTCGTCTCGTCTGTGCTCGGCAGGAAAGAGACGACGGCGTCCGCTTTCGGGAGCAGACGCTCCAGTTCCTCCGTTGTATGAAGCTCATCCATACACGCCGGACACGCTCCCGGGCTTCTTTTCACTCCGATCACATATGCGCCCAGGGCATGCGCCTGCTCCGCAAAACGCTGTCCGATATCCCCGGCTCCGAGAACCAGAACGGTGGAATCCGCAATGGAGACCACCTCTCCTTCTTCTCCCCATATATGCTTTTTCTGATCGTCCCGGTACAGATGAAGCTTCTTCTGCATCGCCAGCAGCATGGCAAACGCATGCTCCGACACCGCTTTACCGTAAGCCCCGCTGCTGGTCGTCAGAATCGTATGCTTACCAAGGACCCCTTCTCTGACGTACGGATCGTATCCTGCCGAATTTAGATGAAGCCATATAAGCTTCTCCGAGCTTTGGATCATCTCCGCCGGAGCGTTTCCGAAAATAATCTGCGCCTGCTGAACCTGTTCTTCCGTCACTTCTTTAATACTCGTATACGTATATTCCGCCTGCGGCAAAGCCCGCTCCAGCCGTTCTCTCTGACTCTCCTTCATGGGGATCAGAACCAGTACCTGTTTCTGCGTCATCCTTTTCCTCTCCTGCCTGTATTTTCTGATTTTAATATTATAACGGAAAACCGGCCGAATCACAACCGCCGCCGGCAACAAACGGATCTTTCGCTTTGGATTTATGCACGCTTTCCTTTTCCACCGTATTCCGACCAGAAAAGTCCCGCCACCGCCAGAACCGTCCCCGCAGCCGAAGCCCATGTGACCGGCTCTTTCAGCACCAGCGACGAGGTAACGACAGTGATTACCGGAACCATATAGATATAGACGCTTGTCCGGACCGCCCCCAGTACTTTTACCGCCATGTTCCAGGTGACAAAACAAAGAGCTGACGCCCCCAGACCGAGATAGAGAATATTCAGCACGTTACCGGCCTGCGCGAACCGTTCCAGTCCCGGCCGCACATCAAATAAAAAAAGCGCTGGGATCATGAAAAGAATACCATAGAAAAACGTCCGGCGCGTGGTGAGGATGACCGGATACCCCAGGCCGCCGATCTCCTTTGTCAGCAGGGAATAACACGCCCACACAAACGCCGCCAGCAACGCCAGAAAATCTCCCATCGGATTTAACTGAAGCCTGGTCCCGTTAAAACTGATCAGAACAACCCCCGCCATCGCCACCAGAAAGCCGATGAAAAAACCCGCTCCCAGTCTTTCTTCCGACTTCCGGAACAGTTGGGAAAGGATCGCTGTAAAAAACGGAGCAACCGATATGATCACTCCCACATTGGAAGCCATGGTATAGGTCAGAGCAATATTTTCCAGCAGATAGTACAGGCAGATTCCGCACAGGCCTGCCGCCGCGAACAGAAGCTCCTGCCGGCAGCCCCGCGCCTTCAGCCGGCGCGGACATGCCAGAAACAGCGCCAGAAACCCCAGAACAAAGCGGAAGAACAAAATCTCCGCAGGCTGAAAATCCGTCAGCAGGACCTTGGTGGAGATAAAAGTGGTCCCCCAGATCAGGACCGTAAAAAGCGCCGCCAGATGTCCGGCTGATTTACTGTTTTCCATGTTGTTCACCATCTCTTTTCATAAAATGATCCGCATCCCTTCCGCCCCGCTTCCTTCTCACATACGTGCACACCTTCCGGCTGCGCCCGTCTCTGTCCGTGCTGCTTTTGTGCATTTCCTCCAGCCGAAAACCACACGCTTCAAACAGTCTTCGGGAAGCAGTGTTGTTCTCCAGAATGCACGAACGGATACTGTCCAGCAAAAGATCCTCAAACGCGTAGGAAACCAGGATGTTGACCGCATCCCTCCCGTAGCCTCTGCCCCGCGCCGATTTCAAAAGTTTAATATGAATCTGCGCCGTTTTGCTTTTCCCGTCCAAATCGGAGAGCTGAATGATTCCAAGGCCCGATTCCGGATGCTCCCGATCCGCGATGACCCGACGGAAACAGCCGGCCGGAACCTGCAGAAAGCGGACCCCGTCCTGCGGACTCCCGCCGAAGACCGGACTCCGGTAGCCTTTTGTCACCTTCACAATCTCCGGATCTTGAATCAGGCCGAGCAGCAATACCCGATCCTGTTCTTCCGCCGCCCGCAGCAGCACTTTCCTGCCTGTGATGCCGACTTCCTTCTCCATCTCTTCCACTCCCGCAGCCGCCTGCTCCTTCCCGGATAATTTCCGTACATGATCCGGCCATTCCGGATTCTTCCATCAAACATAACAGAAAACTGCGGTTTTTGCAATCGTTACGGTGTTACTTTTTATATACCGTACCGGACACCCAACGAAAAATCACTTCCGTTTTTCTGCCCGTTATGGTACAATTTGATTGAGAAGGGATTCCGCAGGCTGCGAATCTCAATTTCAAAATATGATGGGGAGAAAAGACATGAAACAAAAATTGAGTGTTGTTATTTCAATGATTCTGTGCTTCTGTATGCTGGCAGGAAGCGGAGTGTCCGTGAAAGCGGCTCCGGCGCAGCTCACCAGTCTGACGTTTGATCTGGATTACTATTACAATACTTATCCGGATCTGCAGACCGCCTTCGGCTACGATTACAACCGTTTATACCGCCACTATCTGGATTCCGGTCTGGCGGAAGGCCGCTCCGGCAGTGCGGAATTTAACTGTCTGGCGTACCGGAACAACTATCCGGACCTGCAGGCCTCCTTCGGGGAAGATTACCGCGCTTACTGCATCCATTATGAAACTTACGGTAAAGCAGAAGGCCGAAGCGCATCCGGCGACGGCGCGGCTCCTGTTACCGCGGCGCAGCCCGCCAGCACGCTTATAGGAAGTTACGCAACCGCCTACAGCACAAAGGCTTCGCGCGCAACGAATATCTCTCTGGCCGCCTCCCGAATCAACGGTATCGTGATTCAGCCCCAGGAGAGTTTTTCTTTCAGCCAGACCATTCTGCCGAGAACAGCCGCTAACGGCTATGTAGAGGCGCCCATGATCGTGAATAAAAAATACGTTCCCGGAATCGGCGGCGGAATCTGTCAGGTGTCCTCGACGCTGTACGCCGCCATGTTAAGCGCCGGCCTGCCGGCCACCGAACGGCATCCTCACTCCCTGAAAGTGACCTATATGCCGGAGGGAATGGATGCGACCATCTCCGGCAATACGCTGGATCTGAAGTTCACTAATATTTTTGCGGAACCGATCCGGATTCAGGCAGTCGCGGATCAGGGCACCCTGACGGTATCGCTGTACAGGCAGTAGACGGCAAGTACGGCATTCCGAAACCGAAATCATTTCTAAATTCTACAAGGCGCCGCCGAAACGCGGCGCCTTGTCGGCTATTCGACCCTCGGAAGCTGACTGCGGTAAACCGCCAGCTCTTCGTCGGTGGGAATGGAATCATTCATCTCTCCGTTGTGGAATTTCTCATAAGCCACCATATCAAAATAACCGGTACCGGTGAGGCCGAATACGATCGTCTTCTCCTCTTTGGTTTCCTTGCAGCGGACCGCCTCGTCAATGGCCGCGCGGATGGCGTGGGAGCTTTCCGGTGCGGGAAGAATCCCTTCTATCCTCGCAAAATATTCCGCCGCCTCAAAGACTTCCGTCTGCTTCACGCTGACCGCCTCCATCAGTCCCTGATGATACAGCTCCGACAAGGTGGAGCTCATGCCGTGATAGCGAAGGCCGCCGGCATGGTTGGCCGAGGGGATAAAGCCGCTGCCCAGCGTATACATTTTGGAAAGCGGGCAGACCATTCCCGTATCGCAGAAATCATAGGCATACACGCCGCGGGTAAAGCTCGGACAGGATGCCGGCTCCACGGCAACAATCCGGTAATCCGCCTCGCCGCGAAGCTTTTCGCCCATAAACGGCGCGATCAGGCCTCCCAGATTGGAGCCGCCTCCGGCGCAGCCGATGATGATATCCGGTTTCACCCCATATTTGTCCAGCGCCGCTTTCGTCTCCAGGCCGATCACGGACTGATGGAGAAGGACCTGATTCAGCACGCTGCCCAGCACATAGCGGTAGCCGTCGCTTGACACCGCCTTTTCCACCGCTTCGGAAATGGCGCAGCCGAGACTTCCCGTGGTGTTGGGATGCTCCGCCAGAATCTTCCTGCCCACCTCGGTCTCCGTGGACGGCGACGGCGTCACCGATGCGCCGTAGGTGCGCATTACCTCCCGCCGGAAAGGTTTCTGCTCATACGAGCACTTGACCATATATACCCTGCAGTCCAGTCCAAAATAAGAACACGCCATGGAAAGAGCGGTTCCCCACTGGCCGGCTCCGGTTTCGGTGGTTACTCCTTTAAGCCCCTGCTTCTTCGCATAATACGCCTGAGCGATGGCAGAGTTCAGCTTATGGCTGCCGCTGGTATTGTTGCCCTCAAACTTGTAATAAATGTGCGCGGGCGTATCCAGCTTTTCCTCCAGACAGTAGGCGCGGACCAGCGGGGAGGGACGGTACATTTTATAGAAATTGCGGATTTCCTCCGGAATCTCAAAGTACGCCGTGTCGTTATCCAGCTCCTGCCGGATCAGTTCCTCGCAGAAGACGCCTGCCAGCTCTTCCGCCTTCATCGGCTCGAGAGTGCCCGGATTCAAAAGCGGCGCCGGTTTCTGCTTCATATCAGCGCGCAGATTGTACCACGCGTTCGGCATCTCGTTCTCGTTCAGGTAGATTTTGTACGGGATTTTTTCGTTTTTCATTGTCATTGCCTCCTTTGATACCTTTTTCATCTGATACTTTTTTCATCGTTCACGCCCACAGCGTTTTACAACAACAAAAAACGCCCCTGGCAGAACGATACTACGCTCTGTCAAGGACGAACAGGTACGGTATTCCATACCGCCTTATCCGCGGTGCCACCTTGATTCACGGTACAACCCGTGCACTTTGCAGGATACCAACATATCCCCGGCATTTCTACGCCTGCCGCAAGCGTCGCAGAATACTCTGTGAACAATCACATTTGACTGCGCCCTCCGCGGTCCATTTGACAATTTGTTTCCTCTCCGGCTCTCAGCATCCCGGATTCTCTGTAAGGGCATCGTTGCCGTTATCTCCGCTTCATCGGTTTGAAGTATTAAATTGTTAGAATCATATCACGATTCCACGGATGTGTCAACTGTTTTTTCAAAACACATCCATGCTGCACGCATCGGACTGAAAACGGCGTAGGTATGAAAAATCCATGTTATTGCTTGTACCCATGCGGCATCAGGAATACGCCTTTGCCTCATGCGCCATCTTGCGGATATCCGGAACCGTCAGGAGCACCGGATACAGGAGGGCGCCGATCACCAGACCGCTGATTCCCTGTATGATGTTGGCCGGAACGCTGGCGGCGGCCGCGGCAGCACCGTACATCACCGATTCACAAAGAAAATATCCGCCTCCCACCAGAACGATATCCGCGATTCCGCCCAGAACCACCGCCGCGCCGCGGCTTTTAGCGGTTCTGCCGATTTTCTGATAGATCAGGCCCGCCGCAAAGGCAACCGCCCCCTTGATCACAAATGTAATCGGCACGTAAAAGAAATATCCACCCACCAGATCCGCCATCGCGGAACCGATTCCGGCGGCCAGAAGTCCCAGCCCCGGACCGAGAATCACTCCGGACAGGATCACAACCGCGTCGCCCGGATGGATGTAGCCTCCCGTCCCGGGCGTGGGAATCCGAATCGACATGGTCGCCACGCACGCAAATGCCGCAAACAGCGCGGCCAGTACGATTTTTTTCAAACTGTAACGCATACTCAAAACCTCTTTTCTTTTTAAGTTCAGCCTATTGTATAACAATTCTGGCCTGAATAAAATATCCAGTTTTGAAAAAAATAACCAGTCCAGTTTTGCGGCAGTTTTTCTGCATCCTGTCGTGTTTTACGCGGCAGCAAGCCCCGGACATCCCCGGTTACCATCCTTTTTTACAATCACTTTCTTCCGCTTTTTGCCGTTTTGAGCCGGCGCGTGTTCCTTTGCAGTAAATACAAAGGCCGACAACGACGGAATCCCCCACTTCATTCCTGCTGTTATAAAACAAAATTGTATCTAACAGTCCTCTGCTATTTGACGGAGAGCTGTCAGGTCTTGAATATAATAACCTTGTTTCGTTTTTTTCAAGTATCCTCGCTTTACAAAATTGGCAAGAACATACAGTAAATGCCGGTAAGTCACACCTAAGAAATCCGCTACCTCTGTATGCCTTTCTCTATACATTTCGTTGCATGAAGTAAGCAGAATAAAATTTGCCAAACGCACCTCTAAGGGATAGGATTGGTTTCTCGAATAATTATAAGTGTTGCCGATTGCTTTTTGACTTAGGAACAAACAAAGATAACGCAAAAATTTTGTATCGTTCAGTATTTTATCCCTGCATTTGTTGATGTGAATTTCGTAACACGTACAGGGTGTAATGGCTGTTACGCCGTTGGCGGCTTCCTGCGCGCCGAGTAATTCCATTTCTCCGACAAAACAAGGAGCATTTAGAAAATTTATCAGGGAAATGCGCCCGTTTTCATGGGAAAGAAACAATTTTGCCCGACCGCTTATTAAATAATACAGAGAATCAGGTTTTCCCCCTTCACACAAAATTTTTTCCGCGCTGTCAAATTTCACGATTGATGTATAGGGGCATATATCGAAACTGAAATAGTCCGACAACGGAAAATGATTATAGTATTCCTCTAATAATCCATTTTGATGAATAACGATCATAATAATCCTTTCAACCAGTATGAGATTTCTCATATCAGATTATCACAGATTTTTATATAATTCAAGAAAAGGAGGTCAAATGAAAATGAAACAAGAAGAATATTGGAACAGTGTATCAAAAAGAAAGGAATTTACTACGCCCTTTCAAGCCAGGGAATTCTTAAAATATGTAAAAAGAGATCATACGATCCTTGATGTAGGCTGCGGATATGGAAGAACACTTGATGAACTGTATCATAACGGCTATCGTAACCTGATTGGTATTGATTTTTCAGAAGGTATGATAGAAAGGGGAAAACAGCAGTTCCCTTATCTTGATTTACGAGTAAAAGACAACGTTGAAATATCCTTGCCGGACGCAAGCATTGACGCCGTAATCCTCTTTGCGGTTTTAACCTGCATACGGACAAATGAAGAGCAGGAGCAACTATTAACAGAAATAAAGCGGGTATTGAAACCACAGGGAGTTTTGTATGTAAATGATTTTCTGCTGAACACAGATGAACGTAATCTTACAAGATATGCAAAATTCAAAGAAACTTATGGCATATATGGTGTGTTTGAACTTCCGGAAGGTGCGGTATGCCGACACCATGATGAAACATGGATAAAACAACTTTTGAAAGATTTTTCCGAACAGGAATACAATCATTTGACATTTACAACAATGAATAGAAATAAATCAAACGGTTTTTATTTTATAGGACAGTTAAATAATTTCTAATCCGGCAGTCGGCCGGACAGGGATCGGCAAATTTTTTACACTACCGATCTCTGCCGCAAAAATTTATTTTTCCTGTCACATGGCTGTCTTTCCGTTGTCTAATATAATACAGGAGGTAAAAAATCATGAAACCTATGACCAACGAACAACTGCAGGCTTTGATTGAAAAAGCCGTTGCCGGAGATAAAGAATCTCTGGAAACCGTCATACTCAGCGTACGGGATCTGGTGTTTAACCTGTCTCTGCGTATGCTCGGCACTTTCCCTGACGCAGAAGATGCCGCACAGGATATTCTGTTAAAAATCATAACTCACCTGTCCTCTTTTAAGGGGGAAAGCGCTTTTTCCACGTGGGTATTCCGCATTGCGACGAATCATCTGAAAAATTACCAGAAGCATATGTTCGCAAAATTTCCTCTCAGCTTTGAATACTACGGAGATGATATTAAGAACGCAGAAGTCGACGATGTGCCTGATCTCACGCAGAATGTGGAAACATCCATTTTGGCAGAAGAGTTGAAACTGTCCTGCACGAATGTCATGCTGCAGTGCCTCGACGCCGAAAGCCGGTGTATCTTTATTTTGGGGACCATGTTCCGGGTGGACAGCCGGATTGCGGGCGATATTCTGGGTATCACCCCGGAAGCCTACCGACAGCGGCTTTCAAGAATCCGCGGCAAAATGGCGGATTTCTTAAAAGAATACTGCGGCGAATATGGAAACGGGGCCTGCCGCTGTGCGGACAAAGTCAATTATGCCATCCAAAATCACCGGATTCACCCTGCACAGTTGAATTTCACTTCCGCGGTTCCGAAAGATACCATAATGGAAGTAAAAGAGGCTATGGAAAACATTGATGACATTTCACAGGAATTTGCATTTTGCAAAACCTATGAATCCCCGGCAGGCCTGAAAGAGTTTATCCGAAAATTCTTAGACGGAACTTCCTGTTCCGTTGTCACAAATGCTTAGGAGGAATAAAAAGATGAATACTCAATTGATCCTGAATTATCTTTCTGATTTAAGTAAAAATAATCAGCGGGAGTGGTACCATGACCATAAAACAGAAAACAAAACGGCAAACACGGAATTTGAAGCATTGATCGGGGCGCTGATCCTTCGGATCGGTGAATTTGACAGCAGCGTGCTGCATAACGAGCCGAAAAACCTTACCTTTAAGCTGGTGAGAGATACGAGGTTCAGCCACGATAAGTCGCCTTACCATCCGGCATTCCGTGCCCATATTTCCTCACAGGGGAAGCTGCCGGTCCCAGTCGGCTATTATCTTATGATAAAACCCGGCAATCAGTCCTTTTTAGGCGGCGGCCTGTTTGCAGATATGTTCAAAGACGCAACGGCCATGGTACGGAATTACATTGCGCAAAACGGCAGAGAATTTGAAAGCATCATTCATGAGCCGGAATTTAAGAAATATTTTACGGTACGGGGATCGGCGCTCAAAAATGTCCCCGCCGGATATGACAAAAGCCACCCACAGTCGGAATACTTAAAATTTAAAAGCTGGTATCTGGAATACCCGCTCAGGGATGAAGAACTGCTCGATACAGAAGCATTTCTCACGAAGGCGGCCGGGCTTTTCCACATTATGAAACCGTTTAACGATTATCTGAACCGGGCGCTTACCGGCTTTCAGATGCCGGCCAGACGATAAACACTGTGATCTCCAAAGCCGGCAGCACCGGCAGGACATACAGCAGCGCCGGCCAGGCGGAGACGGCTCCCGCAAGCAGCAGCATGATCACCGGAACGACATATTTCCGCGGATGATGCCACAGATCGCTTTCAATCTTCCAGTCCCGGATGGGGTAAAACCATTCCAGCAGTATCGACAGCACCGCGCTCTGAAAGGCAAAGAAAACAGCCCCGGCAATCATGAGGGCGGTAACGCCGCCGCTTTGTATCTGCCAGCTTAAAAGGAAGACCGCATCTGCGGCCATATTGCACAGGAAGATAAACAGGCAGTACGGAACGCACAAGCGTCGTTTCTGCCCGGGCAGGAAACGGACTGCCTGCTCCAGATCACGGTCGCAGGACAGCAGGATGCAGATGGGCGTATTCAGAGACAGAATCGCAAAACCCACCGGGGCAGCGGACAGGCCGCCCATTTCTCTCAGAAAATACGGCATTCCAAGAGCCACGCACCACATCACAGCAGTATTAAGCAGATATTTTTTGTGACAGCCCAGATAGCGGAAAAAATACCGCCAGAGGGAAGCTTTCTTCCGCTGTCTGAGGGCGTGGTGCGCTCTCCTGTGATTTTTCCCGCTCTCCCACGGATAAAAAACATATCCGTCCGCCCCGTATAAAATCAGGCCGGCAAACAGGCCGTTTACAATCTGCAGCAGGACAAACCACAGCCTGTTTCCCCAAAGCTGAATGGCGGCCGCCATGACAGCGACCCAAAGTCCGCCTGCATACCGGTATTTTCTAACGGAATAGACTGCGGCGGCCATAAGGACTGCGTGAATCATGCAGAGGATCATTCCCATGATTTCCATAGGGCTGCAGACAGCGACCGCCAGCAGAACCGCCAGAAGCAGCCCGGTCTTTGTAGAAATCGTATAGGCTCCCAGCATAGCCACATAGGCGAAGACAAACTCCCGGCGCCTGTGCGGCAGCATCAGCATATGCTGCAATTCAACAGCGTTATCTCCGGAAGAAAGGGACTGCCACATCACGCCAACGGTAAAGGCGCTGATCATCAGAATCCGGACAGACGGCGCAATCTGCACCTGAAAACCGGCCAGGTACAGTCCCCAAAATACAATCAGATCCATCAAAAAAGTCCGGGGCAGCCGCTCGTAGTTTGCCCCAAACAGTTTTTTGGCAAAGGCTTTACCTGTCATTGTCATCATGCAGAGCCTCCCGGATATCCGCGGCATTGATCTGCCCGCGCTCAAATGTCTGCCGGATCTTCCCGTCCTCCAGGACAAATACCCGGTCTGAGGTCAGCGTAATGCTCTCCAGAATGTGAGAAGAAAACAGCACGGTCCCATACTCTTTATAGCCCAAAATCTGCCGGTACAGGTATTCCGTACTCTGGAAATCCAGTCCGTTGACCGGCTCGTCCAGAAGAAGCAGCCTCGGTTTCAGGGCAAAGGCCGTGATTAAAAACGCCTTTTTCCGGTTTCCGGTTGACAACTCCCTCAACAGTGTGTCCGCATACGCTTCAAAATGAAAGCCCTGTATCAGCTCTGACACATCCGAAACCTCCCGGGCATAAGCGGCGCACACATAAGCCAGGTATTCCCGAAAGGTAAAATATGAAAAAGAATTGTCCTCGGCAAACACCGTATAACGGCAGAGTTTAAAATCCTGCTTTCGGAAATTCGCAGGGGAACCGCAAAAGTAAATGCCGTCGGAGCGAAAGGTCGGAAGCAGACCGGAGAGCACCTTCAAAAATGTGGTTTTGCCGGCCCCGTTCAGTCCGATCAGACCGGCCGCTTCGTGCTCTGCCAGCTCAAAAGAAAAATCCGAAAGAATCATATTCCCGTCCGTATACCATGCACTCAGGTTTTGAACCGTCAGGAGCGCTCCTCCCATCTTACCTGTCTCTTTTTCCTCCTTTTCCTTTTCTCCACGCCGCATATGCATAGTCCTCCCTTTCGCTCTACAGCCCTTTATCTGTTAAAATTTTATCAAACTTTTTCTCCGACAGGATCTCATGGGTCACAAGCTGTCCATCATAGAAAAGGGAGAAGGTTGTAAAAGGCGAGGGCGCATTCTGCGCGTCTTCTCTGCTCTGAATGTGTACGGACCGAAACGCTGCGTTTCTGGCTTTTGCCATATTCTCCAGTATCGGCACGTATTTTGCCGTAAAGGGACATTGGTTCGTGTAATACAGTACAAATCCTTCCGGCATCTCTTTATGAGCGCGCACCGTATCACGAAAACGGGGAAGCGGGGCGCCCTCCTCAAAGGGCAGAAACATCAGTTCAAAATAAGGCTCCGCCGTATCTGCCGTCTGAAACCCTTTATAGCCCATATACTTCGGGTCAGAGAGGAAGCCCATTTTCTTTTTGGAAGACAGGACCACAAGACCCTTTTTCCCTTTTGCCTTACTGTCCCGGATACACTCATCCAGCAGGAGATTCGAGTATCCATGCCCCTTAAACTGCCCGGATACCCACAGGCAGTCGATGTACATATAGCCCTCCGCCTCAATAGGTATCCATGCGTATTCCGCAGGGATATACTCAATAAAGCACTTTCCCCGGACATTTCCTTTTAGGAACACAAGCCCTTCGTCCAGCCGCTCCTTCAGCCAGTTCTTTTTGGACATGACCTGAATATCCTTATTATTGGATATGGCGCAGCAAATGTGCTCCTTATCTATGCTTTCGTGTGTCAGTTTTACCAATTCCATATTCTGCTGCCTCCTTCTGTATTCCATAATCATCAAAAAATCAACCTAACCACCCTTGACTAAATGCAATGACTCCCAAAACCGCGCCTGCAGCCATCGCTATCAATGTTACAATCATCATAACCGGATGCTCTATCATCAGTTTTCCTAATTCTTTTAAATCGTTCAATGAATCTCCTTCTTTGTTCCGCAAACGGAAAGCGAACCGCTGTATTTCCAGCGGCGATACGGGCAAAGCGTTTGCGGGCGTCTTGCACCAGTAATCGGGACTCTACAGGACTATTCTGTAAATATCCGCCTCTTCCCCATTAAATTCAAAGCTGCGCTCATAGACGCCGCCGTTTTGAATGATTGTCTTTACCGAAGGTTCATTGTTCTTTTCCACAGAGAGATGCAGTTCCTTCATCCCGGCTTTCCTGGCGACATCCAGTAACTGACGCAGCATCTCCGTAGCAAAGCCTTTTCTTCTTTCCGACGGACGAACACTGTAACCGCAGTTGCCGAGATCCTTCAGGAAGTCGTTAAGCGTATGCCTTAAATCAATGATTCCTACAATCCTTCTCTGATCATCGACGGCAAAAAATGTGTCCGTAATCACCCAATCCGGATGAACCGTTTCTTCTTTCGTATTTGCGTCTATGGATCGGCACCATGCTCTGTAATCATTTGTTTGATCCAATAATTCACTTCCGTTAATGACGGCTTCCCCATGATCAAAAAATTCCTGTTTGAACGCTGCCGCCTGTTCTTCCCATGCTTCTGTTGGTCTGACCAGTCGAATCATTTTTTTCCTCTGAAAGAATACCGTCTGTTCTTTCATGGATATCTTCCCGACCTGCCAGCCGTATTCTGCAAGTTCTTTTTTATATTTCAGAAAAGAATGGTCGATCGGTATTCCTGCAATCTTCTGAATTTCCTCGAAGGTAAGCTGAAAAGATTCCTTTTCGGTTTTCTGCACGTATTCCCATAAGGTATTATATTTACTCATTGTCTTTTTCCTTTCTGCTCCTTTTTTATTCATTTTTCCAGTCTATCATAAACCCGGCTTCACCTGACCGGTTCTGAGCTTCCATTCATCTGCTACGTCATACCTCCCTGATCTCCCGGGATGATCAACAGCACATGGAGGATAAATACTTTCTCCTGTGTCTCGATATTCATGGCGCCGCCATATTTTTCAGCTACTTTTTTTACATTCGACAGTCCGGTCCCATTTTTGAAGGCGCCGTTTCCGTGAAAGCTGTTCCGAATTTCGAGCATAAGAAAATCTCCCTGGATACGCCCGGATACGTGGATGAATTTTTCGGTCTCTGTCCCCATACTTTTACATGCATGAATGGCGTTGTCCAGCGCGTTTGAAAGGACAATGCAGATATCGATATCCCGCAGGCCGCAGGGATACGGCAGAAAGAGGGAGCAGCTCACGCCGATCCCCATGCTCTTTGCAAGCCCCAGTTTATTTCCCGCAAGAATATCCACTACCGGATTATTGGTGCTGCAGGGGAATGACGTCTTTTCCGCCATATCGTCCAGATCTTCCATATAGTTTACCGCCTCTTCCAGTTTCCCGCCCTGCAGAAGATTTTTTACCACTGCAATGTGGTTCCTGATATCATGGCGAAACGATTTTGTCTCATCGTAACGGGCCTTCGCTTCTTCCACATACTGGTTCAGGGAATGCTCTTCCTGTTCCAGCAGCGACAATTCCGTGCTGAGGCGGAAATTCTGCTGCAGTTTTTTATAGGAAAACAGGATGCAGAACAGGCCGGCAAGCCCCAGAATATACATGACAAACATCTGCCCCTGGCTGATCAGATGTCCCGCAGGTCCTTCCTCCATCAGAACCTCAAACTGAAATTCAAATGCAAGCATACTGATGTACTCGTTCATCATAAATATCATCAGGATCGGAATGAGGATCAAAAACATCTGCTGCATGTCTGCCGCGGCAGAAAAGGAGTCCGAAGCGTCCCTGGGATACAGAACATCCCAGGAAAAACAGCGGTACACTATACCATAGCACAACCCGCTCAATACCAGCGACGCCGCCCCGCTGGCCAGCATGGCCGCGGCGCCGTCCGGATCGCGGAACACAGCGGGCATCCATGGGCCGCAAAGATTCATCAGGGTTTCCCCGATTCCAAAACAGAGCTGCATGATTTCAATCGTCAAAGCCGCATACAGAAGGGCGGACTTCGCATCCGCATAACAGACAAACGTCCCGTATGCTGTAAACAGCAGGACAAACACCCCGAAACCGGCGAGCGTCCTAACCGGAACAAACTCATTGATCATCACCGCACATACCGCAAACAGGAAATAAAAAGGAGGCCACATATTCTTTTTCAGAATTTTTGCCAGAAGGTAAAGCTGGAACGATGTCCCGATCAGGTTCAGAATCAAGTTCAGACCATAAAACCCCATCCCGGATTCCGCCACCATATTGAAATAATCGAAATACTCCGCCATTTTATCTGCCCCGCACACAAACGCTCTCTGTCTCTGCCGTTCCCTCACGGATTTGCCCGAACCGCTCAGATATTCTTCATATACTGCAGAACCACGCTGGAAAACTCCCGCTTCCGCAGTCGTGATACGGGAACTTCCCTGCCGTTATCCATATATGCCGTACCGTTTTTATAGCCTTTTAAATGCTTCAGGTTGATGAGATAGCTCCTGTGGCACCGGAAAAAACGGTCGTCCAGTTTTGTTTCCAGATGTTCAATCCGCTCATAATAATCCACAACCTCTCCCGACGTCAGATTCAGATAGATTTTCCGGTCTATGATCTCACAGAAAACAATCTCATCCTTCCGGATGATGCGGCTCTCATACCCCTTCTGCACGAGCAGACGGTCTTCGCCGGCGCTGCGCATGGAAGCCAGACAGCGCTCCATGGTTTTCTCAAACTGCGCCTCATCGACCGGTTTGACCAGATAATCATAGGCCTGTACCTCAAACGACTGGAACACCATCTCTTTCAGTACCGTGATGAAGATCAGAAAACCCTGGAACCGATCGGCCCGGAGCCTCCTTGCCGTCTCCATGCCGTCGATTTTCTTCATCTGGATATCCAGAAACAGAATGTCGATCGGCCCGCCGTACTTCAGAAGCTCTTCGCCTCCGGCAAACATCCGAAGGCTGATCTCCCTGTTCTTCTTACGAAAAAATTCAGAGACCAGAGCCTTGATCTGTTCGGACATATATGGTTCATCATCGCAGACTGCAATATGGATCAACGCGCCACCTCCTCATCATACGGAATATCTTATTATAGTCTTTCTGAGACGGCAAAACAATCCCATTGCTGTGAAATACGTTCTGAATGATGCAGAATACCGCATACCATGTCAATCGCTCAGGATCATTTCACCCCTGCGCCCTGATCTGCTCCACCAGAGAAAGCCTTCCGGTATAATGGACCGCGCAGACCGAGAACACCGTCTGCACCAGAAGTAGCGCAGCTGCAAACAGCAGGATCGGAAGCACCGGAAAATGATACATGAGCTTTCCGAACATGCCGGTCCGGGCAAACATCCGGCATACAATCAGGCTGCACGCCGTCCCCAGCGTCAGAGTCGCAAGCAGAGAGATCCCCACATAGTACAGGCACTCAAAAGACAGCATCCTGGACAGCTGCCGGCCGCTCATTCCGACGGACTGGAACACGCCGAACTCCTGCTGACGGACGAGAAGGTTGGTGATCAGCGTGTTGGCAAGATTGATCAGGGCAAACACGAAGACAAAGACCAGAATGCTGTAGAGCCGGGTCAGTTCCCCCCGCATGCCCACTTCCAGTTCAGCCGCCAGATCCTCCAGTCCGGAAACGGCCACCCGCTCATCGGATACGGCGCCAAATACCGCCCGCCGAAGCTCTTTGCTGTCCTGCTCTGTGTGAACATTCACATATCCGGTAAAATCCGATATTTCCGGATAAAGCGCAGACAGTTCTTCCTCCGGCAGAATAAAATAATGAGCCGAATTGCCGACCGGAACATGCGCGACAATCCCCATCACGGTATATGTTTTGGACCGTCCATTATAGCAGGAAACCGTAATGGTATCCCCAACCTGATATTCGGTTCTGTAAATTTCTTTCAGCGCGCTGCCTGACGGGCAGACCAGGATGCCGTCTCCGTCAAGAAGCCGGCGGTAATCCGCGGTTCCGTCAAGAACCGTCTCTCCCGCATACATCCCGGCCATATCCTCTTTGGAAATCCCTCTGACGATGAAAGGCTCATGCTCCCGGTTCCCCGGAATGGCGCTGATGTCGGGAATTTCCACGCAGGCCATGCTGTAAGCCGTGATGCGGTCCACGCCCGGAATGGCGGCAAGCTCTTCCTGCAGGCTCCGCCCCAGAGGATTCTCTTTCTGCATCTTAACAAATTCCCCGCCCGCATAGTCCTCATACTGCAGAAGATACTGGCTCCGATCCCCGAACTGGGACTGAGCCATTTCTTTCAGGTCCACGGATTCTGCGCAGGCGGAAACACACAGAAGCAGAATTCCAGTCAGACTGAGAGACAGGGCCGTTACGAACGCTTTTCTGCGGTTCCGGGAGAAATTCATCAGGGCCAGGCGGGCCATGGTCAGGCGCCGGCGGCGCTGCCTGGAAACGCCGCGTCCCTGATACCCGGAACCGGCGGCAGTCCGGACGGCGTCCATGGCGGATACCTTTCCCACCATGGACAAAGGCTTCCTGGTGGCGATCAAAACCATTCCATAAGTCAGGATGGAAATGACCGCCGCAGACAGAAGATTGTCCCGCCAGGACCAGTAGCCGGGCACGGCAGCCAGCGCGATCACGGCTGCAAGAATCAGTCCGGGCGGAACCGCCATGGCGGTCAGAACACGCCGTTCCCGCTTTACTACCCGTTTTAACTGTTTCGGCGTTGTTCCCAGCACCTTCAGGCGTCCGTATTCCCGCATTTTTCCCATGACGGAGATGTAGAAAATGTTATAAATGACAATGGCGCAGATGACAGCAATCAGGACCGACAGGACGTAAATCTCCATTCCGCTTCCCAGATAAAGGTCCACCATTCCAAAGTAGCTGGAGCTGTAAAAAGTCCGGTCCTCTGGAATTCCCATTTCTGCAAAAAACCTTTCGATATCTGCTCGAAGCTTCGCCGTCTCCATTTCCCGGCTCCCGGCGAAGCGGAACCGCAGCTCATAAGGAGCCCTGCGGCTGTCTGGATCCACGGCGGTTTCCGAGATCCAGACTGTAAAAATCCGGCTGTTGTTCTCCGCTTCCAGGATGCCTGTAACGGTATAGTTTTTTTCACCGCCGCCCAGGTCCAGAAGAATCGTCTGGCCCACTTCTTCCGGAAGGCCAAAACAGCGGAAAAAAGAGCGCTCCACACACAGTTCATTTTCCGTCTGTGGATACGCGCCGGTGATCTCCCCGAAGCCCATCAGGTCCATCATTTCCGGGCTGACAAAACTGATGTTGCATACGCTGTCTTCATAACGGACCGAACCGGCGTCCGCCATACAACCCCATTTTTCAAACTGCCCTGCATCCACAAGCCGAAGCACCTCTTCCCGGGTCAGCCCGTCGCAGCCGGCCTGATACTGCCCCAGGATGGCGTCCAGCGTCTTCTTCTGCTGTGCAGAATAGAGAAAGCAAAGAGTTCCCATGAGACAGACGGCAAGCGCAATGGTCATAACGGTAAAAATGCTCCGCCGCCTGTCGGCTTTCAGGCTCCGTCCTGCCAGTTTCTTTTCCACACCGCTGGTGTCGTTTTCAAAAGGCCATATCATGATCTGCCGCCTCCCTCATAAAGCAGCGCCCCTTCGCTGCCGCCTGACGGCGCCTCTTCGAAAGACATTCCAAAAGCGTCCCGCGCCTGCCGCCCTTCTTCCGCAATCCTGCCGTCCTCAATGCGGATGATGCGGTCGGCAAGCTGGGCGATCTCGTTGTTGTGGGTAATCATGACAATGGTCTGGTTAAATTCCATGCTGGTGCGTTTTAAAAGGCCCAGCACATCCGCGCTGGTCCTGGAATCCAGATTGCCGGTGGGTTCGTCCGCCAGGATGATGGCCGGCTTGGTGATCAGGGCCCGGGCGATGGCAACGCGCTGCTGCTGCCCTCCGGAGAGGTTATTGGGCATATGGTTAAGCTTCTCTTCCAAAGCAAGCATCTTCACAATCTCATCCATGAATTTCCCGTCTGCCGTATCGCCGTCCAGCTCCACCGGCAGGACAATATTTTCATAGACATTCAGGATCGGTACAAGGTTATAGTTCTGAAAGATAAAACCAATGTTGCGGCGGCGGAAGATGGTCAGCTCTTCATCATTTTTTTTCGCCAGATCGTCTCCGCGCACAATGACGCTGCCGGAGGTCGGCGTATCCAGCCCGCCCATCATATGGAGCAGGGTGGATTTGCCGCTGCCGGAGGTTCCCACCACCGCCACAAATTCCCCCTGTTCCACCGACAGGCTGACGCCGTCCAGAGCGCGGGTGATATTGGGCTCACTGCCGTAATGCTTTTTCAAGTCAATGGCCTGCAATACATTCATAGTCAAATACTCCTTTCCTTATCCCGGTTCTGCATGTTCGGGATGTACCGACATCCCCCTGCAGTCATTCGCCGTTGATAAGGATATTGTAAACTACAAATGTCACAGAAATGTCCGCGGCTGCAGAAAACAGATACAAAAAATCCCTTATCTCCAGGGAAGGAAAACAGAAAATGTGGAACCCCTTCCAACTTCCGAAACCACCTTGATGTAGCCGCCCTGCCGCGTGACAATTTCACGGGCCAGATAAAGGCCGATGCCCACTCCCTGTTCCCCGTGTACTTCGTCCTCCCGGTAAAAACGCCGGAAGACGGCGGCCTGATGACTCTCCGGAATGCCTTTGCCGGTATCGGACACATCCAGCTTGACATACATTTCCCACTGTTCCACCGAAATACGGACTGCACCTCCCGCCGGAGTATACTTCACCGCATTATCCAGAAGATTAAACAGGGCCTCCGCCGTCCATTTGCTGTCATGGAAAAGGCGCAGGCCATCCGGGCAGTCCACTGTCACGGAAATATCTTTTTTCTCCGCCGCATACACAATACCGCTGCAGGCCATGGCCAGAGTATCCATCAGGAGGCTGTCTTTCTTTTCCAGACGGATCGTCCCGATTTCCAGACGGGAGGTCCGCACAAGGGATTGAAAAAGAAATTCCAGCTTGTCCGTCTGGCTGCGGATGCCCTGCAGAAATTCCCGCCGCTCTTCCTCTGCGACCGGTCTTGTAAGCAGCGTGTCCGTCACCATTTTCAGGTTGCTTACCGGTGTCTTCACCTGATGGGAGACATCGGATATCAGCATCTGCAGCTCCTGCCGTTCCTCATCCACTTTCCGGCGGTTCTCCTGCATGATGCCGTACAGCCGCGAAAGGCGGTAATGGATACGGGCAAACAGTGTTTCCCTGTCCGCGGCACGCACAGGTTCTTCTCCTTCGCTTATCATCCGGTCTATGGACCTGCACAGCTCTCCTGTAAATACAGTAAGCCGTTTGCTGAAAAACAGCATCAGGAGAAACAGCCAGATGAGGGCGCAGGCTGTCAGTAGTACGCCGGTCATCAGCACCCGCCGGTCGCCTGTCAAGGCAAAGAGAACGGCGCAGACGGCCAGCATGGAAACCGCCATACTTCCACAGATCAGCAGGAACCCCCTTTTTACAGAGATCCGTCCCTGATTCATGTTCTCCCGCCTCCCATCCATTGATATCCAATCCCGTAAATCGTCTTAATATACGTGTCGCCTTCCGCCTCAATCTTACTTCGGATACGGCTGACGGAAGTCGTCAGCGTATGTTCCTCCACATAATGTTCCTCCGCATCCCACAGCCTTTCCAAAAGCCGCTGCCTGGTCAGAATCTGTTTTGAATTTTTGCAGAAAAGATACAGTATCTTATACTCCATAGGGGAAAGCGCAAGAGATTTCCCGTTCAGCGAGGCAGACTGTTCTGAAAAGTTCAGGAACAGTCTGCCGTCATCATAAAAATCCTTTATCAGCCCCCTGCGTTCCAGCATGGCAAACATCGCCCGAATTTTCCGCAGCAGGGCGCCAATGGAAAAGGGCTTGGTAATGTAATCCACCGCCCCGGCTTCATAACCCTGGATCTGCTCGCTCTCCTGGTCATTGGCCGTCAGGAAAATCACCAGCGTATCGGAGTTCTCCGGCTTGATGCGCCTGCACAGGTCATATCCGCTGCCGTCCGGCAGATTGATATCCAGAAGCACCAGGTCATATTCCGTCCGGGTCAGAGCTTCGGCGGCTGCACTTGCGTTCAGAGCCGATACCGTATCGTAACCCTCAGAAATCAGGTTGTAAGTCAGCGTTTTATTTAAAAGGGCATCATCCTCTACCAGCAAAATTTTCCTCATGTCCATCCTCCGGCTGCCTTATGACTGCCTTTTTCAGTTTCATAAATACCTCCTTATCCTCACGGGAGTAACAGGTATTATAATCTGCCGGAATCATCCGATCAATCTGTCTGTTGTGAAATGCTTCCTGAATGCAGTGAATATCCGCAGCTTATGCCTGAGAACAGCTCACCTGACACCGACAGCTCAGATATACCAAACCGGTATCTGCAGTATATTTTCTCTCAGGCTTCCGACATCCGGGCAGTTACAGATTACCGCCCCCATTCCCCTCTTTTTCCCGGGGATTTGATCCAGTACGGCAAATGCAGCGGTCATAACAGCCTTTGCCTGTGTATTTTTCTTAATCTCAATGGGATATAAAGTTCCGTTTTCCTCAATAATCAGATCAATCTCCGTCTCCAATTCCAGTGTTTCTCCATCCTCTTTCACCTTTTTCTTATCACGTCCCCGGTAATAGGATACAAAATAGCGGTAGTCCAGACCCTCATTGGCAAATGATTTTAAGATCTCGGATACCACAAAGGTTTCAAATACAGGCCCGTTCATTGCCCCGTAAGCAAGAGTTTCAGGCGTCAGCCATCTCGTAAGATAGCAGACCAGTCCGGTATCCCTGAAATAAAGCTTCGGCGATTTGATTGCCCGTTTTAAGACATGGGAAGTGTAAGGCTCCAGCAGATAAACAATACCGGATGCTTCCAGGATGGAGACCCATTTTTTTACGGTCCCCACATCCTTTCCAATCTCAGAAGCCACGGCGGAATAATTCAGGATCTCTCCGGTTCTTGCGGCAGCCGCGATCATAAACTGCCGAAAGGCACTTAAATCCTGGACGGCCGCCAGCTCCCGCACGTCCCTCTCTATATAGGTCTTTACGTAGTCTGCATAGAATGCACTCCATTCTTTCGCGCCATCCTGAAGCTCCGGATATCCGCCCATATGAATCATTTCCCAGATATTTTTTGGCTTTTGCAGCGACTCTCTGCGTTCGGCCACATATTCCATCGTCGGAAGAAAATGTTTGTTGAAACCATCGCCCATGCACTCCCGCATGGACAGGCCGGAAAGCTCTATGATCCCGATTCGCCCGGACAGGGATTCCGAAATATCCCGCATCAAATGAAAGGGCTGCGAACCGGACAGGCAGAACAATCCCTTTTCCTCGCTTTCATCACATTTGATCTTAATATAGCGAAACAGTTCTTTCGCCCTTTGTACTTCGTCAATGGTGACAGGCGGGGCATTCAGTGTCAAAAACATGTCTCCCGCTTCCCTTGCCTGCTGTTCCAGAAACGGATCATCCAGAGACACATATTTCCTGTCAGGAAATATCTTTTTCAGCAGCGTGGATTTTCCTACCTGCCTTGCACCTGTTACCAGAATTGCTTTGTATGTTTTTTCATATCTGCACAATCTGTCCTCCAACGCCCTCTTAATATAATCCATCTCCCATTTCTCCTTTACGCAAAATAGTTTATGGCAAATTTGGATTTAAAATCAAAATTCGCCATAATCATATCACAGGATATACAGTTTTTCAATATTTATTCCTGTCGATCGTGTCTTTTTCCCATTTCCCTGCGACTGCTTTCCATACCCAGATTCACAAGACAGATCCCGTGTGCTATAATCAGGCTGACGAACTGGCCGAAAGACTTCCCCGCAGCAGGAATCAAAGTATTTTTCCTGCATAACAGAAGGAGCGCTGACGAAATGATTTTAAGTGCAAGCAGGCGGACGGACATTCCCGCATTTTATTCCGAATGGTTCTGCCGGCGCATTCAGGAGGGATTTGCATATGTAAGAAATCCCATGAATGCGCATCAGGTAAGCAGAATCAACTTTTCTCCCGAAGTGGTGGACTGCATCGTGTTCTGGACCAAAAACGCGGCGCCGATGATAGAGAAACTCGATCGTTTAAAGGAATATGATTATTATTTTCAATTCACCATAAACAGCTATGGCAGAGAGGCGGAACCCTATGTTCCGGAACTCTCCAAACGGCTTGAAACCTTTATGCAGCTTTCCGAAAAAATCGGCAGGGAACGGGTGATATGGAGATACGACCCGATCTTTTTCTCTGATCAGTACACTCCGGAATTTCATCTGAAAAGCTTTGAGAAAACTGCGTCCGTTCTTGGAGCATATACCGAAAAATGCGTGTTCAGTTTTGTGGATATTTATCCTTCCAAAAACGGCTGCAGTCTAAGAAAGATGAACTTCCGTCAACTATCTCCCAAAGAACTTGACCGTTTCGCGGGGGAGCTTTCCCGCATTGGAAAAAGCAACGGACTTGTGCCTGCCACCTGCGCGGAGGCGGTTGATCTCGCACGGCACGGAATCGAGCATAACAGCTGCATCGACAGAGCGCTGATCGAGCGGATCACGGGCGTACCGCTCGACGTCGGCAGAGACGGGCAGCGGGAACACTGCCGCTGCGCCAAATGCGACGATATAGGCGCTTATGACACCTGCCCTCACGGCTGTATCTACTGCTACGCAAACTTCCGCCCATGTGTTGTTTCAGAGAAGCGCAGGTCCTATGACGTCAAATCCCCCCTTCTCTGCGACAGCATAAAGGAAACGGACAAAGTCACGGAAAGACCGGTAACCTCTTATAAACGGGAATATGAACAGCTTACTTTATCAGACATATAGCCGGGGTGAGAATAACAGAGGACAGTTCTCTCCATATTTTTAAGCATAATTGTTTCCTCCTCTCCTGAAAAACCAGTTTACCTATGCCTGCCTGTTCATTTTCCACAGACCACCCGGCACCGCTTACCAGCCTTTTTTTACAGCGGCTTTTTTCTGCTTCTGAGCCGGTTTTTCCGGTGAAACATTCCCGGTTGCCGCCACAATAACCGCAGAAATCAGCAAAGCCGCCGTCATACTCAGCCCGCACAGCCCCATATTCCAGTGAACCGCCGCGTCATAGCTCCGGTACCCGATGATTCCTATACTCGCCGTAATGGGATAAAGATTGGAAACAGCCATATTCCCCGACGCAAACATTCCCCCGTATCCATAGACAAACGCGATGATCGTGCCGATCATATGTCCGTTCGGTATGCGGGCCGCCGCCGCGATCACCGGCATGACCGCAATATACAGAAACAGGCAGTTCAAAATCATCTGAACAAAGGCCTGCACTGCGGATGCCGCGGAAAATCCCGGAAATCCCATGATCAGATTCGCACCGACGGTAAATACGGCGCTTACAAATCCTAAAAACAAGGACAATAAAGCGCAGACAAACAATTTTCCCCACAATAAACCGCGGTAGGAAACCGGAATCGTCAAAATGCTTTTCAGCGTATCGTCTTTTTCTTCCCTTGCAATGATATATCCGGCAATCAAGGTAATGCACATAGGAAAAATCATCGTAACATTGTTTTTAATCACCTGCTCCGTAAAAAGGGAACAGGTCCAGAAAGTACCGTCCACCGCCGTAGTGGAAAACAGTGTCAACAAAACGGATAACAGCATTAAAAGAACGCCCGCCCAAATCATATGATAACGTTTCAATTTCCAGATTTCAATTTTAACCATACGAAACATCTTATTCTCCCCTCTTTTTATACAGATAGTCAATGACTATAATGGAAACGGCCGCCCAGATTCCCAAAATAACGGCGGTCTGAAAGGTTGTGGGCATCAAATCCCTAACCGCACCCCTGACCTCTATCACTCCATGCCGTTCCATATCTCCCGCACTCCAGAGAGTCGCGAGGGGAAGAGGCATGAGCCAGCATATGGCTTTTGGCAATACCCCAAAACAGGATTCCGCGGTCAGACTTAAGACACTGTAAAAAACACACAGCAAAATGGAAAAAATATAAGTCTTACTGAAGAACACCACAAGAACGATCAACGGCAGCGTTCCGGCCATGACAAAGATCCCCATTTGAAGCGCCACGAAAAATTTGTAGCCAACCCCGTTTACCTCGGATACCAGGCCTCCGCATAAAACCGCAGCAAAGGCCGAGGACAGGCTGAAAACAATGCCCATGGATAATAAAACAATCACTTTCGCGAAAATCATCTGCGTGCTTGTCACCGGAATGGTACGCAGGTTTTTAAAGGTGTCATTATCCCGCTCCATGAAAAACAGCATCGCCGCAATGATACCAATGACGCAGGGCATAAGCAGCTCTACTCCATATCCCATGATGAACTGGAAGCAGGCATTAAAAACCTCCGCATCGCTGTCATATCTCTCTGCCATCTGCGGTGTCGTCATCATTATGGTAAGAGGTATGGGAAAGAGAAAGGCGGAAAGTATCACGAGTAAAATAAATTTCTTCCGTCTCAATTTGGCAAATTCACAGATCACCAGTTTAAGCAATCCCCTCACCCCCTGTTACACGCCTGAAATAATCTTCCAGGCTTTCTTCTGAGGTTACGGCCTGGGATACTTCCAGTCCATTTTTCACAAAAGCAGTGATCGTTTTCCCTATGGGAAGCTCAAGATTATGCACCTGTATCCGATGGTCGTCCTGTATGGTAAAGCGGTTTTCATGGAAGACACATTCTAAAATCCTTGCCGCCTGCGCCGTATCCGAAACCGTAAAGCAGATCTGCTTACTGCTCTTTGCTTCCAGTTCCGCCAGGCTTTCTTCCTCCAGCAATACGCCGTGGTCAATGATGCCGATATCGTCCGCCAGAAGCGCAATTTCGGAAAGAATATGGCTGGAGATCAGGATGGTTTTCCCCCGTTCATTACAGAGGTTACGGATAAAGGAACGGATCTCCGCGATTCCAATGGGATCAAGGCCGTTGATCGGTTCGTCCAGGATCAGAAGCTCCGGATCATGCATGACGGCAAGGGCGATGGCCAGCCGCTGTTTCATGCCGAGGGAATACTGGGAAAACAGCTTTTTATCTCTGTAAGGCAGGCCCACCAGATCCAGCGCGTCCTTCAGCGCGCTGCGGTTCGGGACTCCCCGCAGAGCGGCAAAAATGCGCAGGTTTTCCGTGGCGGTCAGATTCGGATAAAATCCGGGAGACTCGATCAGGCTGCCGATCCGGGGCAGCAGCTTTTTTTCATTTGTCCGCAGCGGCTTTCCCCAGATCAACACCTCCCCGGAGGTGGGCTGCGTCAGCCCCAGCAGCATTTTCATGGTTGTGGTCTTTCCGGCCCCGTTTCTGCCAAGCAGACCGTAGATACGCCCTTTCCGAACGTGGATATTCAGATTGGCGACACTTTTCTGCGTTCCGTACTGTTTGGTAAGATGTTTTGTTTCAATTACATACTTTCTCATTTCTTTGAAACCTCCTTTATCACTGCCATCTTACCACGCCAACCTTGCAGAAACCTTGCAAAAACCTTGTATTAACCTTGCAGTTTCTCCTGCACCAAAGGGAAAGACAACATGAAAACGGTCCCGCTGCCCGGCACGCTTTCCGCGGATATGGTTCCGTTCATCTTGATTACGAGCTGATGCACGATGGACAGGCCAAGGCCGCTGCCCTTTTCGGACCGTCCCTTATCACATTTATAAAGCCGTTCAAAAATATGCTTCAGATCCTCCTTGTCAATCCCCACCCCGTTATCCGCCAGACGGATTTTGATAGTTCCCCCCTGCTCCAGCAGTGCGATCTCGATTCGGCTCCCATGGCTGTGGGAGATTACATTCTGTACCAGATTGTTTAAGATCCGCCTGTATCCGTCCGGATCGAGCTTTACCCGGAAGCGCCGCTCCGGAATGTCAGCCGCAAACTCCATCTGCGCATCCTCAAAAACCGGTATCCAGTCAATGAACAGATTCCGTGTCAGTTCCGTCAGGTCAACGGTTATGATATTCATGGTAAATTCGTCCGAACCCAGCCTGAACCAGTCAAAAAGCACGTCGATATATTCTTTCAGGTCATAGGCTTTCCGGCGTGCGGTTTCGATATACTCCTCACGTTCTTTCCCGGCGACGATTCCTTTATGGGCGGCGTCCAGATACCCGATCAGTGTGGTAAGGGGCGTCCGCACGTCATGGGAAAGGCTTGTCATAAGCTGCCGGTTGGTCTCCTCCGTCCGGTGATAAGCAGAAAGCCTGTTTTCATAAGACAGGATGATATCGTTGATCACGTAGGCAAGGGGAGCCGTAAGCTCATGGGTTTCCGACAGGATGCGCCGGTTTCCGTTCCCGTTTTTCACATCCTCCAGAGCCTCCGCCATTTCTGCGATCTGCTTTTTGACACGCCGGATCACAAAAGCGGAGCCGCAGACAGAAGCAAGGATCATAACTGCCCCAAGCAGTACCATCATATCCCCGTACATCGGTCAGACCTCCTTATTAAAACGGTAGCCAATCCCTTTTACCGTCTGTATATATCTGGGATTCCCCGGATTTACTTCCGTTTTCTTCCGCAGGCGGCTGATGACCGCCATGATATTGCTGTCATCATAGACATATTCCTCTCCCCATACGCTCTCATAAATCTGCCTTTTGGTCAGTATTTTCCCCTGATTCCCGGCAAGACAGAGGAGTACGTCAAATTCTTTCGGCGGCAGTGCAAATTCCCCGTTTTCGCTTATCACGCAGCGTCTCTCGCAGTCAATGGTCAATCCGTCAAACTCACAGACCTGCACCGGCCCGTCTTTTTGATTAAAACGGGTATAGCGTCTGATCAGGGAAACAATGCGCGCGATCAGCTCGTCCATATCAAAAGGCTTCGTCAGATAATCGTCCGCCCCGGCCCGCAGTCCGCGTACCTTGGACGCGCTGTCGTTTTTTGACGTAAACATCAGAATCGGCAGGCTGCTCTCTTTTCGGATCATCTCCAGCGTTTCAAAGCCGTCAACCCCAGGCATCATGACGTCCAGTATGACAAGCTGGTAATCCTGCTCCCGTAGCTTCTGCAAACCGGATTTCCCGGAGTAACTTACGTCAGCCTCGATCCGTTCCGGTAAAACACTCCGCCGGATCAACGCGCAAAGCTCCCTGTCATCGTCAATCACCAGTATCCTATAGTCCGCCATACTTCCCGCCTCCTGTTCTCTCACATCATTGTATCATCTCTGAGAACCTCTGCCAAACTGATTTTGCGAACATTCCGCCATGCAAGGGAATAGGCCAGCGCGACGGAACTTAAGACAGCCAGCATAATCAGAAGGATCGGCGCAACCGGCGCCTCTGCCATAAATTCGCCCGCTTCCACATAACTTGCCTTCAGCATATACCCTGTTAAAATGATCACAGGCGGAAGACTGAACAGAATCGGTCTGCCTGCGATCGCCAGCGCTTCGATGCAGAACATTTTCTTAAGTTCCTTCGGCGTCATTCCAACCGACATATATCTTGCAAATTCCCTCTTCCTCTGACGCACAAATCCCAGCGTATTGGAAAATACATTGCCGATGCCGATGACCGCAAGCAGGACGCAGAAGCCTCCTAATGCCGCCATCATTCCCTGGATCTGTTTCTCATTTGTTTCGTATTCCTGGATGCGGTTTTCAGATTCTATGGTATAGTTTCCGCCAATGATCCGGCCAAGTTCATCCTGAAGCCCGTCCAGCTCTTCCAATGACGCATTTTCTTTCCCCAGGATACAGATATAACTGTCTGCTTCCGCCCCTCCGATCTGTCCCCTGATCTCTTTCCATAAAGATACCGGAATAAAATGCACCAGTTCATAATAATTAAGCGTTGCGTATTCCTCCCTCAAAACAGGGACTTTTTCGGTATACGCCAGGACCGGCAGCCTGGCTGTCATTTCTTCATTCCCTGCCTGTCTTAAAATACTTACCGCATGTTCCCCGACGCCCGGCGCCTTTATATACGGCATAAAATCCGGATGCCTGAAATCCGGATTTGTCACATCCCGGATCCGGTTTAAGATCACCGTCCCATCAAGCCGCGGTACAGCCCCGATCTGTTCGCAATAAGCCAGAAAGCTCTGATCGTCCAGTATAATGATCGGTGCATCCACCAGCCAGCCGCCTGCCGTCTGCGTCACATCATTAGCGGGCGCATGGGAAAATCCGCCGAAGGATCTCATCTCTTCGCTCATTTCTTCCTCTGCAATGATCCGCTTTGCCATTGCCTTCTGATACACAATGGCGCTTTCCAGTCCGTTGATCTCCCGAATCCTGTCGGTTTCTCCAAAAGCATCCACATCCGCATCTTTCACGGTAACCATGACGTCCCATACGTCCTGATACCGTTCAAAATAAGTCTCTCTTGTGCTGATCCCGGAAAGGGCAAAGAAGCACTGCATGACCGCGAACGCCAGAAACGCCAGGATCAGAGAGAAGGACGCCGTCCGCAGGGCTTTTCTCTGCGCCTTTAATGCATTGCCGGCCAGCTCCCCTTCCACCCCGAACAGCAGCGAAAGGACATAAGAATTTTTCCGGCGCTTTAACTGCAGTTCGCCGGTATTTCTGATCGCTTCCAGCGGCGTCAGCTTACTTAATTTTCCGGCAGGAATCCACGCGGAGATCCATATGGTAAATATCGTTACAAGCAGCGTCAGTACCAGCACCAGCGGATGATAGCCAAAGACCGATTTATGCCGTCCCGGAATATCGCTTCCCAGAAGGGTATTGGACAGCTGGATCAGACCCATGCTGCCCGCAATGCCGATCAGATTCCCCGCCAGGATCGGAACGGCGCAGAGACCGGCCGCTTCCTGCAAAAGACACGTCCGGATCTGGCGCGGCGTGGCTCCGATACTGGAAAGAATGCCAAACTGATGGAGCCGTGCGTTCATGGATACCGCAAAGGAATTGTGAATGATCACGATCAGCGAGAAGGACGCCGCAAGCGTGATCAGCAGAAACATCGGAAACACCAGTCTCGGCGCCGGATCACTGGAGTCCCTGACCAGATACATGGCCAGAAGTTCATAATTGTAAGCGATTTTTTCCGGTGCGGCTCCCGCCTGCTGCGCAATATGGGGCGTGTCTGAAAAAACGGAACCCATATCATCAAAGTAAATATCCAATGCCGGTCCTGCGCTGCCAGCTCCTTTTTCATTTACCACCACGTCTTTCACATTGGCGAAATTTTTTACGGTTTCCATGTCCTCTTCTGTAAATTCCCCATAGAGCCGGCTGTGCCAGCCGCCTTCCTCCTGCGTAATCCTCTCCACCTCATATTTCCATGTATTGTAAAACAGCCCGCACAGCAGGGACAGGAGCAGGGCGGAGATAAACGCCGCGATCCTGACGGACAGGCTGGATGTACCGTTGTTTTTTAATAAACCATACGCGTTTTGCCACATATCCGTTACCTCCGCCGCTGATCACTGATGATGCGTCCATCTTCCACCGTTATAATGCGCTCCGCTTCCAGAGCGACCTTTTCATCATGGGTGATCAGCAGAATGGTCTGATCCAGATTGCGGTTGGAAAGTTTCAGCATGTCGATGATTTCTCTGGAATTTTTCTGGTCCAGATTCCCGGTCGGCTCATCCGCCAGAAGCAGGGCCGGACGGCAGATCAGGGAACGCGCGATCGCCGCCCTCTGCTGCTGGCCTCCGGATAACTGGTTCGGCAGCGCGTCAAGCTTCTCCGCGATTCCAAGGGAATTTACCACTTTCTCAAAATATTCCTGATTGGGCTTTTTCCGATCCAGTGTAAGCGGCATGAGGATATTCTTGCGCACCGTGAGTGTCGGGATCAGATTATAAAACTGATATATGAGCCCCACTTTCCTGCGCCGGAAAATGGCCGCCTCCGTCTGGTTCAGTCTGGAAAGATCCGTCCCGTCTATCATCACCTTACCCTCTGTGGGTCTCTCCACGCTGCCGAGAATATGCAGCAGGGTCGATTTTCCGGAACCGGACGCCCCGACGATTGCCACAAATTCCCCTCTGCTGACTGACAGGTCAATTCCGTTAAGGGCCGTCACCTGATTTTCACCGGAGCCGTATACCTTCTTCACTCCCTCGCATTTCAAAATTTCCATTTGGAGTTTTCTCCTTTCATCTGTCTGCATGGACTTTTACAAGAAAGAGTATAGCAAATGAAAGTTACAACTCAGTGACAGGTCCAGGGATTTTCCGGAATCTGCTCTGTCTTATTCGATTGTGCTGGTCTTCGGGAAGAAACAGCAGTTCGCTCTTGCGTCCTGCTGCCGGATATGATATATTTAGAACATAAAAGGAACAACCGCCCACAAGGGGTTGACCGATAATACAAATGACAGAATTGCCACCCTGTTACCGGGCAAGTATACAAGGGTGGTTTTTCTGTACCCGTTTCCGGGACTTAAAACGCTACTGACAGAACTTTATCATAAAGGTCAGTAATGCGAGAATGAACATACCAAAGGCCATCAGGTCTTTAAAGTCAAATTTCATCCGCACCGCCTCCCATCTTATGTAATGAGAGGCCAACACCTTGCAGTGACGCGATTGTTCCTTTGACCACATTCTATCACAACAGTGCCTGTTCTTCAATTCCGTATCTGTAAAACCGAATTTCAAAAAGAGCGCCGCCGTCCGGTTTATTTTTTGCACGTATGGTTCCGTTTTGGCGTTCAATCATCTCTTTTGACAAGGCCAGTCCGATTCCAATACCGCCCTCGCACGCGTTTTCCCCCCGGTAAAACCGTTCAAAGAGATGGGGAATCTCTTCTTTTGCAAATCCTTCCCCATCGTCCCAGATCAGGATTTCCGTATAGAGCGGATTCTGTGCATAAGAGCAGTAGACTGTTCCCCCGGGGCTGTGCTCCATGCAGTTTTTCATCAGATTCATAACCGCCTCCATGGTCCAGTCCAGATCCACGGTCACAAGCATCCCGCCCAGTTCCGGTATTTCAACAGAAGTATGGGAATTTACAAACAGCTCCTGCAGGTTATCCGCCGCCAGAACAAGAAGCGTATAGACGTCCACCTCATCCTTTTGTAAATGTAAGGTACCGGCGTCAATCCTGGAAAGGACCAGCAGAGTTTCTTCAAGATGTGTCAGCCGTGAAAGCTGTTTCCCTACCTGCTCCAGATGTTTCTTGTCCATATTCTGCTTCATCATCTGAACCGAAAGGGAGATGGCGGTGATCGGCGTTTTGAACTGATGCGCAATATTGGACAGATTTTCCGCAAACTCATTCTTTGCCTGTACCGCGCTGTCCTTCGTCTGATACAGAAAGGTCACCGTCTTATAGATTTCATCTTCCAGCCTGGAAAAATCATCCTCGCCGGAAGCGGATAAAATGGGCGCCCTGCCGGTATTCACCTGTTCCAGATACTCCGCCAGAGCCCGAATCCGTGCGGCTTCCGTTTGATTCCGATACAAAAAAGTAAAAAGGAAAAGCAGGATTCCTGTGAAAAAGCCCGCCCCGGCAAACAAAATATTCTGCGGGGAGGCAGATCCTGAAAAATCCGAGACGCGGTACCCCAATGCAGACAGCACATCTTCTTCCGCCGCGCCGTCAGGATTTCCTTTTGTGTATTCCTTTAATGCCGCGGAAATGACATTTTTTGTCTCCGGCTCCTGTTCGATTACTTCGCCGCAGATGGCATTCAGCAGTTCAAACGGAAGCCGGCTGTAATGGCAGGACGCAAGCAGGACGGAAACAGCCGCGGTAACCAGGCTGACGGACAGGACGAATCCAAATGTAATCCATATCTGTTTCTGTCCGCTCATAGGGTATCCTCCATACGGTAGCCTACGCTTCTGACGGTTTTCAGACACTTCGGCTGATAAAGCTTGTCCCTTAAACGTTTCATGGTAACGGTTAAGGTATTATCGTTCACATAATTTCCATTTACATCCCATACCTGCTCCAGTATTCTTTCTCTGGTAACCGTCCTTCCCTTATTCTGCATCAGACACAAAAGAAGCCGGTATTCTGCCTCGCTTAAAGAAATTTCCTCTAAGCGGCAGGAAACCGTATGGCGGTTTAAGTCCATCCTGATCCCGTCACAGGAAAGATACTGTTCCGCCGCGTTGCCGGTCCTGCGGAGCAATGCCAGAATCCGCGAATGCAGCACCTCCAGTTCAAAAGGCTTCACGATATAGTCGTCCGCACCGTTCCCAAAGCCCGCGACAATATCCGCGCAGTCTCCCCGGACCGTAAGAAAAATAACGGGCAGTTCTTTCCAGTTCCTGCGGATCCACCGGCATAAACCGTCCCCGCGTCCGTCCGGCATGTTCCAGTCCAGCAGAACAAGGGTTGGAACATGCTCCTTCAATGCCTGCCCTGCCTGCGCAAGCGTTTCACAGATCGTTACCTTAAAATTCTTCTGTTCCAGATATTCTTTTACAGGCAATGCAATACCCGGATCATCCTCAATATAATACAGATCAACCATGTCAGTCTCCAGTCCTTTCTTCTTTACCTTTTTCAATGGTATCACCTGCAGTAAAACGGCTCATTCGCCCAGGCAGTCCGCACTTGCAGGCAGGCAAACTTCCTGTAATTTATATTTTACCAGATAAAAGTGACAATTGAATGACTGATTGATCTCCTGCCGACGCAAAAACCGACAACCCCAGATTTTTTCGAATGCTCAAACCGCCTTGTTTTTGCGCCGGGTAGAAATCAAAACATACAGTGTAAACCATGCGATACAGTGAATTGCGAGAATACCAGTATCTTTTATCGCCATTCCCATGCTCCCGGCGGATAGGGCCATGATGCCCTCAAAGGCCGGCTGGGACGGGACAATATTGCAGATGACCGCCAGCGGCCCGCTCACACCGATCAGAGCACATACAAGAGGTACGGCCAGGAATATCAGCATGACAATCTTAATATAGACCACTCCAATCATCAGGCCCTCAGAAAACTTTCCGATAAACAGGCTGATCAACGCTGCCACAAAGGATGAAAGCACGATCAATGCCAGCATCAGCCCGAAATTCTGCAAGGACAATCGGAAACAGATACACGCAGTCACTATGGAAGACAGACTGCCAAAGAGGAACCCTACCACCACCTTCTGCAAAATGTACTGGCTGGGCGTCTGCGGCAGGATTTCGTTGACAAAGGCCACACCATCCTCTTTTTCGGAAATGATGTTCATGGCATTGAACGTACAGCCCATAAACATGGCGACAATCAGCACAGCAGGGATAAAGATACCCTGAAGGTTTTCCATGATGTCCGGGCGCTCCAATGTCTGGATTTCCGCCTGGCCCGCCGCTTCCCGATGCTCATAGAGGGCAGGCAGAGTCGCCGCCGCCTGCCGGAAAATATCCAGCTCGTCCCCGCTGACCGCGG
>CAJUNR010000007.1 GCA_910587765.1 uncultured Lachnospiraceae bacterium
GCATGTCCAGCTCTTTCAAATTTTTCCCTTCCACGATCCGCCATTCCGGAAAGCCTGTATAACAGATCCCGTTTTCCTCACGGGCTCTTCCCGCATTTTCATAAGCTCCTGAAAGCTTACCCGTTTTGTTCCTCCGTCTTCTGATGGAACTTCAAAAACCAGAGAACCCGGAGACTTCGCCTCCAGAGCTTCCAGCCGTGCCAATATGGACCGTGTGCATTTTCGTATCTTTATACAAGAACCCCATTAAACTTTAAAATCCGAATAATTTTCATTGTTTTTCTGCCTCTTCAAGTGCTCTCAGGCGTTCCAGAATGTCCGTCTGCTCCGTCCAGACTTTGCACTGATTAAATAAAATCTGGATACCGTTTACCTTTGTCTGCGGACTGACGCCTTTGTCGCGGATAATGTTCTGCAGTATCTGCACGCCCTCATCCAGAAACATCTGCATTCTTCCGGTTGCCGACCTGATAAACTCCATTCGGCGGTCCGCCAGCATTTCCTGCAGCACCGGATCGTCCCGATATTTTGCGGCCGTCTGCGGAGTGACTCCGATCTCTCTGGCGATGTCTGTCAGCTTATCGTACTTCAACGCCGCAATGGTCGCCTCACTGTAATTCTTTTTTCTCAAACGTTCACCCCGCTCTGCAGCTGCCTGATCGCAGTACGGACAGCTTCTTTTTTCTCCGTCGACAACTCTCTGCGGAGTATCCGGCAGAATGTGCACTCTGATACGTTCATCTGCTCCGCTACCTGCCAGTGAAACAGATCCGCGTTTCTGATCTCACTTCGGATATCAACATTACACATGAAAATCTCTCCTTCCCGTTATTGTTGTTATCATTGTAACGTACCTGCCGGGAGACGGTGGTAACACATATCAGCGTATTCCGCTACCGGAGCGCCGTCCTGTCCTTCCAGCAGCAGTCATTATATTACCTTCCTTCCAGTTTCCCGAAGATCGCCGCCAGTTCCAGCATGATAATCACTGCCACGCATAAAATCCCGGCAAGTAAAATATTTGTAAACATCACTCCATCCTCCTTTCTCTACCCCAGTGCAAACATGTTTCTGCCGCTCGCCATTTGTTCGATCTTTCCCTGTTTCACAACAGATTCCGCAATCTGTTTTCCGTCAAGATATAGTTTCACTACAGTTGTGCCGCCGCCCTGCTGATTTCGTCCGGTTTCCTCCCGGACAATTTTTCGAATAAGACTTTCTGGGGCTTCCAGATTTGTCCCGTGCCTCTGATCTCCCATCATGGCCAAAAATGGTGCGTTGGGAGGTATGACTGCGCCCGTGGCCAGATAGGGAATCTTTACCGGGCTTATCTTTGGTATGTTCAGGTCAAGGCTTTTTCCTCCGATTATCGGAACCCTGTCCGGAGCCTCAAAGGAAAGCCCGTTCAGCATGTCGATCACTTTGTTGATCGGTAAGCGTCAAATAAGATGGTGGATAGAAAAATAACCACTAACCCTCTATACTAAAGGGGCAGTGGTTATCGGCAGCGTTCCTGTACCATGGGATCCCATGGCAGATAGTCATCCAGATATTCCGGATTTTCAAGAAATCTACTCCCCGGCATATCTGACAGGATATATTTGATGTATTTCATCGCATCCAGGCCATTGGCTTTCGCTGTCTCGACCAGTGTGTAGATTCCTGCACTTGCCGCAGCACCCTTCGGACTTCCGGCAAACAGCCAGTTCTTCCGGCCGATCACAAAGGGGCGGATGCAATTCTCCGCAGGGGAATTGCTGATAGAGCAGTTTCCATCCTCAAGATAGTTGAAGAACTCCTGCCGGTTGTTCAGGGCATACTGGAAAGCGGTATGGAGCTTCGACTTTGGCAGTTCCCCGGCAGAGCTTATCTCTGCCCACGACCAAAAAGCCTCGAGAAGCGGTCTCTCGCGGTCAAGCCGTTCTTTTTTCTTTTGTCCCGGGGGGAAGGCCATCCAGTTCCTTTTCTATCTCAAACAGTTTATTCAGACGAACGACTGCTTCCGCAGGTTTTGAGTCTTCCGGGCCATGGATGTCTTTTGGCAGCGCGTCCACAAAAGCGCGGCGCAGATGTGTATAGCACAGGCATCTCGTAACCCTTTTCACCCCATTGTACCCGGAATAAGCATCCGTATGGATATATCCGGTATAGCCTTTTAAAAACGCTTCCGGATATTTTCCGCCCCTCCCCGGCTGGTACTCAAAATACCGGACCGGCCGTGCCTGGTCCCTGATGCTGCAGTACACCCACATGTAAGAATCCGAAGTGTTCTTCCGCTCTGGTTCCTTCAGCACCTGTACGTGGGTCTCATCGATATGCAGATGCCCCTGTTTTAGAAGTTCCTGCCTCAAATGAGAGACCACATGAGAGAGCCAGTCCCGGTAGACGCAAAGGAGCCAGTTCGACATCGTTGCCCTGCTTAAGGAAAGGCCCAGGGCCTCCCATTCCTTTTCCTGGCGGTATAATGGAATGCCCAGCTCAAACTTCTGATGGATGAGCCATGCGATCGTGGAAGCAGACGCCAGGGAATGCATGACCGGGGAATACGGCACCGGGGACTTCTCCATATAAGGTGTTCCGTTTTTGCGGCATGCCCTGCATTCATAGGTTTCCCGGTAATGGTCGATCACCTTGAGGCTGGCAGGGATGAACTGTACCTCGGTACGGACAAACTCCTCCCCGACTTTTACCATGGTGCCTCCGCACCTTTCACAGATCTGTTCCCTCTCATCAATCGTGTGGAGCACTTTGCTGCGGGGAATGTCTTTGATCAGTTTTTCCCGCTGGCCGGCATACTTCCTTTTATGCAGATGTTTTTCGACCTCCACCAGGTCCGGCTCATGGGCATCCGGCTCAGCACAGGATTCCATTTCATTAAAAAGAGACATCTGTCCCTCTGTTTCGAGGGCAGACGTCTTCTCGGATTTTGTCCCATAAAGTTTACGGGTGAGGAAATCAACCTGCTCCCTCAGGAGCCGGACCTGCTGTTCCGGTTCTTTGATCTGCTTTTTGTACTCCTGCCCGGTATCCGGCATGGGCTGAAAACCTTCCTGTTCTGTATGGCTTTATTATACCATAAAACAGCAGAATTTTCCAGTATTTATAAGGAATTTCCGGGCTTTTGGGGAGCCCGTTTCCGGACTGCTTTTGGCTGCTCCGGGTTCAGACCCTCCAGCAGCCAGCGGAGCTGCTGATGGAAAATTTGTCTGGCTTCTTCTCCCGTTCGCGGCCACTTTAGGCGGCCGTTTTCATAGCGCTTATAGAAAAGGCAAAAGCCGTCCCCTTTATAGTGGACTGCCTTGATCCGGTCTGCACGTTTCCCGCAGAAAAGGAACAGGGAATTGCTGTAAGGGTCAAGCCGAAAGCTGTACTGGATGATATCCACCAGACCGTCCAGCTGCTTTCTCATATCTGTGTACCCGGTGCGCAGATAGATTTTTTCCACCCGGGAGAGGTCCCCTAACATGATCGCACTGCTTTCAGGATAGCCTCCAGCAACTCGCAGGGAGTATCTTCAAAGAGTTCAACCGTCACCGTACCGGTATGGAGTACTGCTGCAGGAGCGGCGCTGGAATCCTGTCTGCCGCGAAGGGACACCTCCGTAAATTCCAAAGCCGCATCCGGCATCAACGCAGTCTGCTCTATTGCCGGCCTGCATCCATGACTCTTCCGGGGCAGTTCTTCAAGCGCCGGTTTCCGGATCTTTGCGATCCAGTAGTAATAGCTTTTTAAGGAGATATCATGCTGTTCGCACCATGCCTGGTTTGTCAAACCGGAGGCCCTGCATTGCCGGATCACGTCCAGCCAGTACTGCAGTTTCACCTGCTTATCCGGAGTGAAAGCGGAAATGTCCATGTGTATTCTCCTTTACCTGAATTTAGAGTTTTGGGAGTGAACACTAAAAACTCTAACCTCAAGTTTACAGGAGAACGCCGAATATTTCACTACACGTTCTTATTTGACGCTTACCTCTGTCGAATCCTATATCACATTTTCCCTCTTGCTAAGCTTTTTCTGCTCCACAAATGCCCGGTATACCTGATCTGTCATGGGAATCTTACGGACTCTGCTTTCTATCTTTGGAGTGCTGACAAAATATTTCATCCCAGATCAGCCCGCAGATCTACCTGCAGGTTTTGGGGAATGAACAGCAGTCCGCCCCTGCGTCCTGCTACCGGATATGATAGGGTTAAGAAATAAACATATCCTGTCCATCTCAAAAACCCGACCGCCTTAAAAGCGCCTTAAAAGCGTGAGAAAATCAATGACAAATCCCCCATAAAATGTTATGATAAAAGCAGTCAGGGAAACTTTGGAGGAATACGGACTTGAATGATCAGTATGTGACAGATTACGACTTGTTGGAATCCCTGTTATCCGTGGCGGATATCCCCCGCAGCAAAGTCCTCGGACCGTCTCAGATTCGGACAGGCCTTGAGATCAAAAATCTTATGGATCAGATGCCCGGGGGATTCTTTATCTACCATGCGGACGACAAAGAAGAACTTATCTATGCAAACAAAGCCCTGCTTCGGATCTTCGGCTGTGATACCATGGAAGAATTCCGAAGTCTCACGGGCAATTCTTTCCGCGGAATCGTGCACCCGGAAGATCTGGAAGAGGTGGAGAAAAGCATCTGGGAACAGATTTCCCAGAGCCATCATGACCTGGATTATGTAGAATACCGGATCATCCGCAAAGACGGTACGGTCTGCTGGGTGGAGGATTACGGACATTTTGTCCGCAGCCAGTCGGCCGGAGATATTTTCTATGTCTTCATAGGAGAGACTACGGAGAAGAGAAAACGCCTGAAGGCAGAACATACCCAGCGTCTGGAGGTCATCGAAGGACTCAGCGCCGACTATGAATCCATCCTCTATGTGGATCTGGATGCCAATACCGTCTTTCCCTACCGGCTGAGCAGCCGTACTTCTCAGATGTTCGGCGGGGGCTTTCATACCGCCGAATATGAACGGTTCCTTTCGGACTATATCCGCACATGGGTCCACGCAGAAGACCGGCCGGCCGTCGAACGGGCAATCGCCCCGGCAAATATCCGGGACAGACTGAGTGCCGGCCGCATCTTTTATGTCAACTTCCGAACGGTGGACGGCGGCGAGACGCAGTATCTTCAGCTTCGCATTGCCGGCGTCGGCGTTGGCGGGCACATCTCCCGGATCGTTCTCGGCACCAGAAGAGTGGACGAAGAGATCCGTCATGAGATGGAACAGAAGAAAATGTTTGAGGATGCGTGGAACCATGCCCGTCTGGCCAATATCACCAAAAGCACCTTTCTCTCCAACATGTCGCACGATATGCGCACTCCGCTGAACGCGATCACCGGTTATACGGCCCTCGCCCGAAAATATATGGACGAGCCTGACCGGCTCCTCGACTGTCTGGACAAGATCGCCGCCTCCGGCGACCACCTGCTCCGTCTGGTCAATCATATACTGGAGCTTTCCCGCATGGAATCCGGAGCCATTGAGGTAACGGAAGCCGAAGAACGAATCGAGCAGATTGTGGAGGAAGCGACGGAAAATATCCTGCCCCGGGCCAAAGCCGGAAACCTGCAGTTCTGCACGGATCTTTCCGGGCTCACCCATCATCTGGTCCGCTGCGACCGGCAGAAACTGGTGCAAATCCTCATCTATCTGTGCGGAAACGCTGTCAAATATACGGAAAGCGGCGGCCGGATCCTGCTGACCGTCAAAGAGGAGACGGAACCCGCCTCGGAATATGCGCATTACCGTTTTATTGTCAAAGACAGCGGCATCGGAATCGAGGAAAAATATCTGCAGAACATCTTTGAGCCGTTTGAACGCGTGTCCAACACCACCTCCTGCGGCGTCTTCGGCACAGGTCTCGGGCTGACGCTTGCCCGCAATCTTGTCAATATGATGGGCGGACGCATCGATGTAAAAAGCACGCCTCATGCAGGCAGTGAATTTACGGTAACGCTCCGGCTCCGTATCCAGAAGGAACAGCGCCTCTCCGGCAGGGAGGCCAGGGAAGCCGCGATCGCTCTCCTGGGCCGGAAAAGAATCCTGCTGGTCGACGACAACGAGCTGAATCTGGAGATTGAAGCGGAACTGTTTGAGGATTTGGGACTTTTCGTCGACCGGGCGGAGAACGGCCGCGAAGCGCTGAACCGGATCACGGCGTCCCCGGCCGGAACCTACGCGCTCGTCCTGATGGACATTCAGATGCCGGTCATGAACGGCTACGACGCTGCCCGCGCCATCCGCGCGCTTGCGGATCCTCTGCGGGCTCAACTCCCGATCATCGCCCTGTCGGCCAACGCATTTGACGAAGACCGGCGCAGATCCATGGACAGCGGCATGAACGCGCATCTGGCCAAACCGCTGGACATGACGGCATTTCTGGAGCTGATTGTGTCCCTCCTGCAGTAAAGCCCTGCCTCCCGCAGGGTTCCCGCCGGGCGCGGCCCCGCCGAAAAGCCGCCGCACCGGCAAAAAATCAGGCAGAGGAAAACGTTTCCCCTGCCCTTTTTCTCTTATATATTTAAAAACGTACCTTCCGGCGCCTCTTTCATGACCGGATTGTATTTCAGATCCAGGAACTCCTGAAAGCTCTTCTGATACATCTGCTCCAGATCGGAACTGTAGCCGACGATCATCTGCGGCTGCTCCTCCCCGTAATAACGGAGCGCTTCCTTGGTCAGCTCTTCGGAGAGACTTATGTAACAGGACTTTCTCTCCGCCGTATAGAGCTGCATCTGGCTCACGGCGTTCTTTCCGGTCCGTTTGAAATAATATCCCCATACGAGATCCTCGTTCTGCAGGATCTTCGCCTTCGCGCCTTCCATATAGACGGTCCATCTTTTCCCTACCCATACGTCTTTTCCGACGGGATGCGCCGTTGTAAAGTCCGCCTCGATCTCGCCGAGAGAATACTTCGTATTTTTCTGAAGATACTTATGAATCTCCTTCTCATACGATTTGCGGAAGCAGCCGATCACACTGAAAACAAACCAGAGAATCAAAAGGACCGCGCCGGCCATCAGAAGCCAGAACAGATAGATATTCACGCCGCCGAGTTTTCCCGTATCCAGCGTATACAGATAGATCCTGTCGTACTCCCCTTCCTCGATACCGATCTCGGCCATCGTCTCCGTGTAGTACCCCTCCATCTGGGAGTCCATTCTCGTCCAGGTGCCGACCGCCTTCACCGGCTCCGGCGCCGCCGTCATCCCGGTCTCGTCATTCAGGCATTCCCAGGCTTTCTCCGCCCGCTCATAGAGCATCTCCTCCTTGCTCTTGGGCATATAGAGGCTGTAGAAATACCAGACGCTGGATTCCTCTCCCTCTTCGTAGACGGACTGGAAGGCAATGTAGCTGTTCCCGTTGGTGGAAGTGGAACGGCTGCCGGAATCCCGGACCGTGGTCGTCGTGTGCTCCACGTAATCCCCGAGAATGAAATCCACATCCAGCATCACGGCTTTTCCTTCATAAGTCTCCGGATCCGCCGTGATATCCATTCCGCCCATGCCCGCAGCCAGTTGGAAAATGGCTCCTCTGGTGGCCGCAAGGATAATGACCGTTCCCACAAGAGACAGCACCGCCCTCCACATGTAGGTCTTTCTCGCTCTCTTCCTCAGTGTCTCAAACATCTTCTCTTTCCTCCATTAGTATGATTCAAACTTTTTCCGGTTCTCCTGTGTGTACCCGACCGCCATGTCCGGATTGGCTTCCTCAAGCTTCGCCAGCAGTTCCCTGGCTTCCTGCATGCTTTCAAACTGAAAGACCTTCCGCTTCCCGTCCCGGTCAAGGACGACCACTCTGCCGATCTCCGCGTTGAAGCTGCCACAGCACATTTTGGCTGACACGTCCTCCTGCTGCAGATAGGCCCATACCAGGCTCGCAGCCGGAAGCTCACAGAGGAACGGAAATCTTCTGTACAGAACTTTTCCGTTTTCCACAGTCACTTTCGCCATAAAAAAGGCTCCTTTCCTGTCATCACTTTGCATCCGTCCCGTACGGTGCGGCGAAAATCCGCACATTCGGCCGTTATAATTCCGTGAATGTGTAGCGCTGCAGGATTCCCGAAGTATTCACATGATAGAGGATCGTTCCGTCCGCCAGTTCTTCGCGTTCCAGCTTCAGATCCCGGTCCTTGTGTTTTCCCCGGATATACGCTTCCAGATCGTCGATCATCACCTCCTCAAAAAATACATCCCGCATCTGATTGTTCGCACACTCATTGAAGATTTCATGCACTACTTCATATTCTTTCATCCTGTCCTCCTTTTTATTCCCGCAGGCAGTGCGCCGGGCATACGCCTAGCCGTCATCCACCTGTTTTTTCAGATATCTGCCCACCACATGGGCGAACGTCGAGAGATCCCGGATATACGCAAAATCCTTGCCGAAGATCCTCCGCTCCGCCGGAAGATCCTGTTCTTCTCCCGCGAATACGCCCAGCACCGCGATCCCCTGGCTCCGCAGTCTCCTCACTTCCGCCGCCGTGTCCTTCACGGCATACTCTCCCGTATAGACCGCCGGGTTGCGCACGTTCGGCCGGTTGACCACCAGATCGTTGGGCCGCCCGTCGCTTAACACGATCAGCACCTTATTCTCCTCCGGGCGTTCCAGCAGCCCGTCCGCGGACGCCCGCAGCGCCAGCCCGTCCCGGTTGTTGGAGGAGGAGGTAAATTCCATCAGTCTCCAGTCCGCCTCCCGGCCCTCGTCATACTCCCGGAATCTGCGCATGACCGTATGATCCCAGAACGTACAGAAGCTGAACACCCGATGGGGAAGCCCCGCTCTGGAGAGCGCCGCCGACAGGATATAGCCCTGCAGCGCCACCATATGCTGGCGGCTCCTCTGGGAACCGCTGGCGTCGATCAGCACATCCACCACAAAGTCCGAATTGTGCCGCTTCATCTCCTTCCGGAACAGTCTGGCATCCTCGGATCTCCCCACCTTCCACAGCTTTGCCGGAACAACCGTACCGCAGGAAGACGCGTACCGCTCCTCCTCGTTTCTTGCCTGCAGGGAACGCCTGAGAATATCTCCCAGTTCGTTGATATTGTGGCGGGACACTCTTGCATTCTGGCGATAGAATCTCTGATTCATCTCCAGAGTGCGTTTTGCCATCACGTACGTATTATTCTCTCTCACATAATTCTGCAGGATGCCGTCCGTAAAATAGAGCTTGCAGTCCCCGTGGACTCCCCGGCAGATGCGGCGGTTCATCCGCTTCTGCTCCCGCTCGTCCATGTAGGAAGTTCCGAAGTGCAGCTCGATAAATGAGTACATCTTCCGCGCCGCTTCCTCGCTGACCAGAATCTGCCCGGCCCTGGCCTTCCTCTCCTCCTCTCCCTCCGGGAGCAGGCCGCTGTTCATCTGACGCATCATCTCTTCCATGGCCGATTCCGCCGCCGTCTCGTTCAGAAAATCCTGCCAGTCAAACTGCTTCAAATCTTCCGCGGAGACAGAGAGCACGCGCGACAGATCCCCGTGCTGCGCTTCAAACTGCGGATCCACCAGACGGTTATAGAAGGCGTCCACCGTGCGGATCACTTCCATGGTACTTCCCGCGTCTCTCAGCGAGAACAGCTCCTGCACCTGCTCGCGGATCTTTTTTTCCGCCGTGAACGTCCCGTCAAGCCCTTCCTGCAGCATCGCGATTTTCATTCTTCCCGCCGGATTGCCGGGTTTTGACAGTCTGGGGAAATCGCGCTCCAGCAGATCCGCAAACGCTTTTCTGCGCAGAGTCGCCACGCCTCTGCGCTCACGGATGACCCGGTCCGCCACTGCCTGATCCACGCACATCTGGGCGAGATTGGACAGCGAAGCCTCGTCCGCCCCCAGATACAGTTTCTTCATCAGATACATCCCAAATTCGTCCCGGGAAAAATAGCGCGCGAAAGCCCCCTGCTTCACCGCGTCATACAGCGCGATGAACCTTGACTGCCGAAAGGAACCGACGTCCAGCTCCGCGTCCAGCTCATAGTCTCCGCTCACCGTCCACAGAAGATTCCTCATCCGGTTCTGAAGCTCATATTCATATTCTTCTTCCGTATATCCGGCCGTCAGCTCCTGCATCAGAATACCTGCTCCTTCGTCCACTCCTCCGGAATCCGTGTCATCACCATATCCGACACAATCTCCCGCTCAAAGATGTCAAACGCCTTGTTCGTAATCCCCATCTGCACGGCCTGCCACGGGGAAAGTCCCACCCGCACGGCTCCCAGCGCCGCCAAAAGCCCCCGAAGATCCATGGCCTTCGTGGAGATCTCGCTGTTCTGCGCTTTCAACTGCAGATCGAGAAACAACCCGCAGAACGCCTCCAGCGCTTCGTCTTTGAGATCCGGAAAGTCATGGAGAAGCACCCGGCGCAGATTCTCCTCCGTCAGCGCCGGCATGTCGATGACCAGAAAACGGGATACCAGCGCCTCGTTCAGCTCCCTCGTCCCCGCATAGCCATAGTTCATCGTCCCGATAAACCGCGTGGCCGGGTGCAGGTCGATCTTCTCATAGCCCGGCACGTCGATGATTCTCCGGTGGTCCAGCGTCGCGTGCAGTACGGAAGCGGCGTCGTTCTTGGCCATATTGATCTCGTCCAGAATGCCGAAGCCCCCTTCCTCCGCACAGCGGTATACGCTGCCTTTCCGAAGCTGTACTTCATTCTCCCGGAAAGTGTCCGTCCCAATGAGAGAACTGCTGTCCGTATTGACGTTAAAAGAAATATTATAGACCGGCCTTCCGAAGATCCACGCCAGATTCTCCGCCAGTATATTTTTTCCTGTGGCCTTGGCCCCGGACAGGAGCAGATTGGAGCCTTCCAGAACCGCCGCCATGGCCATCTCCAGAATCTCTCTGCCGTAAAACGGAATCGAAGGCCGTATCACCCGGCCGCGGACCGCTTCCTGTACCGGATACTCTTTCCGAAATTTCTCCGCTCTGCAGATCAGAGCATTGCCGACGCCCTGATCGTCTAAAAATTTTAATTCTTCCATGATCGTTCCCCTGTTCCTCAACCGGCCCCGTATTCATCCAGAAACTGCGCCAGCACATAGTTGCTTACGTCGATCCCCCTGTCCGTCAGACGGATCCGCCCTCCGCTCTCCTCCAGAAGCCGCTGCTCTTTTAATTTCCGGAACAACGGTTCGTAAAATTCCCGGTATCTCTCCGCGCGGACGCCCTCCGTCATGCGCAGACCGAGGAAGAAATATTCTTCCCGCACCCCGCGGGCGCTCAGGCGCTCTTCGCTGCCCGCTGCGCAGCCGCTCAGATATTCGGAAAGCCCTGTCTCATTCGTGTATCTTACATTGTCAAGAAGCGAGGCCGCTCCGAGCCCGTAACCCTTGTAATCCGTCCGCCGCCAGTACCCCAGATTATGCCGGCAGGCGTATCCGGGCTTCGCGTAATTGGAAATCTCATAATGCTCATACCCGCGGGCGGCGAGCAGACGCTTTGTATCATAATACATCCGACGTTCCTCCTCCTCGGAGGGAAGAAGCTCCGGACGGCCGTTATAACGCTCATAAAAAGGAGTGCCTTCCTCGATCATCAGACTGTACGCCGACAGATGCTCGGGAGACAGGGCACATACCCGCTCGAGGGTCCGGCGCCAGCCCGCTGCCGTCTGTCCCGGGAGGGCGGACATCAGATCGACGTTGATATTCGTAAATCCCGCCTTCCGCGCAGCCTCATAATTCTCAAGAAACTGCTCCCAGGTATGAATCCGGCCCAGCATCTCCAGTTCCCGGTCATCTGCGGACTGCAGTCCGAAACTGAGACGGTTCACCCCCGCTTCCCGATACCCCGCCAGCTTCTCCGCGTCCACGGTGCCCGGATTCGCCTCCACCGTAATCTCCGCATCCTCGTAAAATTCCCACACTTCCCTCAGCGTTTTCAGGATCCCGCAGAGCTCGTCCGTACGGAGAATACTCGGCGTCCCGCCGCCGAAGAATACCGTCGTCACCTGATATTCCGCGGAAAGCTCCCCGCCGGCCGAACCGCGGATCTCCTCCAGCAGCCGTTTCACGTACGCCTCCTGCACGTTTCGCTCCGCAGGAGCCGACAGGAAATCACAGTAAGCGCATTTGCGGACGCAGAAGGGAATATGAATATAGAGTTCCAGCGGTTTCATCACTTTTTGTCGTCCAGCTTCAGCACGCTCATAAACGCTTTCTGGGGAATCTCCACATTGCCGATCTGGCGCATCCGCTTCTTGCCCTCCTTCTGCTTTTCCAGAAGCTTCCGCTTGCGGGTGATGTCGCCGCCGTAGCACTTGGCCAGCACGTCCTTGCGCATGGCCTTCACGGTCTCGCGGGCGATGATCTTGCCGCCTACCGCCGCCTGAATCGGAATTTCAAAAAGATGCCTCGGAATCTCGTCTTTTAATTTCTCGCACATCTTCCTTCCCCGGTCGTACGCGGAGGCTCCGTGTACGATAAAGGAAAGGGCATCCACCTCTTCGCGGTTGATGAGAATGTCCAGTTTCACCAGTTCGGACTGCACATAGCCTTTAAAATCATAATCGAAGGACGCGTAACCTCTGGAACGGGATTTGAGCGCGTCGAAGAAATCGTAAATGATCTCGTTCAGCGGAAGCTCGTATTTCAAAAGCGCTCTCGTCTCCTCCATATACTCCATTCCCAGATAGACGCCTCTGCGTTCCTGACAGAGCTCCATGATGGAGCCGATGAACTCTGTCGTCACCATGATCTCCGCACTCACCACCGGCTCTTCCATATAGTCGATCTCCGACGGATCCGGCAGATTGGAGGGATTCGTCAGTTCCAGCATCTCCCCGTTCGACTTGTACACCCGGTAGATGACACCCGGCGCCGTTGTCACCAGATCCAGATTATACTCTCTCTCCAGCCGCTCCTGTACGATCTCCAGATGGAGCAGCCCCAGGAATCCGCACCGGAATCCGAATCCCAGCGCAACGGACGTCTCCGGCTCAAACTGAAGCGCCGCGTCGTTAAGCTGCAGCTTCTCCAGCGCGTCCCGAAGATCCGGATATTTCGCCCCGTCCGCCGGATAGAGTCCGCAGTACACCATGGACTGCACTTTCTTATAGCCCGGAAGCGGCTCCGCACAGGGGCGCGCCCGATCCGTCACCGTATCGCCCACCCGGGTATCCTTCACATTCTTGATGCTTCCGGTAAGGTAGCCCACCATGCCCGCGCTGAGCTCTTCGCAGGGAATAAACTGACCGGCTCCGAAATAGCCGACCTCAACCACTTCCGCTTCCGCACCGGTCGCCATCATGCGGATGGGCGTCCCTTTTCTGACCGTTCCTTCCTTGACCCGGCAGAAAATAATGACCCCTTTATAGGGATCGTATACGGAATCAAAGATCAGCGCCTGCAGCGGCGCCTCCGGACTGCCCCCCGGAGCGGGAATCCGCTTTACAATCTGCTCCAGTACCTCGTCCACATTCTGTCCCGTCTTGGCCGAGATCAGAGGGGCGTCCTGCGCCTCGATCCCGATCACGTCCTCGATTTCGTCGATGACCCGCTGCGGCTCCGCGCTCGGCAGATCAATCTTGTTGATCACCGGCATCACATCCAGATTGTGGTCCAGCGCCAGATAGACGTTCGCCAGCGTCTGGGCCTCGATGCCCTGCGCCGCGTCCACCACCAGAATCGCCCCGTCGCAGGCCGCCAGGCTTCTCGATACTTCATAATTAAAGTCCACATGTCCCGGCGTGTCGATCAGATTGAAGATATACTCCTCTCCGTCCTGCGCCTGATACACGGTCCGGACCGTCTGCGCCTTGATGGTGATGCCCCGCTCCCGCTCCAGTTCCATATTATCCAGCACCTGCGACTGCATCTCCCGGCTGGTCAGCAGGCCGGTCTTCTCGATGATCCGGTCCGCCAGCGTTGATTTTCCATGATCAATATGCGCCACGATACAAAAATTGCGGATTTTACTCTGATCCACTGCTGCCATCTTCTGTCCTCCGTTTTCCTGTCTGATACTCTGCGGCGTCTCTTCAGCACAGCTCACTCTTTATAATATATCACGGATCGAACACCTTATCAAGTATGTCCGACAACGGTTCCATAGTGTTCATCATCTCCTGAAGCGTATTCGTCTGGGCTCCCGCCTCGATCAAAAGCGCCTTATCGGACAGATGCAGATTATACCGGAGGCTCCTCAGATAAATATTTCTCGCCAGCCCCGGATAGTACTGTTCACTCTTGAGTTTCAGTTGAAGCGTCAGCGCCAGATTGTCCTCTATGTACGGATTGTACAGATAGTCGATCGGCCCGTTCTTCTTCGTCCGGCTCAGACCGTTGAAGAACATGAACCGCGCCATCGTCTTTCCGTTGATCTCCGTCACCAGCCGGGTCCCCTCCGCGACCCCGTCCCGGTGCAGATCAATGACGGACTGAATCCCCGGATTCGCTTCCAGAATCGAACTGATCTCCTTCTGCGCCTTACTGTAGGCCTCGTTCCGGTCCAATTCGCCGTCTACCAGATCGTAGACACTCGTCACATGCATCACATCGTATCCCTTCTCCCGCAGAAGCTGCGCCAGATATTCTCCCACGCCCACGATGGTCGTGGAATTGTCGCCGGGCACCGAGTCCGCGAAGCCTTCCTGCGAATGCGTGTGATAGATCAGGATCTGCGGCCCTTCCACGTCCTTGTCAATGCTCATATCCTTCGCCAGAAGCGTCTCCGCGTTCAGATCCGCGGGCGTGACCTCCGTCGTCTTGTCTATCGAGTAAAACGTGCCGAACAGAAAATCAAAGTCCGACAGTTCTTCCATATTATAAATCGTGCCCGCCTGGACGGCCTTCGGCTTCTCCTCCCAGAGATTTCCTCTGGAATGCGCTTCCTCCAGAGCCTCTCTCTCCTCCTCTTCCCTTCCTTTGGCCGCTCTCTCATTTTCCGCCTGCGCGAGCGCTTCCATATCGTATTCCTTCCCGGTCTCATCCAGTTCGTTTTCGTCATGGACGCCTCCGGTGATCAGCATCTCATAAGTGGACATGTCCTCCGTGCCGCCTTCCGGCCTCGCCCCGTACTGCAGCCGGCAGAGAGGATGCATGGCCATCACCCGCTCTATGTACCAGCCGGCGAGAGAGGACGCGTCCTCTCCCTGCTCGTATTCCAGAAAAAGCCCCGGATACAGGCAGCGCGCAAATTCCCGCTGACAGATGCGCTGTACGGACGCTCTGCCCTCCCGGAGCAGCTCCGGCAGATCTCCCGACCAGAATCTCTGTCCGCCGGCAAAGACAATATAAGAGCCCGCCAGAAAAAACACGGCCCACAGAATCCGGTTCCAAAGTCTTGACAATCGTTCCATAAATCCTCACCCATTTATTATTTATATGGGAAAAGCATCCACCCTATGCCTCCTGCGGCAGTTCGAACGCCATGTTCAGCGCTTCCGACAGCGTAAAGCTGAGCTGTTTGATCGTCTCGTCGATGTTCTTCGGCGTCACGAACATTCCGTTCAGATGCGGCGGCATCTGTTCGCAGTTCCCCTGTGCGTCATAGATAATCGCCGCTGCTTCCACCACCGTCGGAACTCCGATGGCAATGACCGGGATTCCCAGGCTCTCCTCCGTGAGACAGTTTCTGTGATTCCCCACGCCCGAACCGGGCTGAATCCCCGTATCGGTGAGCTGAATGGTTCGGCTGAGCCGCTTCGTACTCCGCGCCGCCAGCGCGTCGATCACAATCAGGAGATCCGGGCTGGTCTGCTCCACAATCCCGCGGATGATCTCCGATGTCTCCATACCGGTCTGCGCCATTACCCCGGGCACGATTCCGCTGATCTGGCAGCATCTGCCGCTGCCCATCACGTCTTTTCCGTACTCTCTGATCAGATGTCTCGTGATCAGAAGATTGGAGATCGTTTTGGGCCCCAGCGCGTCCGGTGTCACATCCCGATTACCCAGTCCCGCTACCAGAATGGACCGTTCTTTCTCCTCTCCCATCAGCTCTTTCAGATAATGCGCCAGCGCTTCCGAGATTTCCCGATGATAGTCCTCATCCGGCGACGCCATGCCCGGCGCCTCCAGCGTCAGATAGTTCCCCATGGGCTTTCCCATCTCTTTTGCCCCGCGTTCCGACACGATCTGCACTCTGGTCAGACGGATATCCTTCTGCTCGTCGTAGTCCTCTTCCACGATCACTCCGTGGACTTCCTCCTCGCTCCCCTCGAAACTCTCCCTCGCCTCCAGCGCCAGGTCCGTCCGCACTCTCATCCGTTCCATCATAACCCCTCCTCTGTATTCTCCTGAACCTGAAATTAACTTACTGAAAATAACTCCAACCGTTACTTTTCACACTCGCCGCCCGAACGCCCGACACGGGCAGATCATCCTTCCAGCCCCCGCTTGCGCTTAATGAAGGGACGCAACGGTACTAAGGCGCGTGAAAAACCGCGCCTAAGGACCGGCGCCCTTCAATGGGGCTTCCAGGAAGATCTGCCCGTGTCGGGCTGAAAACCAGCGCGGATATGAGAAGTAACTTCAATGGTTACTTTTCACACGTTAGCCGATGTCAGCCCGGTGTGGACAGATAAGTCTGAAAGACCCATTGAAGGGCGCCGGTCCTTAGGGCGCGTCTTTTGCGCCCTTAGTACCGCTGCGTCCCTTCATTAAGCGCGAGCGGGGTCTGGAAGACTTATCTGTCCGCATCGGGCGTCCTGTTGGCGTGGGTTTGAAAAGTAACTTCAGTGATAATATTTCCGGAAAAATGTAAATTTATGTATTGACACTGCCCCCTCGATGGGCTAGAATATATGCGTGTGTTTCCATGCAAAGCTTTACCGTGTCTCGCTTTCATGAAGCACGTCGTCAAAATATCATGAAATTGAATCACAGAGAATAAACCGGAGGTGCACGAATTGGCAAATATTAAATCTGCGAAGAAGAGAATCCTGGTTACCGCAACCAGAACCGCAAGAAACAAAGCAATCAAATCCGAAGTAAAGACGATGGTCAAGAAAGTATACGCAGCGATCGAGTCCAAAGATCAGGAAGCGGCGAAAGCTGCTCTGAAAGCCGCGATCTCCACCATGGACAAAGCGACTACCAAAGGCGTCTATCACAAGAACACGACGTCCAGAAAGATTTCCCGTCTGCAGAAAGCTGTCAACGCCATGGCTTAAATCCATAAAACAGAAGCGGGCGCTTTTCTGTATGGATGCCCGTGTGATCATAATCAAGCAGGTGAGTTTTCCTCCCTGCGCATAAACCCCGGCTGGTTCCGTCATTCCAGCCGGGGTTTTTATGCACACGGGCGTCCGGATGAAACAGGTCAGCAAGCTGACGGACGCCCGGTGCGGAAATTCGTCTATCGTTTTGTCCGGGGAGATTCGGCGCTGTATTTCACAATCAGGAGTTCCACGCCGAGCTGATCGCCCATCCGTCCGGTCTTGACCCGCTCGTCCGCCTCCACGCAGTCCTCCACCGCCTGGCGGAGCTGTTCTTCCGTATATCTCCTGCACTGCGCCAGATATTTCCCCAGCGCGAAGGGCGGGACTCCCGCCGCCTCCGCCATCCGCTGCTTTTCTGTTCCCTGTCCGGACAGCGCTTTCAAAAGCAGCAGCCGGTTGAACTGTTTTGTGATCAGCGCGAGGATCCTCATAGGCGGTTCTTTCATCGCCAGCAGATCCGCGTACAGATTGAGCGCCCGCTTCTGATCCCGGTCCGTGACCGCCTGGATCATGTCGAAGATCCGGTTCTCCGTCTGCTCCGAACAGACGGCCTCCACGTCCTCCAGGGTCACGACCTCTCTGTCCATCGTATAACACAGAAGCTTCTCCAGCTCCCGGTCAATGCGTTCCATATCCGCTCCCGTACGCTGCAGAAACGCCTGCATCGTCTCCTCGCGGATATTTTTTCCTTCTTTTTTCAAAGTGCCCAGTACCCAGCGCTCGAGGGTCCGCTCGTTCTGCCGCTTGAACTCCACGACCCTGCCCGACTTTTTCACCGCCTTATAAACCCTGCCCCGCTTGTCCACCTCCGATTCCGTCAAAATCAGACAGGTGGTTTCCGGAATGTTGGGAATGTAATCCGCCAGCTCCGGACAGGCGTTTTTGGCAAATCCGCTGTCCTGCAGTTCGATGACCCTGCGCTCCGCGAAAAAGGGCATCGTCTCCGCCAGATCGATAACCTGACCGGGCAGAATCCCTTTCCCTTCAAAAACCGAGGCGTTCATCGTATCCTCCGGATCGAGAAGCGCATCCCGCAGCCGTTTCCGGTACTGGTTCCTCAGATACGTCTCTTCTCCCGTCAGCAGATACACTCTCTGAAACCGGCGGCTCTTGATATCTTCCATCAGCATCTTCACAGCTTCACACGCTTTCCCGCTCCGGACGCCGCAGCGCCGGCCCGTATCCGGACGCAGAACCGTCTGCGGAGACGCCCCGCCGCCAGCACGCCGAACAGCAGGAACGCCCCCAGTACGTCCAGAACCGAATGCTGTCTGGTAAATACGGTGGAGAGGATGATCGCCGCCGCCAGAAACCGCCCTGCCCGCAGCCCCCGCACGGGCAACCGCCCGCTCTGCATCTCCAGCGTATACTGAAAGACCAGCGTCACATAGACGTGCATGCTGGGAAATACGCTCCGGGGAGCGTCCACGGTCTGCACGAGCCGCAGCAGATATCCGCTCGGGACGGCCATATTGTATACAATCCCCTCTCTGAGATCCAGTCCCGTGGGCCACACGCAGGAGATGAGCAGGAAGACGTTCATCCCCGCGGTCAGCAGGAAAACGGCGCGCCGGTACTCCTCTCTCCCGAGATTGCGAAACGCAAGCCACGCGCATACGCAGATGTACGGAAACCAGCTCAGATACGGATAGACAAACGCCTGGATGCAGGGAATCCTCCGGTCCAGGCCGCAGGCAATCAGATGAACGGACTCCGGCTCATACAGCTCCAGACAGAGAAAGAGCGCCATATAAAGGACGAACCAGACCCCGAGGGGCAGGAGATACCGTTCTCTGATCATTTTTTCAATCGTTGATTTGTTCATAAAACAGCTCCGTGTCATACATGGAAATAAGACCCTCCGATAAACTCTCTCAGAATCGAGTTGTTCGGAACGAGGTTGCTGTCGATCCCCTGGAAATAATTCAGGAATTTCAGCAGTCTCTTGGCCTCCAGATATTCCGGCTCGCCCAGACGGATCCCAAACAGCAGCGGCTCCGCGTACTGCTTGAGCACCGACAATTCATAGATCAGCGCCGAATTGAAGACCACATCCGCGTCTCCCTGATAGGGGAAGATGTTCTCGTCCTCTCCTCTGCGCACGGAAGGCCACATGGAAATGGTCTTCTTCGCGCTGGCGCCTCTCGTCCTTGCATCCCGCACCATCCGGCGGATCAGACGCCCGTCCGTGGTCGCGATGCGGTTGTGTTCGTCAATGTTGAGCTGGGTCAGCGCGCTCAGATAGATTCGGAACTTGTTTTCTCTGGGCAGCGAATGGGACATGGCATCGTTCAGGCAGTGAATGCCCTCTATGACCAGCACGTCGTCCGGTCCGAGCCGCAGCGTATTGCCCTTATACTCCTTCTTCCCCGTCAGGAAATTAAAGGTAGGCATGGCTACCTCTTCTCCTCTCAGCAGCGCTTTCATCTGCGTATTGAACAGCTCCGTGTCGATGGCGCCCAGACACTCGAAATTGTAGTTCCCGTCCTCGTCTTTGGGCGTATCCTCCCGCTCTACAAAGTAATTGTCCACCCCGATGGGATGCGGCCGGAGCCCGTGAGCCATCAACTGGATGGAAAGCCGGTGGGAAAAGGTCGTCTTGCCGGAAGAAGACGGACCGGCGATCATAATCAGCTTCTTGTCGTGCTGCGCGGCGATCTGTGCGGCGATATTGCCCAGCTCTTTCTCCATAATCGCTTCCTGCGCCAGAATGATATCCCCGATATTACCGTCCGCGATCTGCTCGTTCAGGGCTCCGATGGTGGCCACCTCCAGCACCTCGCTCCAGTTCGTGGAGTTGTTCAGCGCCGTGAACAGCTTGTATTCCGGTTTAAACGGCAGAAACGTCTCCGGCGTCTTCGCCGGCGGATATTCCAGCACAAACCCTTCATCATACGGAATCAGCTTAAAATATTTCACATACCCGGTATTCGGCGCCATATATCCATAATAATAATCCTCAAATCCGTCCAGACGGTAGACATTGACGCTGGAACTCCTGCGGAAGCGGAACAGCTTCGCCTTATCCGTCATCCCGTGGCGGGCAAAATTCTCGATGGCCTCATCCACCGGTATGGTTTCTTTTTCAATAGGAAGCGCCAGCTTCACCAGCTCCTCCATGCGGGCCTGTACTTTCTGCAGGAACGCCTCGTCCGGAACGACGTTTCTGCTGCTGCAGTAATACCCCTGACTGAGAGAGAAACGTACCTTGATTCCGTTGACCGCCTCCATCCCCGCCACGTCATAGATCGCTTTCAGAAGTATCAGCACGCCGCTGCGTTTGTAGGTCTTATGTCCATCCCGATGACCGGTGGTCAGAAACTCCACCACGCTCTCGTCTTTAACTTTGCGGAAAAGCTCCCGCATCTTGCCGTTTTCCAGAACAAGAATGATATCATGCGGATAATCCTTCTGATACTCCTTCGCCAGCTCCAGATAAGTGGTTCCGTCCGGCACTTCTCTTTTCTTTCCTTCCACAACGATCTGTCTCATATGTATCCCCCTTTCATCAATCAAAGTTCCGCCGCCTTTTACGGGCGTACGCCGTTCCTTTACGGGCTTCAGATCACCGTGAACGGCTGCCTGAACGGAACGCATTCCATGCGCACCCCGGTCAGTACTTTCTCCAGATACGCCCTTACGTCTTCCATAAAGATGTGTTCGATGCCGTAATGTCCCGCATCAATGATACAGAGTCCCTGATCCACCGCGTCGATCCCTGTATGGTGGTCAATGTCTCCGGTAATATAGACGTCGCAGCCGAAGCCGAGCGCCTCTTTGAGCGTGCTCTTTCCCGCGCCCGGACAGATTGCCGCCGAGCGGACCCTGGTATCCGGATCACCGAAAATCCTTACATTCGGAATCTGATAGGTGTCCTTGACCAGGCGCGCGCATTCCTCCAGCGTCATGCTTCCCGGCAGGATCCCGACCCGGCCGATGCCTTCGCCGTCCTTTACCTCCTCGAGCACCGTACACTGCTGCAGGTTCAGAAGACCCGCCGCCAGATCCGCCATTCCCCTGGTATCGTAATTTGTATGCATCGCATAGTAAGAAATATCGTTTTGTATCAGCATGAGCAGTCTCCGGCCCGTCATATCCTCATCGGTCACCCGCTTCACCGGCGAAAAGATCATGGGGTGATGGGTGATCAGCATGTCCGCCCCGTGCTCCACCGCCATGCGGACCGTCTCGTCCGTCGCGTCAAGCGCGAGCAGAATCTTTTTTACTTCCTTGTCCCGTCTGCCTGCCAGCAGACCCACATTGTCCCATTCGCAGGCATATTCCGGTGAATATTCCAGTTCGATCAGGGTACAGATATCACTGCATTTCATTGTATGAACAGCCTCCTTTCACTGCGCCGCCGACGTCCGGTCGGACCGTCTCCGCCAGAACCGCGGTCAGCCGGTCGATCTGCTCCGCCACCTGCAGGCCGCGGTCCGTACCCGCTCTTCCATGGGCCCGCAGCGTCTCCAGAATCTTCCGGTTCTCTGCCAGTCCGGCCTGCAGATAACGGCGCAGCGTCTCCGGCGATCTCTGAACCTCCGCTTTTCCATAGCACAGATCCGCCTCGGTCAGCGGCCGCTCCCGTCCGCGGACAGCCTTCAGCATGGGATAATATTTCCCGTCTTCTTCCACAATATCCTCTGCCGTCGTCAGACGGCCGTGGTTCCGCAGCCATTCCCTGACCCTGCGGATATCCGATTGAGGCTGGAGAACCAGCTCCTGCACCGTATCCAGGCAGTGCGCGCCGTTCTCCAGAATCCGGATCGTGAGCATCCCGCCCATCCCGGCAATCATCACCGTCTCCGCCTCCCCCGGTTCAAGCTGCGCAAGCCCGTCCGACAGACGCGTTTCAATATATGTAGAAAGCCCGGATTCCCGGATATGCGCCCGGGCGCGGGCGAGAGGTCCCCGGTTCACATCCATGGCCACGGCGGAAGGAATCCTCCCGGCCTTCACCAGCGCGATCGGCACATAGCCATGGTCCGTTCCCACATCCGCCAGACGGTTCCCCTCCGTCACCAGACAGGTCAGACGGCGCATTCTCTCCGACAACTGCATGGCTGCGCTCCTAGTCCAGAAAATCCTTGAGCTTGCGGCTCCTGCTCGGATGACGGAGCTTCCTAAGCGCCTTCGCCTCGATCTGGCGGATGCGCTCGCGGGTGACGTTAAATTCCTTGCCAACCTCTTCCAGCGTGCGCGCACGCCCGTCGTCCAGCCCGAAACGCAGGCGGAGTACCTTCTGTTCTCTCTCCGTCAAAGTTCCCAGCACTTCCACGAGCTGTTCCTTCAGAAGGGTGAACGCGGCCGCTTCGGCGGGAACCGGCACATTGTCGTCCTGAATAAAATCGCCCAGATGGCTGTCTTCCTCCTCGCCGATGGGCGTCTCCAGAGACACCGGTTCCTGAGAGATCTTGAGGATCTCGCGGACCCGTTCCACCGGCATGTTCATCTCCTCCGCAATTTCCTCGGGCTGCGGCTCTCTCCCCAGCTCCTGGAGGAGCTGCCTTGACACCCGGATCAGCTTGTTGATCGTCTCCACCATATGAACCGGAATCCGGATCGTCCTTGCCTGATCCGCGATCGCCCTTGTGATCGCCTGGCGGATCCACCAGGTCGCGTAGGTGCTGAACTTGTAGCCCTTGCGGTAATCAAATTTTTCCACTGCCTTGATCAGTCCCAGATTGCCCTCCTGAATCAAATCCAGGAAAAGCATTCCGCGTCCTACATATCTCTTGGCGATGCTGACGACCAGACGGAGATTGGCCTCTGCCAGACGCTTTTTGGCCACCTCGTCTCCGAGCTCCATCCGCTTTGCCAGCTCGATCTCTTCTTCCGCACTCAGAAGGGGAACCTTGCCTATCTCCTTCAGATACATACGGACCGGATCTTCGATGCTGACACCATCGGGTACGGACAGATCGATCTGCTCCACATCCACATCGTCCTCATCGGTCAGAATGATGCCGGTATCGTCATCATCGTCCGTGATTCGGAGCACATCAATATTATTCTGTTCCAGAAAATCAAGGATCTTCTCGAACTTCTCCGCATCCAGCTCCATATCATTGAAAAAGTCGCTGATCTCCTGGTATTCCAGGACATTTTTCTTCTTCTTGGCGATCGAGAGCAGCTCTTTCAATTTGTCACTGAATTTCACTACATTTTCTTCCATACTGGTTCTTCCTTCCATAATTGTTCATATTTTATCCTTAATCCAAAGAAATATGCAATTTCTCAAGTTCCCGGCGCTTCCGCACGATTTTCTGCAGCATTTCCATATCGTTCGGATCCATATGCCCGGTCATCCAGGCGATGCTGCTTCGCTTCACCCGGAGGATCGTCTCCTGCAGGGCTTTTTCCTCCTCTTCCTGCCCGTCCAGCGCCCGGATCGTATCTTGCAGCATGGCGGATACCTGCCTCTGCTCCTCTTCCTCCGTAAAATACTGAAACAGCGCCGCCGGATTGATCCGTCCGCTCTCCTGCTGCTCCTTCAGAAGCTCCGCCACCCGCCGGCAGAGAGGATCCGTAAACTCCTCCGGCTCCACGTACCGGCAGATGTTTCGCAGCATCCGTTCTCCCGAGCTCATCCAGGTGATCAGAAGCTTCTGGTCGCGAAGCGCCGCGTCCTCCTGCCTGCGCCGCCGCGTCCCGGACGGAACCGGCTCCGGCGCCGTTCTCTTCTGCAGCCCTCCGGTCTGAACCCCCACCTGCCGGACCATGGCGCGAAGCTGCTCCGCGCTCAGACGGTACTTTTCCGCCGCCGCTTCCGTGTAATTCTCCCTCTCGATGCCCGGTTCAAACTCCAGAAGCTTCCCGGCCAGCGCGCGGAAGAACGCGGTCTTGCTCTCCGGCTCCCGGAAATCGTGCTGCCGCTCCAGAACCTCCAGTTCAAAAAAGAAGCTGCTCTGCGCCTCATCCATCCGCTGCTGAAAGCGCTCCGCGCCTTCCGCCCTGATAAATTCATCCGGGTCTTTATAAGGCTCCATATTGATGATTCTCGCCGTCAACCCCGCATCCTTCAGAATCGGGACGGCGCGGAGAGCCGCTTTCACGCCCGCCTCGTCGCTGTCGTAGGTCAGCAGCACTTCATTCGTATAACGCTTGAGGATTACAGACTGCTGAACGGTAAACGCGGTCCCCAGGGACGCCACCGCCTGCGTAAAGCCCGCCTGATGGAGAGCGATCACGTCCATATATCCTTCGCAGAGGATGATATTCGGTTTCCGGCTCATCCGGGCCGTGTTCAGCCCGTACAGATTCCTGCTTTTGTCAAAGACCTTCGTCTCCGGCGAATTGAGATATTTGGGCTTCCCGTCCCCCATGACCCGGCCGCCGAATCCGATCACCCGGTTATGGACGTCCATAATCGGGAACATCACCCGATTCCAGAATTTATCATACATCCCCCTCTTCTCATCTGCCTGCATCAGCCCCGATTCTTTCAGAAACTGATCTTTGTACCCTTTGCTCTTCAGATAACGATACAGATTCCGCCCGTGCGCATCCGCATAACCCAGGCCGAACCGGTTCATCGTCTCATCGCTCAATCCCCTCCCCCGAAGGTAATCCATCCCCCGCTTTCCCGCCGGCTGCCGGAGCGTATAATAGTAAAATTTCGCCGCCAGCCGGTTCAGTTCCATAATCTGCGCCTTTAAATCCGCCTGCTGTCTGGCTTCCTTTGAATCATTCTGCTCCGGAAGCGCCACCCCCGCCCGGTCCGCCAGCACCTTCACCGCCTCCGGAAACGTCAGGTTCTCATAGTCCATGACAAAGCGAAAGACGTCTCCGCCCGCCCCGCAGCTGAAGCAGCGGTAGATCTGCCGCGGCGGGTTCACCGACATGGAAGGATTGCGGTCGTTGTGAAAGGGACAGATCCCCACATAGTTGCTGCCTTTGCGCTGCAGCCTGATATATCCGGAGATCACGTCCACGATCTCGCTTCTGGAACGGATCTCCTCAATAAGTTCCTGTGAATAAAAACCCATAGTTCACCTGATTCCTGCACGGTTATATTTTCCAAGAATCCGGAATGAAAAATTCCTGAAATCTGGCTATGGCATACTGATCCGTCATCCCCGCAATATAGTCGCAGACACTCCGCTCCTGCGTCTCGCCCGACTGCCACATCCGCTCCACATACTCCTTGGGCAGAAGTTCCGGATGATCCATATAATAATGAAACAGTTCCTTTACGATATTCTGCGCCTTCTGTTCCTCTCCCTTTGCCTTGGGGCTGGTATATACATTCTCAAACATGAATCTGCGCATTCCCATGAAGGCGTACTCCATATCCTCGGACATCCGGATCTGCTGCCTGTCCAGACTGTGGTCCACAATGTCATGAATCATCGTGTTCAGACGCTCCCTTGTGGAATGTCCGAGGATGTCCGTATAAGCCCTCGGAAGATCCTGCTCCCGGATGACGCCGCCCCGGATGGCGTCGTCCACATCGTGATTTATGTACGCGATCTTGTCCGAATAGCGGACAATCATCCCCTCCAGCGTCGCAGCCCTGCCGGTCATCTGATGATTCCGGATTCCGTCTCTGACTTCCCAGGTCAGGTTCAGCCCTCTTCCTCCCTTCTCCAGCCGCTCCACGATCCGCACGCTCTGCTCGAAATGGGCAAATCCCTCGCTGCACACCTCGTCGAGCGCCCGTTCCCCGGCATGTCCAAAGGGAGCGTGTCCCAGATCGTGCCCCAGAGCGATCGCTTCCGTCAGGTCCTCGTTCAGCCGGAGCGCCCTCGCAATGGTCCGCGCATTCTGCGCCACCTCCAGCGTATGCGTCAGACGGGTCCGGTAATGGTCGCCTTTAGGTGTCAGAAATACCTGCGTCTTGTGCTTCAGTCTCCGGAAAGACTTGCAGTGCAGAATCCGGTCCCGGTCCCTCTGGTAGACCGGACGGATGTCGCAGGGCGGTTCCTCCCTGTCCCTGCCCCTGGAATCCCGGCTGAACGCCGCGTGGGGACTCAGAAATTCCAGTTCCCAGTTCTCTGTCTTTTCCCGAATGGTCATGGCTGTAAAGTCTCCTCTTATAATAAATATACTGCGCGGAAAACAAAAATCCTTCTTCTTTTTTCAAATTTTTTTATTTTTTTCGTTTTTGGGAATCTTCGGATAATTTTTCCTGCCCACCATATGCCTCTTCATATAGGCAAACGTCCGCTCCTCCCCCTTTTCGTCCAGCATACGGAGGATGTATTCCAGGAGTTCCCTCGTCTCCTCATGAATCAGATAGGCGCCCTTCCCCTGCTCATAATATTCCAGAGGCGAGTGCTGCGTATAGTTCTTCCCCTCGTACACTTTGGACGCGGCAATGCGGTCCATGATCATCTCGTTGACGTATTTCAGCGGCATCTTCATGCCCGCCATGCACCGTACGGGCTTCAGGCTGTAGTCAATCCAGTATTCATAATGATGTTTGTTGCGCCCTTTGTGGTGGAGCCAGGCGGAAGAATACCCTCTGGCCTCGCGCTCCGCGTTGTTGGGGCTTTGAAAGCCCTGATAGTACCGGCAGCCCTGCCAGAATTCCGCCGGCGTATATTTGGACAGGTCATGCGTCAGTCCCTGCCAGTACATCCCGACCCGGAAACAGTGCCGGGCCACCATCAATTTATGTTCCGTGATGGTATAAAAATGTCTCCATATATTAATCAGCTTCATCTTTTTTACCTGCCAGTATCATGATCGTCCGCGGTTCCACCGTGATCATCTTCTGATCCTCCAGCCGCGGTTCCCCGCCTTTTACGTAGAATGCCTGCGTTTCCCGCCCCGTATCCGCCGCCACATGCCAGGATTCCCCCGCGGAAAGTGTCGGCAGCGCCAGCTCATGAGCCGTCGTATGCATATTGTAGACGACATAACAGGTCTCTGCTCCGGTATAGCACCCCGCATAGAGAATGCCGACCTGACGGTTGTATCCTTCAAATTCTCCGAACCACGCTTTGCGCCCGTGATAGGACAGATCCGGCATCCCTTTGGACAACCGGTCCTTCATGGTATATTCCTCCCGCCTGCCAAAGACCGGGGACTCCCGCCGGAAACGAATGGCGTCCTTCACAAATTCCCGCAGATCCCGGTCCGCCTTCCTGCGGCTCCACTGAACCCAGGAAAGCGCGTTGTCCTGACACCAGACGTTATTGTTTCCCTGCTGGGAATTGCCCATCTCGTCCCCGCCGTAGATGGCCGGCACTCCCTGGGACAAAAGCACCAGCAGAAACGCGTTGCGAAGCTGCCTCCTTCTCAGACGCTCCAGCTTCCTGACCGACGCCGGTCCTTCCTCCCCGTAATTGCTGCTGTAATTGCAGCTTTTGCCGTCCCGGTTTTCCTCGCCGTTCGCCTCGTTATGCTTCACGTCATAGGAAACCGCGTCCAGCAGGGTGAAGCCGTTGTGGTACGCCATATAGTTGATCACGGCCTGCCGGGAGGGATTTCTGCGCATGCTCCACACCATCCGCCCCAGCATGTCCTCGTCGCCCCGGAGGAACTGCCTGGCATTCTCGAGAAAAGCATCGTTATACTCCGCAAGCCTCCGGTACGCCGGTTCGTATCCCGGCTCGTAGATCCGTTCCAGAGGAAAACCCTCGCTCATCACCTTGAGCCCCGACAGCTTCGGATCCATCGCCAGATCCTCGACGGACACGCCCTGCGCGTTCACATGCACGCCGTCGATGTGATACTCCGCCGCCCAGTAACCGATGCAGTCGCGGATCAGATACGGACTCGTCCGCTCCGGAAAATAGAATTCCAGTATCAGTTCAATACCGTTTTTATGCAGTTCCCGCACCAGTTCCTTCAATTCGCGCACCGGATCACCCTTGGCGCTGTAGGAAGCCTTCGGCGCAAAGTAAAACGCCTCCCCGTATCCCCAGTAGTTGATCCGGTCTTCCCCGCACCGGTTCACCGGCCTGTGCTTCCCCGCGGCTTTCTTCTTCCCACATTCCGCAAATTCATACACCGGCATCAGCTCGAGCATATTAATCCCGAGGCTTTTCAGATACGGAATCTTCTCCCGGACCCCGGCGAACGTCCCGGGGCGGCGCGCCCCCGACGACGCGTCCTTCGTAAAACCGCGTACATGGGTCATATACAGCACGCACTCCTCATAGGGGAGCATGAGCGGCCGGTCGCCCTGCCAGTCAAAGCGGTCGGACGGGAGCGCGCCCCTGAGCGCATGGGGATTCTCGATGCGCACACCCCACGTCTCTCTTCCCGCAAGCCGGGCGGCGTAGGGATCCTGTACGATCTCTCCGTCGATCCGGTAGTTGTACTCGTATTCTTTTATGGGCAGATTGCCGACCTCCATGGCACAGAGATCACCGAAGCGCATCTCCTCCGTAAACGGAAACTCCGCCGCAATCTCCTCGGAGCCTTTCCGATATAAAATCAGGCTGCATTCTTTCCTGTCCCGGACGACAACTACAAAATTGATGTCTTTCCCGTTTCTTGTCACTCCCAGTTTGGCCGGTGTTCCGGTCTTGATGCGATATTCGTACATGTTCTCAGTCCTTTTCCCTTCAGCAGTCGACAATTATCCCAATTATACAAAGTATAACATCGCCGCGAAATTTTTGCAATCAGAAATCGAGCGGGGAAGATTCCCTGTGCATAAACAAAAGCGTACAGCCGGAACAGCGTTCTTCCGGTCTGTACGCCTCTTTGTGGAGACTTCGGTCAGACATTCGTCTCCCTATGAATTTCCGCCGTTTTTCTCATCCGGCGTTCTGCCGGCGTCCTCCGGCGTCTTTTTCCCCCATCTGCCCTTTCGCTCCGTGTTCTTCGTATTTTTATTGTAGAACACTCTGCGCAGCACCAGCACGACCAGGGCGATCACCGCCGCCCACACCGCCAGCACCGGCAGCGAGCCGACCACGACAATGACAAACTCCCGAAGTCCCATGCCTACGTTGTACAGGCTGTTGCTGAACCGCTCCGCAATCTCCTGGAAGAATGTCTTTTTGCCGACTTCCGTAATCCGCTCCACCTCCGTGACCGACAGATGGACCGTGCTGTACTCGATCTGGTTGTCCAGAAGGCGCTTCTGGCTTCCGAAATTCTCCAGCTCATAGCGCACCTCCGACAGCCGGCTCTCGATCGTCAGCAGATCTTCCAGATTGTCCGCTTTCTCCAGAAGCTCCAGAAGCCTCGTCTGCTCCGTCTCCAGCGCTTTCTGACGGCTCTCCACGTCCACATACTGAAGCGTTACATCCTCTACGCTCTCGCTTTTATAGGTGACGTTCCCCAGGCCGCCGACGACCTCGATGAACTCATCCAGCCGGTTCGCCGGAACCCGTACGGTGTACTCCGAGCTCCGGGTACTGGTATAATTGTAGCTGTTGCCCCAGACGGCGGAATTTTCAATATAGCCGTCCATCTCCTGAATCTTCTTCCTCAGCCCTTCCATCAGGACGTCAAATTCTTTCGTCTGCATCTCCAGGCGCACGGTCTTGATCAGTTTGCGGCCGTTCTGCGCCACCGGTTCAATCCCCTCCTCCGAAGCGACCGCCCCGGCGTCGTTGTAGACGTCCTCCTCATAGGCTTCCGCCGGCGCTTCCGCCGCGGCAGTGTCCGCCGCCGACTCCATCGTTATCCCGCCCGCCGCGTTCTTCGTGCCCGCGCCGCCTCCGCAGCCCGCCGCGCCTACGCTCAAAAGCCCCGCCAGGGCCAATACCGCCGCCAGATACCTCTTCTCTTTTCTTTTCTTTTTCATCTTCATCCTCCTTCCAAAATCCCGTATCCGCCTGCCGCCGTCTCACGGTTCCGGAAGACGGCGCTCTCCTGCGCGTCCTCCATGGTCTTTCTGAATACCTCTCCGAACGTAAATTCCACGCCGAGCGCTTCCTGCTCCGCATGAATGACCAGACGGTACTGGCTGGCGTCGTAGTCGATACGGTATTCCGACAGATCCATCTGCGCGTCCACCGCCATGCCGGCCTCCAGCGTGCGCCATTCTCCTTCCCGTCCGGACTCTGCCGGAATCCGGTACCATGCATTTTCCAGCCATACTTCCAGCTCGTACCGGTCCAGATAACGGATATCCTCCTCCCCGGTGTTGCCGATGGTCAGCATCAGGACCGGATTGTCCTCATCCAGCACCGGACAGTTGACCAGCGCGGTCACCTGCTCCAGCCGCTCCGGAAGCTCCTGCTCCGCGGACGGATAGACCGTCCGGCCGCAGTATTCCCGCCCTTCGCCGCCTCCGGCCGGCTCCTCCGCCGATGCGTCCTCCACGCCGGCGTCGTCCTGAACTTCGCTTTCTTCCGGCAGCGCTTCCATGCTGTTTCCCGCCGCTCCCGATTCCGCGGCTTCGTCATACGCGGATTCCAGGGCGGGCGCCTGGGATGTATCCGCGCTCTTATCTCCGCCGCCGATCAGGCCGCTCACCTGACAGAACAGCCATCCGCACACGCAGAACACCAGGATGCACGCCGCCATCTGCCCGTATCTGGGAGAGAAATGTTTTCGGATCTCCTTTCTCTCGGAGGTACGGCTCATCTCCTCCAGAAGCCCGTTCATCGCCTGTTCAAACTCCGCGGAGAAACGGTGTTTTCTGGCAATCTCGCCTTCCGGCGGAATAAAACTCAAGTCTTCTTCCAGACACTCTTCCAGAACCTGTGCCAGAAGTTCTTCCTGCTTATTCAAACCGGCCGACCTCCTTCTGTATCATTTTCTGCAGCTTCTTTCTGGCCCGGTAATAACGTACGTTTACATTTCCGGCGGAGATGCCGAGAAGATCGCCAATCTGGGCGTCTCCCATCTGATACATGTATTTGTACTCGAAGACGACGCGGTAGCTGTCCTCCAGCTCCAGAATACAGGATACCAGATGATTATAGTTCTCTTTTGTCAGATACTGTTCGAGAATATCCCCCTGTCCTTTGTCCGCGGACGGGTATTCCCCCAGCTCTTCCTCCGGCTTCCGCTTCCGCAGAATGTCCGCCGCCTTGCTGCGGACGATCGTCGCCAGAAATTTCTTCGTCCGCGGACTGTGCACCTCTTCCACCTGATCCAGATGCCGGGTCAGAGCCAGAAAAGCCTCCTGCACCGCATCCTCGGCAAGGTGCGCGTCCTGCAGCTTCTGGTTCGCGACGTACCACATGAAATGCCGGTAATGCTCGTAAACTTCCGTGAATTTTTCCTGTTCCTCCGGGCTGTCCAGAAGTGCCAGAAACAGAAACATAATTTATCCTCCTGGTAAATGCATTTACATCCTTATAAACGCAGTTTTCTTCTATTTTACTACAACCTTTGGAGAAAATCTTCTCAAATCTTCTTAAAAATTTCTGAATATCGGCAAAAAAGGGCGCCGGAAACAGGAGTTCCTGCCCGCGCCCTTCCTTTTTACTGTTTTACTGCTCGATTACAAATTCCACGCAGCCCATGTATCCGGGCGCCACCTCATATTCATCGAAGCAGACAACCACATTTCCGTCTTTGTTTACATAAAAATCCTGCTCTTCGGCGATGGACTCAAAGTTCCACTCCGGCACGTCCTCATAGTCAATCCAGTAGATCACATTCTCGTCGTCCGCCATCCGCTGACGCATCTGTTCCTTGACTTCCTCGCTGACGACCGCCACATAATCATCCCCGAAGAAATCCGCAAGCGCCGCCCGTTTCCCGGTCTCCTTGTCGATCGTGTAATGGCGGTGGCGTTCGTAACCGCTGCCTGCGCCCTGATAGAGTACCAGCCCCAGAGAGAACCATTTCTCATCGTCCGTCAGCACTTCGCTGTCCACCATGATGTCTCCGTAGCCGTCCTCAAACTCTTCCATCGTGCTTTTAAATTCCTCGATCAGCTCATCGGTGATCTGGCGGATGTCAATGTTGATCGCGTCCGCCGTCTTCTTTGCCTGCTGCGCCGTCTCCTCCGATACGCCGCCGTTTTCCTCCGGCACGACCTCCGGGACTTTCACATCCGCCTGATAGCGGTCTTCCTCCACCTGATATTCCCGGACTGTCACCACTTTGAAGAAATCTCCCAGCACCGGGATCCGCTGCATGGCGGCGGCCGCCGTCCGGCTGGTGTTGGGCAGAATCAACAGAAAGGCGAATACTGCCGCCGCGCTTCCAGCACAGCGGATGATCCGTTTCGTTTTTGCTCTTTTCTTACTTTCCTTCGCTCTCATAACTGCTTCCTCCATCTTTTCCTTCATGTTTTCCGGTACCTTGATGCTGTCATACTCCTTTTTCCATCTCTCCATATCTGATCCTCCTGTCTAAGCTTCCGCTCCTTCCGTCATATAGTTCCTCAGCTTCTCCACTGCCCGGTACAGGCGGCTCTTCACGGTATTCACTTTCAAATCCATGGCCTTCGCGATGGCCGTGAGCTTCTCTTCTTCAAAATACCGCAGCACGACGATCCTGCGTTCCTCCTCGCTCAGTTTTGCGAGGGCTTCGCGCAGATCCGGATCCTCCGTCCGATCCTCTCTGCCCTCCTCCGGCATCTTCTCCATGGCGACCGTACGCCCTCTGTAGGTTTCCAGAAAACGAACCGCCTCATTCATGATAATTCTGCAGATCCACGTATCCACATATCCGGGTTCCTTCAGGGAACCGCTCTTTAAGATCGCCCGGTACGCGCCCTCCTGCACAATGTCCATGGCATCCTGCTCCTGAAAGACATAGCTGTACGCGATCCGGTAATATTTCTCATAATGCTTCACCAGACATTCGTGGACCAGCGCCTCCTTGTCGGCATCACTCATGAAAATCTCCTCCCTTCTCCGTCTCTTTGACTGTTAGACCGTTCACCCGGCCAAAAAGTTTCACCGGTTCTGCTGTTTTCTGCTGTTTTCATATTCATGCCGCCCGGACGCCCGACACGGGCAGATTATCCTTCCAGACCCCGCTCGCGCTTAATGAAGGGACGCAGCGGTACTAAGGCGCGAAAAGACCGCGCCTAAGGACCGGCGCCCTTCAATGGGTCTTTCAGGAAAATCTGCCCGTGTCGGGCTGAAAACCGTGTGCACAACAAAACCGGCGGAGTGGATACCCCCCGCCGGCCCGTGACAAAACCGTCATATCTTCTATATCATCCCCAGGTCCGACAGCGTCTTCCCCTTCCGCACATACCAGTCGCTGTACTTTCGGACGCTTTCCTGGTCCGCCTCCGACGGCTCGTACACTCCTACGGTGAGAAAGCCCGCCTCCTTTGCCGTCTTCAGCGCGAAGGCCGCGTCCTCCACCACCACGCATTCAAAGGCCTGCGCCCCGAATTTCTCCGCTGCCAGTTCGTAGACGGCCGGACTCGATTTGCCGACGCCCACCATCCCGCAGTCCGCCAGAAAATCAAAGTACGGAAGAACCCCGCAGCGCAGCAGAGCCGGCCTCCCCAGCTCCGCGGAGGAAGCCGTGGCCACGCACATACGGACGCCCTGCTCCTGCAGGAAAGCCAGCCACTCCTTCACCCCCGGCTTGAGCGGGATGTCCTGCTCGTAATTCCTGCCGATCCGATCGCACAGCGTCTTTATGATCTGCTCCGCCGGCTCGGCAAGCGAAAATCTCTTCTTCAGCCAGAGCGCGGACTCCTCCATGGACATGGCGGACATTTCCTGATTCAGCTCCGCCGCCGCTTCCGCGCCGTACTGCGAAAGAAACTCCGGTACCAGCCGGTCCCAGTAGGGGATGGAATCCAGAAGCGTTCCGTCCATGTCAAATATCGCGTATCGAAAATTCATCTTTTGTACCTCCTGCCGCCGTCCGGTCGTCTTTAACTGGTCTGACCAGTATTACACCCGGATTCTGGTTCCTTTCTGATCTCGTCCCGCCGCTTTCAGTTTCTGAAGCGACACTTCTTTTTCCTTATAAGTAATTACCTGTTCCGTTCCCTTTTCAAACAGATAAGCCCCTGTCAGACAGTCCGTGTCGGACAGCTTCATGGCGCGCACACCCACCGCCGCTTTTTTCTTCTCCGGGATTTCCTCCGCGCCGAAGCGCAGGAAATATCCTTCCTCCGACTGCAGGACAAGCTGCATGTTCTCTCCCAGAAGCGCGGTCAGCAGCACCGCGTCCCCCTCGCCCAGTTTGGTTGCCGCGCTGGTCCTCGTTCTCACGTCGTATTCCCCGCCGGCGACCACCTTGCTCATGCCCTGTCTGGTCACAAAGAGCAGCCGACCGGCCAGCAGCTCCTCCATGCTGACCACGCAGATCATCTGCTCCTGACTGCTGTCAAAGTTGCTGTAATTGTCAATCGGGAACGCCTTATCCCGGAATTTTCCAAAGGGCAGATCGGGCACCTTCACCGTATGCATCTTCCCGCCGTCCGTAAAGACGCAGATACGGTCCGTATTTTTACAGAAAATCACATGGCGGCTCTCGCTGTCCGCCGCCTCCTTATTCCGCTCATAGGTCGGCACGTCGATCGTCCGGCAGTACCCGAAGCGGTCCATCAGGAAGACGACCGGCATCTCTTCGATCTTTTTCTCCACGAAGACGGCTTCTTTGCCGTTCTCGATCACCGTCCTGCGCGGCGCGGCATACGCCTTTTTGAAGCGGTCGAGCTCCTTCATGATGACCTTTGCCATCTCATCGTAATTGTTCAGAATCTCCGAATAGCGGGCGATATTTTTCATCGTCGCCTCGTGTTCTTTCATCAGCGCCTGAATCTCCAGGCCGATCAGCCGGTAAAGCCGCATCTCCAGAATCGCCGTCGCCTGGCGCTCCGTGAAACTCAGCTTCGCCGCCTGCGTCCTTGATTTCTCCGAGCGGAAGCGGATCCCGTCCGTCACTCCGTTCATCAGACAGGCTTTCGCCATCTTCAGATCCCGGCTGCCCCGCAAAATCTCGATGATCAGGTCAATCACGTCGCAGGCCTTGATCAGTCCTTCCTGAATCTCCTTTTTGTCCAGTTCTTTGTTCAGCAGCGTCCTGTATTTTCTGGTATTGATCTCAAACTGAAAATCAATCACATGGTCGAAGATCTGGGTCAGCCCCAGCGTTTCCGGCCTGCCGTCGGCCACCGCCAGCATATTGACACCAAACGTATCCTCCAGACGGGTTTTCTTGTAAAGCATGTTGGTGAGCTGTTCGGTATCCGCCCCTTTGCGCAGTTCCAGCACAATCCGGATCCCTTCCTTGGAAGACTGGTTCGTGATATCCACGATGTCCGTCGTCTTCTTCGTCTCCACCAGCGTTCCGATGTCGTTCAGAAATTTGCCGATGTTCGCGCCGATCATGGTGTAGGGAATCTCCGTGATCACCAACTGCTCCTTCCCGCCCTTTACTTTCTCTACTTCCACCTTCCCGCGAACCTTGATTTTGCCGCTGCCGGTGCGGTAGATTTCCGTCAGTTCATCCTTGTTGACCACGATGCCTCCGGTGGGAAAATCCGGCCCCGGCATGATTTCCAGCAGCTCTTCCACGGTCAGCCTGGGATTCTTCATATAGGCTTTCATGGCGTCAATCGTCTCGCCCAGATTGTGCGGCGGGATGCTGGTGGACATTCCCACCGCGATGCCCTCCGCCCCGTTGATCAGCAGATGCGGAATCCTCGCCGGGAGAACACCCGGTTCTTTCTCCGTCTCGTCAAAATTCGGCACAAAGTCCACAATATCCTTATCCAGATCGGCCAGCAGCGCCTCCTCGCTCACTTTCTGGAGCCGCGCCTCCGTATAGCGCATGGCGGCCGCCCCGTCACCCTCGATGGAACCGAAATTACCGTGTCCATCCACCAGCGGCAGGCCCTTCTTGAACTCCTGGCTCATGACCACCAGCGCCTCATAGATCGAGCTGTCCCCGTGTGGATGGTATTTACCCATCGTATCCCCCACGATGCGGGCGCACTTCCGGTACGGCCGGTCGCTGCGGATCCCCAGCTCATGCATGTCGTAGAGGGTCCGCCTCTGCACCGGCTTTAACCCGTCCCGCACGTCCGGCAGGGCGCGGGCTACAATGACGCTCATGGCATAGTCGATATACGACTTCTGCATGATGTCCGAATACTCGGTCTTTATAATCATTTCTTCACTCATAAATTCTCCTGTTCAGGTACTTGATTTTCGGAAAGCAATCGAGTAGAGGGGGCTTCCCTACTCGCGCATCGGGTGCCTGTCAGCTCTGCTGACAATCTTCCTCAGGCACCCGTATGCATACGATAAAAGAAACGCGTCCGCCGCGCTTCCTCAGATATCCAGCTCCGCGTCCACCGCGTTCTCATAGATGAACCGGCGTCTGGGCGGCACCTCCGTGCCCATCAGCATCTCCGTCACCGAGGAAGCCAGCCTGGCATCCTCGATCTCCACCTGCTTCAGCCTCCGGTTCTCCGGGTCCATCGTCGTCTCCCAGAGCTGTTCCGCATCCATCTCCCCCAATCCTTTATAGCGCTGCAGCGTAAAAGCTCCCGTATGTTTCTTCCGATAGCGTTCCAGCGCTTTGTCGTCATACAGGTATTCTTCCCTGCCGCGGGACGGCATCGCCTTGTACAGCGGCGGCATCGCGATGTACACATGCCCCTCATAGATCAGCTCCGGCATGAACCGGTAAAACAGCGTCAAAAGCAGCGTGCTGATATGCGCTCCGTCCACGTCCGCATCCGCCATGATGATAATCTTGTCATACCTGAGCTTTGTGATATCGAAATCATTGCCGTATCCCTCGGAAAATCCGCACCCGAAGGCGTTGATCATCGTCTTGATCTCCGCGTTGGCCAGCACCTTGTCGATGCTCGCCTTCTCCACATTCAGTATCTTCCCGCGGATCGGAAGAATCGCCTGATACGCCCGGTTCCTCGCCGTCTTGGCGGACCCCCCCGCGGAGTCCCCCTCCACGATGAAGATCTCGCACCGCGAGGCGTCCCGGCTCTCGCAATTGGCCAGCTTCCCGTTGGAATCGAAGGAGAACTTCTGTCTGCTCAGAAGATTGGTCTTCGCCTTTTCCTCGCTCTTGCGGATTCTGGCCGCCTTCTCCGCGCAGCCGATCACCGCCTTGAGCGTCTCCAGATTCCGGTCAAAATAGCGCTGAATCTCGTCTCCCGTCACCTTCGCCGCCGCTTTGGAGGCGTCCTGATTGTCCAGCTTCGTCTTCGTCTGCCCCTCGAACCGGGGATCCGGATGCTTGATCGAGATCACCGCCGTCATGCCGTTGCGCACGTCCGCCCCGGTAAAATTCGTATCCTTCTCTTTTAAAATCCCCAGCTCTCTGGCGTAGCTGTTGATGACCGTCGTAAACACGGTCTTGAAGCCGGTGATGTGCGTTCCGCCCTCCGCATTGTAGATATTGTTGCAGAAGCCCAGAACATTTTCATGAAATTCATTGATGTACTGAAAGGCGCATTCCACGGTAATGCCTTCATTTTCCCCTTTAAAATAGACGACGTCGTGAATCGTCTCCTGCGAACGATTCAGGTCTTTCACGAAGCCGACCAGTCCGTCCGGCTCGTGAAACTCGATCCGTTCCGTCTCCGCCCCCCGGCGGTCCTCAAAGACGATCGTCAGCTCCGGATTGAGATAGGCCGTCTCATGCAGCCGGCTCTTGACCTCCTCCGCCTTGAAGCGGGTCTTCTCGAAGATCTCCGCGTCCGGAAGGAAGTTGATCTTCGTGCCCGTCTGCTTCGTCCGGCCGACGGTGGGCAGCAGCCCCTTCACCAGCTCCACAGTGGGATTTCCCCGCTCGTAATGGTCGTGATGAATATAGCCGTCGCGGGATACTTCGATATCCAGATAAGCGGAGAGCGCATTGACGACCGAAGAACCCACTCCGTGCAGGCCCCCGCTCGTCTTATAGACGGAATCGTCAAATTTGCCGCCCGCATGAAGTGTGGTAAAGACCAGCCGCTCCGCGGACATGCCTTTGGCGTGCATTCCCACCGGGATGCCCCGCCCGTTGTCGCAGACGGTACAGGAACCGTCCTTTTCCAGATATACCTCAATCCGGCTGCAGTGACCGGCCAGATGCTCATCTACCGAATTATCCACGATCTCATAGATCAGATGGTTGAGACCCTTCGTCGAGACGCTGCCGATGTACATGCCGGGTCTCTTGCGCACCGCCTCCAGTCCCTCGAGAACCGAGATGCTGTCCGCGTCATAGGTGTTGTTCGCCATAATATCCTGCTCCTTCTAACTGAGAATCTGCCGAAGCCGTCTCTTCGCCCGCGAAGGACCGCTTCCGCAAATACAGGATATAGTATACAGAATTTTCCGGAAAATAACAAGATAAAAAATAGAACAGATTTTCGATTTTCAAATCGAGTAGGGGAGGTTTCTTCCCTACTCGCGCATCGAGCGCCTGTCAGCTCTGCTGACAATCTTCCTCAGGCGCCCGTATGCATCAGAAAAAGAGGGCTTCCTCCCGGAAGCCCTCCTGTCTGCTGTCTTATACAGTATCGTTTCTCTTCACATATCCCGGTTTCGCCGGATCCGCGATGATCTCCTTCATGCGGGTGACCTTCGCCAGACGGTCCACCACCTGTCCTTCGATATGTACATCATTGCCAATGACGGTGTCCGCAAGCACCACGCAGTTCTTCACCATCGCGCCCGGCTTGACCACGCAGCCTCTGCCGATGACGGAATTTTCCACCGTACCCTCGATCTGGCAGCCGTTGGAGATGAAGGAAGCCTTCACATCCGCCGTCTCATAATACTGCGTCGGGCAGGAATCGCTGGTACGCGTATAGATCGGCCAGTCGGGACGGAACAGGCTCTTGACGTTCTCCGGATCCAGCAGAGCCAGATTCGCGTCATAATAGCCCTTGAGGTCGCTGATCGGTGCGAAGAAGCCCTTGTGAGACACTCCGAGGATATTCAGTTCCTGCGCCTCACACATGTCGTTGATGATGTGTTTCATCGTATACATGGAGGACGCTTTCTGAGCCGCGTGGACCAGATCAATAAACACCTCTTTCTTCATGATATAGGTGTCCATGAAGATATTCCGGTTCTTTGTCGTACCGTTGTTGCGGACGATGGAGTTTACGCCCTTCTGTTTGTTCAGTTCCAGACAGTCGCAGCTTAAATATGATTCCTTCGCGTTGTCCACTTTGTGATAAAGAAGCGTCACGTCCGCTCCGGACTCCTCGTGCACCTTTAAAAGTTCGTCGAAATCCTGAGTAAATACCATATACCCCGGAGCGATGACTACATAGTTGTTGCTGGCTTTCACCATCCGGTCCAGATTGTCCGCATACACTTTGATGTCGGTATTGTAATAATCTTTGTTCTCCTGCGATTCTGCAAATACCATCTGCAGATATCCGCTCTTGGAATTGATGTTGTAATGTCTTCCTCTTCCGATATGCTCTACGAGGGAACAGGGTTTTCTTCTGATATATACCTGGATCCTGTCAATGCCGCTGTTGGACATGTTGGAGATCGGAAAGTCGATCACGCGATATCTGCCCAGGAAGGAGAAGGCCGGGATCGAACGATAAGTTTCCATCCCTTCCACCCAGATATGGTTTTCTGAAAAACTTATGATTCCTAATGCTCTTGCCATATGATTCTACCCCTTTACATTTTTCGCAACCAGTTCAATATGTTCGCTGTCCGCACTTCCGACAACTGCCTGGCTTCCAATCTTAACCTGATCTGCCACTAACGCTCTTGTCACCACCGCACCTTCTTCCACAACCGCGCCCGGCATCAGCACGCTGTCGATGACTTTGGCGCCCGGACCGACTTTCGCGCCGGTGAACAGCACGGAATTTCTCACTTCGCCTTCCACCGTACAGCCCTGTGTGATAAACGCGCGTTTCACATTCGCCTCTGCGGAGATGAACTGCGGAAGCGTCGGCACATCCTCCGTGTAGATCGTCCAGGTACGGTCGTCCAGATCCAGACCGTTCTTCTTGTCCAGAAGATCCATGTTCGCCTCCCACAGAGAATCGATGGTCCCCACATCTTTCCAGTAGCCTTTGAACTTGTAGGCAAACAGCTTTCGGCCGTCGTTCAGAAGCGCCGGGATGATGTCCTTGCCGAAGTCATGGCTGGACTCCTCGTTCTTCATATCCGCCACCAGCATCTTGCGCAGCAATTTCCAGTTGAAGATGTAGATACCCATGGACGCCAGATTGCTCTTGGGCTCCGCGGGCTTTTCTTCAAATTCCACAATCCGGCCCGTCTCCGGATCCGTATTCATGATACCGAAGCGGCTTGCCTCCTTCATCGGCACCTCGATCACGGCAATCGTCGCGTCCGCGCCGTTGTCCTTGTGCGCCTGAAGCATCTTGGAATAATTCATCTTATATATATGGTCGCCGGAGAGAATCAGCATATACTCCGGGTCATAGTTGTCCACAAAATCAATATTCTGAGAGATCGCATCCGCCGTCCCTCTGTACACATCGAGGTTCGCGTCCGCTTTCTCACGGGGCGGAAGAACGAAGACGCCGCTGTCGCGGGCATCCAGTCCCCAGCTTCCGCCGCCCGCCACATAACTGTTCAGCAGAACGGATTCATACTGCGTCAGTACGCCAACTACATCGATCCCGCTGTTTGCACAGTTGCTTAACGGGAAATCAATGATTTTGTATTTCCCGCCGTATGAAACAGCCGGTTTTGCAACTTTATTGGTAAGATCATGGAGTCTGGAACCGCGTCCGCCTGCCAGAATCATTGCCAACATACTATTTTGCTTCATAGAAAGGTCCTCTCTTTCATTTATATAGGATATATTATACAATTATATTACAAAAAATGCAATTTCCTCTCATCATTTTCGCAATTTTATACAATTTTTGCGCGAATTTTGCCGTTGTTTTTTGTATATACTGCACATATCCGTTTCATACATATCCGCTCATCCGAGCGCAGGACCGCTTCCGCGCCCGAAAAAGCACGGTTCCGCCTTCCCGGAACTTCAAAAACTCTGCCCGCCGCCGGCCGTAAGCACCAGCACGGAACGGGGACCGATACGCACTTCGTGTCCGTTCAGCCGTCCCGACATCCTTTCCGACGGGATTCCCTGAGGAAGATAATTGCCGAAGGAATCCGCCTCCACCTGCCAGATCATATGACCGGGCAGCCTCGGAAGTTCGAACCGCTGCTCCTCCCAGTAGACGTTGACCGCCAGGCACACGATATCGTCCGCCGAACCGTCATGATTTCTGCCCGCGTAAAATACGCTCAGCACTTTTGAATGTTCGTCCGGCTCCCTGACCTGGATCTCCGGCAGTCCCAGCGAACAGCCGCCTGAGAATCTGCGGATCACATCGTGCTCCTTCCGGATCCGGATCACATTCTTCGTATACTCGAAATGCTCCCTGTTCTTCAAAAGGTCTCCCCAGTCCAGCCAGGAGATCTCATTATCCTGACAGTAGGCGTTGTTGTTGCCGTACTGCGTGTTCAGAAACTCATCGCCCGCCAGGAACATGGGCGTGCCCCGGCTCAGCATCAGAACCGTAAGCGCGTTCTTCGCCAGCCTTCTGCGAAGCTTTAGAATCTCCGCCTGATCCGTCTCGCCTTCCGTCCCGCAGTTCCAGCTCCGGTTGTCGTCGCAGCCGTCCGTGTTGTCCCAGCCGTTGGCCTCGTTGTGTTTCACGCTGTAAGAATACATGTCCCACAGAGTAAAGCCGTCATGGCAGTTCAGGAAATTCACGGAGGCATTGTAGCCCCGGTACTGCGGGTCATAAATATCCAGAGAGCCGGTGATCCGGTCAGCCGCCGTACGGGACATATGATAATCGCCTTTCAGGAAATTCCGCATGTCGTCCCGGTATCTGCCGTTCCATTCAGCCCAGCGGCTCCAGGCCGGAAAGCTTCCCACCTGATAGAGCCCGCCCGCATCCCACGCCTCCGCGATCAGCTTCACATCCCCGAGGATCGGATCAAAGGCCAGGCTCTGCAGAAGCGGCGGCTTGCTCATCGGAGTTCCGTCCTCGTTGCGCCCGAGAATACTGGCAAGGTCGAAGCGGAATCCGTCTACGTGATACGCCGTCGTCCAGTAGCGCAGACATTCCAGAATCATCTGCTGTACAATCGGATGGTTGCAGTTCAGCGTGTTGCCGCAGCCGCTGAAATTATAATAATGCCCGTCCGGCGTCAGCATGTAATAGATGTTATTGTCAAATCCTTTAAAGGAAAAGCAGGGGCCCAGTTCATTGCCCTCCGCCGTGTGATTGAACACCACGTCCAGAATGCACTCGATGCCGTTCTCGTTCAGCGCCCGGATCAGCGTCTTCAGCTCCGTTCCCTCCCGGTTATACTCCGTCTGTCCCGCATAGCTGGTATTGGGCGCAAAGAAACTCACGGTGTTATAACCCCAGTAATCCATTACCTGCCTGCCGTCCACGATCCGCTCGTCCTTCACCTCGTCGAACTCGAAAATCGGCATCAGCTCCACCGCATTGACGCCAAGTTCCTTCAGATACGGAATCTTCTCCATCAGTCCGGCAAAGGTTCCCGGATATTCCACCCCGGAAGAGCCGTGTCTCGTAAATCCCCTCACATGCATCTCATAAATAATCAGATCCTCCATCGGAATCCGGGGATTCCGATTTCTGCCCCAGTCAAAGTCGTCTTTTACGACGCGGGCTTTATAAAACGCACCCTTTTTCCGCGGCCGCCCCCACTGACTCTGTCCGGTCACCGCCTTGGCATAAATGTCCAGAAGAATCTGCTTTTTGTCAAACAGAAGCCCCTTTGACGGACAATGCGGACCGTCCAGCCGGTAGGCGTACTCAAAATCCTGAATATTCAGTCCGAAGACAATCATGGAGTATACTTTTCCCACCCGATAATGCTCCGGAAAGGGGAGAACCGCATAGGGTTCGTCCTCCATCCTGTGAAACAGCAGCAGCTCACAGGAAGTCGCACCGAAGGAATGAACCGTAAAATTCACTCCCACGGGAATCGCCGTCGCGCCGTTGATCTCATACATCCCCGGACGGACCTCGAACCCTTCGATCACGTCCATCGGGACCATATGGATCCGCCCCATTGGGCTGATTACTCTTTCTTCTTCCATACCTTTCAAAAAACCTTCCCCAACCTTATTCCGCGCCATATTCCGTCTTCCTGTCCGGATACGGCGCCGAGCCGTCCTTTCCCCGTATGGACAACCCTGATAACACCATATGCAGCATCCCGTCGGAAAATACGCCCTGTCCGATTTTTTGGACCTGTTTCCCGATGGGATGCCTGTCAAAAAGCGCCGCCGGCGCAAAAGCTTCATCCGCGGCCGCCAGCATGGGAAGATCAAACTCGCTGTCTCCTGCCGCCAGCACCCTGTCCGCATGTATGTACTCCCGGAAACGCGCAAGAGCCGTTCCCTTGTCCAGACCTTCCGGAACCGCGTATACCTTGTTCCCGTTGGTAAAGACGTTCACGGAAGACCGCCCGCGGAAAGCGCGCAGGCGCTCTGCGGTCTCCCGGGGCCTGACGCTTTTGGTGAAGAGAAACAAATCCCGGATATTCCGGACCTCAAAGCACCGGTCACCGTCCTTTTGCAGACGCCTCTGCGCTTCCGCCAGCTCCTCCCGGCTCTTCTCGATCCGTCGGAGCGATTCCCCGTACCAGTCCGGCAGTTCTTCCCCGTCCCTGAGAAGAACGCCGCCGTTGCATACGAGCGCATATTGGGGACCGTCCGCAGCTGTTTCCAGGCGGATCCGCTCGTACTGCTCTTTCGTCCGGGTCGTCGTGGGCACGAACACCGTCCTCTCGCGCACCTGTCTCAGGAGAGCCGAAGACCGCGTGGTCATGAAGGAAATCTCCCTCCCTTCATAAACCTCCACGCAGACCTTCTCCTCTCCGATCTCATGCTTCCAGGAATAAATCAGCGTATTGTCCAGATCGCAGTGAAAGACTGTCAGCGGTTCTTTCCGCTCAGACATTTCCGGACCAGATCGACCGGTATCATCGTCGCCGCCAGCAGGATGACGACCGCCCACCCGGTGATGCCGAAGGGAACGCAGCTGAACATGTTGCCGATCCAGGTGAAGACCGTCACCGGCACCAGCGCCGCATTGACGATCAGCGCCTGCACGAGGACAATGATGAAGAACACTTTCATAAAACCGGTATTCTCATTCAGTCCTCTGAAAATCGCAAAACCGTCGTCCCTGACGTTAAAGCCGTTGAACAGCGCGCTGACGATAAACAGGACGAAATACCCCGTCAGATGCTGCTCTTCCGTGTCGAAAAATCCCGCAAAGAACGGCGCTTTCAGGTAGACGAAGCTGATCAGCGTAAGCCATGCTCCCATGACTCCGATCTGAACCGCCATCTTCCTGCTGATGATGCTCTCGTCCCTTCTTCTGGGCTCTTCCAGCATATATTCCGCGAGCGCCGGCTCGTTGCCGAGCATGATCGCTCCCAGACCGTCCATGACCAGATTGACAAACAGAAGGTGCGTTACCTTCAGCGGCTCCTCCACTCCGAAGAACGGGGCGATGGCGCTGACGACCACGGCCGCCACGTTGATGACAAGCTGGAACTTACAGAACTTGAGGATGTTGTGATAGATGGTCCTGCCGTACCAGATGGCGTCCTTGATGGATTTGAAATTGTCGTCCAGAATCACGATCTCGCCCGCTTCCTTGGCCGCCTCCGTACCGCTGCCCATGGCGAAACCCACGTCCGCTCTCTTGAGCGCCGGGGAATCGTTGACGCCGTCGCCGGTCATGCCGACGACCAGATTCATCTCCTGACAGAGCCGCACCATCCTGGATTTGTCTGTGGGAAGCGCTCTCGCGATCACGCGGATCTCGCGGATGATCTTCTTCACCTCGTCGTCCGACATCTCGTTCAACTGCGCGGAAGTCAGCGCTTTGTCCGAAGCGTCCTTCAGAAGCCCCGCGTCCTTCGCAATCGCCACGGCCGTCTCCAGACGGTCCCCGGTGATCATGACGACCTGGATGCCCGCGTTTCTCACTTCCGCAATCGCGTCTCTCGCCTCCGGCCTTACGTCGTCCCGGATCGCCACCAGGCCGATCAGCACAAGATCTTCATGAATCGTATTCTCCTCCAGCTCCTTCATGGAGTAGCCGAAAGCCAGCACGCGCATGGCCTTCTCCGCCAGCTCGTCGATCTTCCGGTTCAGAACCGCCTGATCCAGAGGCTGCACGTTTCCGTCCTTGTCCAGATATTTCCCCGCTTTGGCCAGCAGGCGCTCCGGCGCGCCCTTGTAATACGTTTTGCCAGTGCTCTCGATTCTGGCCTGGCTGAACTTGTTCATGGAATTGAAGCCCTGGGAGGCCGTAATCTGGTATTCTTTTCTGCCTTCGAGCTTGCGGAACGTCTCTTCTCCGAGGAATTTCATCAACGCCTGATCCGTGGCGTTGCCGCCGATCACTCTGTGCTGCGCGTCAAACATGGACTGGGTATTCTTGCCGATCGCCAGATCCAGAAGCCCTTTCACCTCCGCGTGTGCGCCCAGTTCGGCAATCGGAATCACCTGTCCGTCCGCCGTGAAAAATTCCACAACCTCCAGACTTCCCTTCGTGATGGTGCCCGTCTTGTCGCTGAACAGAATGTTGAGCGACCCGGCCGTCTCGATTCCTTCCGCCTTTCTTACGAGGACGTTGTGATCCAGCATCTTGCTCGTATTCTGCATCAGAACCAGAGAGATCATCAGCGGCAGGCCCTCCGGTACCGCGCAGACGATGATCACGATGGCCAGAGAGACCGCTTCCACAATATCCTTGACGACCTGCTCCATGCCCATGGAGAAATAAGCGGAAAATCCGCCCGCCGACATGACAAAGTAGGCAAAATACAGAACCGCGATTACCGTTGCTCCCACATAGCCGAAGACCGAGATCTGGCCGGCCAGTTTGGACAGTTTCACTTTCAGAGGCGAGTCCACCTCATCCTCCTGCATCTCGTCCGCCATCCGGCCCATCATCGTTTTCAACCCGACTTTCCGCACGTCGAGGACGCCCTCTCCGTCGAAAACCACCGCCCCGCGGAACAGCGAATGCCGGTCTACAAACGTGTCGCCGGTAATCTCCTCCGCCAGCTCGAAGCCTTCCTCCGCGGCCGTCTTTTTGCACTCCTCCGCCTCGCCGTTGAGCGCGGAATTGTCCACCCGCAGACTACCGTCCACGAGCACGCCGTCCGCCGGAATCTTATCGCCCGACTGCAGAAGCACCTTGTCGCCTACGACCACATCGTCCACGTTGATGATGGTCACTCTGCCTTCCCGGTATACCTTGCACTGCTCCTTCTCGGTCCGGTCCTTCAGCTCGCGATACTTGGTGTCGCTGGCCACGCCGGTCTTGGCCGAGACAAAGGCCACGATCAGCACCGCCACAATCGTTCCCAGCGGCTCATAGATCTCCGCATAGCCGAAGAAAAACATCACGATCATCAGCACCGCGATCGCCAGCAGAATCCGGATCATCGGATCGCCGAAGGTTTCCTTAAACTCGTCCCAGAAGGTAGTGGGTTCCGAATCAGGAATCTCGTTGCTTCCATATTTTTTTCGGGAAGCCTCGGCTTCCTGCTCCGTCAGTCCATTTAATTTCATCATATATCTCCTCTAAAGTCTGGTAAGTTCATGGAACTCATCCTTCCCGGACGTCCCATACCCATATCATGTGTCATAACCCGCTTACATATACCGGCGGATCAGCTCTCCCAGGCCCGGATCCGTCGTACCCTGCCCGATGGGATTGAATTTCCACTCTCCATTATGCCGGTAGATCTCGCCGAAGATCATGGCCGTCATATTGCCGTAATCCTCCGTCAGGTTATATCTGCACATCTCACTGTTGTTTCTGCCGTCCACCAGACGGATGAAAGCGTTCTGAATCATACCGAAATGCTGCTTTCTCTGCACGGCCTGATAGATGTTGACCACGATCACGATCCGGTCGTATTCCGCGGGAACGGAGGCCAGATCGACGATGATCTGCTCGTCGTCCCCTTCTCCGGCTCCGGTCAGATTATCGCCCATATGCTGCACGGTTCCCGTCGGATGGCGCAGATTGCCGAAATACACCACATCCTCCTTGTAGATCAGCTTCCCGTCGTGAAGCAGGATCGCGGACGCGTCGCAGTCGATGGGCGCCGGTTTGGGCGCCAGAAAATTAAAGCCTTTGGCTTTTTTTACCTCATCCCAGCCGAGGCCGACGACGACTCTCGACAGCCCGGGGTTCTCTTTGGACAGACTGACTTTCTGTCCTTTTTTTAAACTGATTGACATATTCTGATTCTCCCGCTTTCTATTCCACGTCTACGCCGTAATTGGCGCACAGCGCCGCCAGACCGCCCTGATAACCGCTGCCGATGGCGTTGAATTTCCATTCGCTTCCGTTCTTGTAGAGTTCTCCGAACACCACCGCGGTCTCGATGGAGAAGTCCTCTCCCAGATCGTAGCGGAGCATCTCTTCCCCGTTCTCCTCATTGTAAATCCGGATAAAGGCGTTGCTCACCTGTCCGAAATTCTGTCTTCTTGCTTCCGCCTCGTAGATCGTAGCCGTGAAGGCGATCTTCGTGATGTCGCCCGGCACCATGGACAGATCCACTTTGATCTGTTCGTCGTCTCCGTCCCCGGCTCCGGTCAGATTATCACCCATATGCTGCACGCTTCCCGAAGCATGCTTCAGATTCCCGTAGAACACAAAATCTTCCGAACCCTTCACTCTTCCGCTGTCGTTCAGCAAAAACGCGGCCGCATCCAGATCAAAATCACCGCCCGTGTCAAACGCGTTCACATCCCATCCCAGACCGACGACTACTTTTTTAAGACCCGGGTTGCCCTTCGTCAGGCTCACCTTCTGGCCTTTCTGCAAATTCACTGGCATTTTAAATTCCCTCCTGAACTATATATTCCGCATCCGGCTTTCTCTTCTCCAATGCGGTTTCAGCTACTTTTCACACGCTGGCCGGTGTCAGCCCGGTGTGGACAGATAAGTCTTGGAAGACCCATTGAAGGGCGCAGACTTATCTGTCCGCATCGGGCGTCCGGGACGGCATCGGTGTGCAAAGTAACGGTTTTACGCTACCTCGATTCCGTAATGTCCGCACAGCGCGGCCAGGCCGCCCTGGAATCCGCTTCCGATGGCGTTGAACTTCCACTCTCCGTTGTATTTATAAAGCTCTCCCACGACCACGGCCGTCTCGATGGAGAAATCTTCTCCCAGATCGTAATGGATCAGTTCCCGTCCGGTACCCTCATCCACGATACGGATGAATGAATTGGATACCTGTCCGAAATTCTGTCCTCTGCTCTCCGCCTCATAAATGGTTACCGTAAACGCAACTTTTGATACATTGGACGGAATCTTTGTCAGATCCACAAAGATCTGCTCGTCATCCCCTTCGCCCTCGCCGGTCAGGTTGTCGCCCATATGCTTGATCGCCTCGCTGGGATGCGTCAGGTTCCCGTAGAAGATAAATTCTTTTTCGGTCGGACACTTTCCGTTGTCGCCCAGCATGAACGCCGCCGCGTCCAGGTCGAAATCCGCCCCGGAGTCAAACGCGTTCACGTCCCATCCCAGACCGACCATCAGTTTTTTGAGGCCCGGATTTCCCTTGGTCAAATCTACTTTTTGTCCTTTTGTCAGATTAATTGCCATACTAGTTACCTCCTGTCACCTGTTTTGTCTGGCATATGATACATCCTGTTGAACTCCTCCTTGATATTCTCCAGCCGGAGCTGATCTTCCGAACGCTGTCTTCTGGCGTTCTCCTGAATCTGCTTCGTCTCCTCGATACCGTTTACGATCGTCCTCCAGGTTGTTTCCAACGTTTCGATGCGGATGGAGCTTCCCGATGCCAGCTGCGCGGTCATCTTCGACTGCTCCACCGTATTGCGGGCATTTCTGACGAGCATCTCGTTCGTCTTCTCATCCAGCGCGGACATGGCTTCCGCCTGGATCCGCTGCCGTTTCAGCATAATGGCCTGCGCCAGCGCCTGCTTGAAGACCGGAAGCGTGATGATAAACGCGGAATTGATCTTCCGCACCAGGTTCATGTTGCTGAACTCCATCGTCTTGATCATGGGAATGGACTGCATGGCCACATTCTCCGCAATCCGCAGATCCTGGGTCCGCTGCTCCAGCATCATCAGCGCCTGATTCAGGCTCTGAATCTCGAACTGGATGGAATTATCCCCGCTCTCCTCCATGTCTCTCTGACGCTTTTCAATATAATCCGCGATCTCCCTGCACCCCTGCTCGCCCGCAAGGATATATTTCACCAGGTCGTGATAATAATTTACATTGGCGTCGAACATCTGATTCAGCTTCCGGTTCGACTGTTTGATCTCCGACTCATACTGCTTTAACTGCACATAGATCTTGTCGACCTCTTCCCCCATAGTGTGGTATTTGTCCAGAATTTTGTCCAGCTGCTTTCTCAGATTGCCGAACAGTTTTCCGAACAGCGTCGGATTGTCCTTGATCTCGTCAATGTCGAATTTGGACATAATCTTCGCCAACTGATTGAGCATGGCGCTGGAATCGTCGATCTGAGACAGGCTCATGCCGTTTAACACCACGTCCGACGCCTTTGAGATCTCCTCCGCCACCTCGGCGCCGAAGGATACGATCGTCTCCAGATTGTAGACTTCGATCTGGCTGGCCAGCGCGTCCACCTGCGGAGAACCCGAAAGCTCTGTGTTCATCCTCTGCCGGTCCGCGACAATGTCGTACTTCTCCACTACTTCCACACCGTTCTCCGCCTCCAGAACCGCGGTCTGCACTCCCTGCTGCGGTCTGCCAAAATCAATACCCATCTTCAATTACCTCTCTTAAATAGAATTTCCCGCCATGAACGTTTTGTATGGCCGGGCGCGGGAGCGCCGAAGGACGGCGCCTGCAGATCATACACATATTCTCCGATCTGATGCTCCTCCAAAAGCTCCCTGTTAAAATGCCGCTCAATACTCTGATACCCTGTAGGCACGAAAAACACCACGTCAAATCCCGCCAGATTCAAAAACGCGGTCAGAATACTGTCCTCCAGGGAAATCATCCGCTCCGTCGTATGGATATAAATCAGCTTGGGATTCTTTTTCGTAAAATCGAACCGCTGCAGAAGCCGTACGATCTCTTTCGCCAGATTCAGCACCACGGCGATGATCGTATACTCCGTCCCGTTCTCATAGGTGCCGCGGATGATCTTCCGATCGATCAGAAGCTGCAGCTTATCCAGAATATGCTCCTGCATCTCCTCCCGCAGAAACCCGTACGGATAGCAGGCGTGCTCCCGAATCTCCTTCCTCTTCAGCTTTCCGTTTTTGAAAAATCCGGCCGCGTACGTCTTCACGGGATTGGGCGCGGAAGGATCGATATACGGCGCCTGCCGGATCACGAACGTGTCCTGCGTCACCAGCGTATGGATCTCCGACCAGTAACGGTTGATTTGTCCGTCCCTGACGCCGGATACTTTGGCAAAAATGACCGGGATGCTGACCACCGGACCGTTCACTGCAAAATTCGGCCGGTACTTCACTTCCTGATCCCACAGGATGGCGATCTCCTCATACATGGTCTGGAGCGACACGGATACCGCTCTGTCATACTGCTGGTTCCGGTACAGTCCGGAGTCCTGATACATGACCTCGTCAAGCTCCCGCTCCGCGTGGTACGCGGCGGTCCCCATCCGGATGTCCTGTTCCTCCTTGGGAAAATGCTCCACCGGAAGCGATTTTTCATAATGAATCTCATACAGCTTCCGATCCTCAAGGCAGCACGCGGCGTCTCTGTCCGGCTTTAACAAAAGCACATCGACCGGAAGTCTCGACAGAAGCTTTATGAACATGGCCTCCTTGCCGTTTTTGAGCCCTCCCAGATGAATCAGGCAGCCAAGCTGCGGCATCTTCCAGTTCTCAAAGAGCTCCGGCGTATACCGTCTCAGCCAGCAGATCAGATAGACCGCGTGGTTCAAAAGCCGGTTCAGGTTCATTCCCGGCGTCCCTTCCTCCTCGGTCAGGACGTCGATAAAAGCCTTTCTCATCAGTTTCTGAAGCTCCGCGCCGGCCGTATAGCGGATCTCCTGCGCCAGCTCGCCGAGCATCTGCCCGCTGTCTCTGTACTGTTTCCTCGGGACAGCGCCGATCTCCTCCGCGGACGGCGCCGGTATCACGTGCTCCAGTACCAGAACCTTTCTTTTCTGCGCCTTCAGCGCCAGATAGAACTGATACAGCTCGTTCAGGCAGGACGCTTTGTCCTCCACGCCGCTGATCCGCAGATAGGCGTTGCAGAAGAACCGGCTGTCATTCCCCCTTTCGGAACCGCTTTTGAGCAGTTCCGCCAGACCGCCGCCCTCCATCCAGGCGTTGGTACAGTTCGCAACCGCCGGTCCGCTTCCGCAGAGCCGCTCCCGGTTCTGCCGCTTCTCCATCTCTTCCCGGATGCTCCGGATACAGAAGCCTTCCGGGAAAGCCGTCATCCCCGGAAGCCTGAGCTCCAGGGACAGCGCGTCCGCCTGGTCCAGTGCGCGGTAAGCTCCGTCTCCTTTGTACTGAAGCAGTACGATATCGCTTCCCGCCTTCGAGAGAACCGACAAAAATTTCAGCTCATAGCCGCTGACGGCGCCCTCGTACAGAATCTTCGGCACCTCGTTCTCTCCCAGCCGGTTCACAATCCGCTCAAATTTATAATAAAACCAGCACATAAACTTGATGTAGGCGTTCTTCAGCATATGGTCGTTCTTCCCCGACCGGCGCATGTCCGCAAGCGTGCTGCAGACGGCCGACGCGACCCGCTTCCTCTGATCGTCCTTCATCCTCGGCAGCCATTTCTTCAGGCTTCTCTCCACGAACCCCTCGTCCATCTGAAATTCCAGTCCCATAACCTCTTCATAATAACTCAGATGCTTCTCCTCGGGGTTGGGGATTCTTCCCTCGATCACAACGCCGGTCCTTCTGGCCGCCTCATAATAGGTTTCAAGAAAACTGCGGATCCCGTCATTACAGCCGTTGATCCGGTAGAAATAAACGTTCCGCTCCCGGCGCTCGTTCAGCGCCGTAAAATAATCTTCCAGATTCTGAAGTCTTCCATGCTCAAACATCCATCTATAACTTCACTTTCCATGCTGTCCTGTAAATCCGTTGATAAACTGTCCGATAAATTCATATCCGACCGCCAGGTTGATATTCTGTCCGTTATCAAATCCCGCCGTGCTGATTCCAATCACTTCGCCGAACATATTGAGCACCGCTCCGCCGGAACTGCCGTGGGAGATCGGCGCCGTGAACTGAATCATATCCACATCGTTGATCACCCGGAACCCCGAGATGATTCCGTCCGAAACCGAATTGAAAAGTCCCAGGGGGCTTCCGATTGCCACCACCTTCTGCCCCCGCACCAGCTTCCGGCCTCCACGGTAGACAGGCAACGGCCGCAGCCTCCGGTCAATGCGGATCACCGCCAGATCCAGAACGGAATTGTACTTGATAATCTCGTCGGTTTTATAGATGGTATCGTCGTCCTCAATCCGGACCGAATAGAATCTTCCGCCGGTGGCCACATGATGATTCGTCAGAATATAGCCTTCCTCGCCGATCATGATACCGGAGCCGTTGCCCAGAATCTCTCCCTTTTTATCATGTACGGAAATCATCACCACCGAGGAAGCCAGGCGCGCCAGCTCCTCGAAATCCAGCTCCCTGCGGGCGCCTCCGCCCGCAGAGCCTCCGCCCGTCCCCGGAACCGCCCGGACGCTCCGCCCCGCTCCCGCATTCCCGGAACCGACTCCCGGTGCGCCGGAAACCGCTCTGCGCTGTCCGTCCGCACCGTTTCCGCAGGCTGCGGACCGTCCCCTTCCCGGCGCGCTCCCGCCGTTTCCGGAACTTCCTGCTGTCCGCACCTCCAGAGGCCGCCTCACCCGCTCGCTTCTCCTCGGCGTATGCGCGGGAACGGCGGGCGCAGGCCCCTCCGGCGTATACGGCGGAAGCGTACAGGATCCGAACGCCCCCAGCCGGATCTGTCTCGACAGCTTCAGGCTCTCCAGCTTCCCGTCAATATCCGACTGGTACTGCAGCAGCAGCACATCCACGCCCAGAAACGTCATAAAACAGGCAAACAGATATTCCTGTTTTCTCGAAAGGTTCTCTACCGCCAGCTTCATAACGTCCTGCGGCCTGTAATCGTGCAGAATCCCTCTGCCCGCCTGATCGGTCCAGAACATCAGCTTTACCGCAAAGTTTTTCTCCATGGAGGCGCTTGCCTGCGGCGTCACCTGGCCGAAAAGACGCAGCGCTTCCCCGCAGGCGCAGGCAAGCGCTGCCTTCAGCTCCTCATTCTGCTCCGAAATGCGGATATTCAGCACCTTTCTGCCGCTCCCGAGCCAGTTCTCATAACAGCCCGAATAATAATTCACGTCCTCCGACGCCGCCAGCACGGGAAGCGCGCCGAGCCTTCGGTACTTCACCTGACCCTGCGCCGCCTGCCCTGACAGCAGGCGGTCCATCCCGGCAATCTCGTCCGCATACCCGGCGTTCATGCCGGCCGCGCGGATAAAACACACCTCTTTACAGTCTCCGCTGAATCCGCCTCTGCTATTCGCAAATGCACTGATGGAAGAGACGTCTGTTACATTATGCCTGATCTTCATAATTCCCTCGTACATGCTTCTCCCCTGCATCTTCTGTTCTGACCGTCCTGTCCGCGGGAACCGGTTTTGCCGGTGTCTGCATAGGCTTTGCATATGGCATACACGATGCATTGCATTCCCGCTTTCATTCGGTGCAGTATCATACTGCCGACATTATAGCATATTTCAAAAACAATTACTATGATTTTATTCTTAATAATGATATAATGGCGGATATCCGGTCCGCAAGCACAGCGGGCATTTTATGAGGAGAGATCACATCTTATGAAAGATTCCGTATTATATTACAGCGTCGGCCCTCTTTTGTACTGCCCCGCAGACCATACCGGCATCGCCGCCTCCCTGATCCGCGAGCGCTTCGGGACCCGCTATTCCCTGGCTCTGTGCCTCGAAGACACCATCGCCGACGATCATGTGGAAGCTGCGGAACGGCAGCTTGCGCTCACCCTGGAAACCCTGCAGAAGGCCGCTTCCGAAAAGCCGTTTTTTTTACCCAAACTCTTTGTGAGAGTCCGGAACCCGCAGCAGATCCCGCGGCTCCTTGACCGCCTTAAAGGCGCCTCTTTCCTCCTTACCGGTTTTATTCTTCCGAAGTTTTCCGTCGAAAACGCGGCGGCGTATATGGATGCGGTCCTGCGGGCCAATCAGAATGCGAAAGAACCGCTCTACCTTATGCCGATCCTCGAAGATCCCGCTCTGGTCGACCTTCGGACCAGACACGAACTTTTATATCACTTAAAGGATTTGCTCGCCCCTATACAGGAGCTGGTTCTGAACATCCGGGTAGGCGGCAACGATCTGTGCCATGTATTCGGCTTCCGCCGGGGCCCAGCGGAATCCATCCACAGCCTCGCGGCGATTTCCGGTATTTTCTCGGATATCATCACCGTCTTCGGAACGGACTATGTGGTTTCCGGGCCTGTGTGGGAATATTACAGCGGAAAGCACTGGAAGAAAGGTCTGAAAAAAGAACTGAAAGAAGACCGGCTGTGCGGGTTCACCGGCAAAACCGTCATTCATCCCCGCCAGATCGAACTGGTCAACGAGGCCTACAAAGTATCCTCAAAAGACCTGGCGGATGCGCAGGCCATTCTGGGCTGGGACAAAAACGCACCCAGACTGGTGTCCGGATGCACTTCCAGAGAACGGATGAACGAATACAAGGTGCACTCCCGCTGGGCAAAGAGGATCCTGCTGCTGTCGGAAGCCTACGGGGTACGGTGAGCGCGCAAAAAGCTCCTGATACCGGCCTGCTGTTTCTGCAGTCCTGTATCGGGAGCTTTTCAGAAGTGTTCAGGTTTTCCCTTTCCTGCTTCCATCAGGATCTGAACATTTTCGGCGAATACGGCGGTTATTCCTCCAGCGCGAACCGCCGGTAATACTGCTCTGCTTCCGCGTCGGTTAATTTAAAGTGCTTCTGCAGTTTTTCAAGGATGCGGGCCTCCGGTACCGCTTCCTCCATATTGTCCTCAATCATCGCCCGGATTCCTTTTTCCAGTCCCTGCTCCAGCCCATCTTCCAGCCCGTCCCGGTACACGCATTCTCCCAGTCCGCTCACCTCTCCTGCCTCCTTCCATAATTCTTCATTCGAGGAAAAATCAATGTACTCCGACACTTTGTCCAGAAAATCTTTCTCATGCGGATACATGATCGTATTCAGAAAACGCAGGAGTTCATAATCCACGTCTTCTCTGTTTCCATTATACACCCTCTGCCCCAGTTTGATAATCACCAGCGTCATCAAATCATAAAATTCTTTTGCCGCCCCGCAGCTTCCCGTGTCTTTCGTGTTCGTCACTTCATAGACGGCGACGCTGTTGCGTGCCCCTCTTGGGATATCATCCCGGCAGATCCAGATGCTGTAACACTTTTCCAATCCGCTGTAGTCCGTCTCGTCCGTAACCAGGGAAAGCTGGGACGACAGGCTTCTGGCCAGATAATACATTCCCCTCTTTTCAATGGGATAGCCCGGCCGGTACGTCTTCTGAGACTCCAGGTTCATATGAAGGCTGACCAGCATGCCCTCTCTGGAGAGCACCGGATTCTTCGCACGGAACACCAGATCAAAATGTGAGGTCTTCTCATTCAACTGCACATATTCCGCGCAGTCCCCGGAAACTCTCGTATTCGTTCTTCCGGACGAAACCTCCTTTCCATCCGTCACCGGGCCGGCCTCTATGAAGTCCATGATTTCCTTCCGGCTGTACCCCCTGTATTCGGCAACCACTTCTCCGAGGATGACGGCAAGCACTTCCCGGTTATGTAAAAGCGCCCTGCTCTGCGCATCCAGACCGGCCATATCTTTCGTAAGCTGCATGGAACTCAAAACCTCCATGCTTCCTGTGACCCTGTCCATATGGTTCCTCCTGTCGGTTATCGAGTTTGTATGCTTATAGCATATATAAAAACAACATATTTGTCAACTCTGACAGAAATGAACTGAATTTTTCCAGACAAAAAACCTGATGCAAGTTTCTTCATACTTTACATCAGGCTTTATAAATTTGTCCCTGTTTTATTTTCTTCCTAAACCACTGCCTCTACAATGAACTGTTCGCCCCGGTAATCCACAATCACGTCTGTCCGTCTTGCATCCCTTGTCTGCGCTTCCAGGTAATAATTCCCGGTTCCGTTGATAATCGGCTTCAAGTACAGCAAAAAGATTTTCCTGCCGTACGTTTCGAGAAATTTTTCATCTTTTTCACTGTAAATATCCTGAAAATATTCTACAAATTTCCGGAGCACCAGATCCATATCCAGTCTTCCGTTTTTTATAAACTGGCTTCTGTCGCTGTCGCCTCTGGAAAACGCATCGCTCCTGCTTTCCTGTGTCGCAAACAGATTGAGAAGGTACATTTCAAAAATCCGATTGGAAATCGTCACGCCGCCGTCCTGTTCCTTCAGATATCCAAACATCATTCCTGGATTGATGGATTTCTCCCCGGGACTGAAAATGATCCGTTTCCCGCAGAACAGAATATCTTCTATCGCTGCTTTCAAATTCGGATACCGGTCAAGCTGTCTGACCATACTGTCAAAAAGCGTCAGGTTCGTTTTTAAAAGCATATTAACCGCATAAGATACTCCTTCCCTGCCCCAGACATTTTTTTGTTCTGCATATTGTGAGGCTTCCGGCATATCTTCATCCATTTTCCTGCAGATGGCAGATACCAGCCAGGGATATCCCGACGTATACTCATAAATCTCTTCCGCCACCCGGCGCAGATCTGCCCCTGTGTGATGCTCCCGTTCGTATTCCTCCAGCATCTGCTCTATCTGACCGGCAGAAAAATTCATATCCACTTTAAAATCAGCAGCAATGTTCCACGGACTGTTATATTTATGCCCTGCTTCCGGACGCAGTTTCAGCTTCAGATTCTTAATGTCATAGACCCCCGCCAGAATCACAGAATGAAAGATCGGCATATCATCCCGATCCAGATAACATCCTCTAAGCTGTGCGAGAAAATCCAGAAACACCTGATGATTGGATGCGCTGTCCACTTCATCAATCATCAGAACAATCGGCTTTGGCGATGCCATACATATCTGACTTAACTTTTCAAACAATTCCATCAACCCCATAATCCCGTTTCAGATACTCGGCCAGCGCCCGCAGCGTCGTCGTCGTCCCATACTGTCTGCCCCGGTTTATAATAAAATATTTCCCCGGATCTACATATTGCTTCCTTATCTGACAGATTCGGTCATCCAACGGCACCATATAATGCTTCTCGGGAATACAGACTCCCTCCGTATTAAAATATTTCCTCATCCGGCCGATTCACCTCTCTTTGACTGTCTTTTCCGCCTTTCTGTCATTATAGCATCGGCAGTTTCCGGTGTAAAGAAAAGAACGTTTCAGAAAATCACCATAATCTTCACATAATCCTCCGTCTTGTCCCGCATGATATGGAGGCCCCGCTCCAGCTCCTCCAGACGCAGGCGGTGCGTAATCAGCGCCTGCGGGTCCATCCGCTTCTCCGCCAGACGGGACAGCACATAATTCCAGTCGTCCCCCGGCTCCTGCAGAAACGTCGAGTTCCAGGTGCCGCTCACCGTCAGTTGATTCCGCAGAATCTTCCAGTAAATCTCTCTCGGAAAGTGCATGTCCGTAAACGGATTGCCCACCAGCAGCACCCGTCCCAGAGGCGCGGTATTCTCCACGCCCAGCAGACACGTTTCCTCTCTCCCGACGCATTCAAAAAACACGTCCGCGCCCCTGCCTGCCGTCCGCTCCTGTATCCACCGCGCGGCGTCCTCTTTGCGGCTGTCGCAGTACGCCTCCCCGGGCACGCCCAACCTGCGCGCCATCTGTCTCTGAAACTCCTTATTTCCGACCAGCAGCAGCTTCTTCACTCCCGCCTCCAGCAGAAACATCGTCAGAAACAGCCCGATCGTTCCCAGACCGCAGACCGCCACGGTATCGCTCTTCCGGGGTCTTGCGCGCCTCATCGCATGGACCGCCACGGACATCGGCTCCAGCATCGCGGCCTCCTCAAACGTCACCTCATCCGGCAGGCGCAGAAGATTCTTCACCGGCGCCGTTACATATTCGGTAAAAGCGCCGTCCCTTCGGGAGCCGATATAGCCGTAATTCCGGCACAGCTCATAATGTCTCTTCCGGCAGGGCAGGCATTCCCCGCAGGGAATCAGCGGGAAGACGCCGACTCTGCGTCCGGTCCAGTCCGCGTCCGCGCCCCGGCCCGTCTCCGTCACCACGCCGGAAAACTCATGTCCCGGAATCAGGGGATGAACATGAGCGCCGTTCTGATACAGCCGCGGAATGTCGGAGCCGCAGACCCCCGCCGCCTTTACCTGCACCAGCGCCTCCCCCTCCGCCGGCGCCGGTTTTCTCACCTGTTCCAGCCGCAGATCCCCGGCTCCGTGCAGTACCCATGCCTTCATCCAGTCTCCCCTCCCGTTTCCATCATCCGCCGGAACCGTTCCAGATCCGCCTCCGTTGTGATCTTGTAGTTTCTCTCGTCCCCCGGAATCATCACAATGTCCATTCCGTCCAGCACCGCCGGTTCCGTGGAACCGTTGATCCGCAGAATGCGCTCCGGCAGAAGTTTCCGGTTGGCCTCATAATATCTCCCGATACGGAAGACCTCGGGCGCCTGCCCCGCATAGACGGTCCCGCGGTCCAGCAGGGCGGAGACGCTCCGCCCTCCGTCCGTACTCGTATAGACCGTATCCTTCATCGGCAGCACCGGCATCAGCCCGTCGTGTCCGGCCGCATCGCGGATGCAGTCCGTAATCTGCTCCGCCGACAGCAGCGGCCTGGCCGCGTCATGGATGAATACGTAGCCCGAATCCTCTGCATAACGCCGCAGATCCCCAAGGCCGTTCCAGATGGACAGCTGCCGGTTCTCACCCGGTGCGGAAAACCCCCGGAACTTCCTCTGCGGATCGGCCGTTTCCAGCCACTCCCGGATCTTCGGCCGCCATTCTTCGGCCGCCACAATCTGCAGGGCGTCGATGTCTTCATGCCGCGACAACGTCTCCACACACCAGGCAATCATCGGCCGGTGCGCTACCGTTATGTACTGTTTGGGGATCCTTGATCCCAGACGAAGTCCGGTCCCGCCGGACAGAATCAATGCCACATTCATAGGTTCCGCTCCTGTCTCTTCTGCTTTTCATGGATCATAACCTGTTGGTATCCGCTAAAACCGCAGCTCCCGTATCGCGCGCAGCGTTTCGCCGTAGGGTTTTCCCTTTCCGAACAGGAGCGTCGTTCCCAGCACAAAGCCGCGCACCCCTTTGGGCGCAAACTCCAGAATCTTCTCCGCGCTGCAGGCGCCGTCCCAGTAAAGTTCAAAATCCATATCCTCTTTCATGGACAGCAGTTTTGTAATTTTCTTTCCCACGTAGGGAAGATACATCTGGCCGGCATTTCCCGGATTGACCGACATGACCAGTACCTTTTTCACGATGCGCAGCATCTCCATCACCGTCTCCACAGAGGTTCCCGGATTGACGGCGATTCCCGGAATCATACCCGCATTGATGATGCTCTGCAGCGTCGTGGACGGATGGTACTCCGCTTCCGGGTGGATATAGACCGTGTCGCCCTTTCGCAGATTTTTCAGGAAAAGTTCGATGCGGTTGTTGGGATGCTCGATCATCAGATGCACATCCAGCGGCTTCGCCGTCGCGCCGGCGATGTATTTCATATCGTTTAAAGACATGGCGAAATTGGAGACGTAGCGTCCGTCCATGATATCAATGTGGAACGAGTCAATCCCTCCTTCGCCCAGTTCCTTTACCTCCCGCTCCAGATGTCCGTAGTCCGCGCACATCATGGAGGCCATCAGTTCAAACTGCATGGGTATTACTCCTTTTCTTTCAAAAATAAAAATCCTGACGGAAGTCCGGAGTCCCCTGCCATTCCCTTTTCCCTCAGACATTTACCGTTTGTATCATGATCGGCTTTCCCGTCTGCTGATACAGCCACACGACGGAACTGTGGTCTCCGTAATAAGCATCGCTTACGGCAATCGCCCGCTCCAGATCAGGAGTATCATCATAAATCCCCCAGCCTGCAGCCCTGTATTCCCGTATCATTCTGTCATACCGTTCTTTCATCTGCGGGCGCATGGAGGCAAGCGTCACCTCCGAGAGCGGATGAGGTCTCCACAAAAGCGTCACATTCTCCCGGTTTTTTTCAAAGATGCGGAGACTGCGCTCAATTTTTGCCAGCATCGCCTCGCCATGCTGCAGCAGGGCGCTCACGCTGGTATTATAGAAGATAATCTTTTTTTTGCTTCCGTCTTCTCTTTGTATCCGCCTTTTCCACTCCTCCGGCAATTGAAAATCCCGTTCCGTTAACCGATTCACCCTGTCCACCTTCGGCGAACCCAGCCCGAGAATTTTCTTCTGCCAGCAAGAACGCTGCTCCTCGCCGGTATATCTGGTCAGCACATCCACATAGATCTGCCGCATGGCTTCCGACTGTACGATTACGTGATCGGCATTCCATACGCCCGCCGCGGTGCAGAAATGTTTCATTCCGCTGACCGCCGCATGGTCGGACGGGTCGATCTCCCGCAGAACAAAATACGGAATGTAAATCAGATCGTCCGTATACTGTTTTAGATTTTTCGAGTAGAAAAACGGATGGACACTGGTCACATAATTTCCGTCGTCATACGGATTGTGGATGAAAATCATGTCCGGATGACGGCCCTCAAAGTCATAAGCGTCATAAGGCACGACCGGGACATCCTCCGGATACAGATCTCCTTCGTAATGCAGTTTGCCAAAGCTCCCGTCCGGGTTGCGGTCATAATAGGGAATCGGCACAACATAGGCGTCGCAGTCTGCATCCTCACAGGCAGACTTCCATACGCTTTCGAGGGAATCCCACATGGAGGCCTTGTAGGGAAGAAATACAGCCTCTGTCCGAACAGGAATATCATTCCTGACACTGTTTTTTATCTGGGTCAACTTTTTTTGCAGTGCTTTGCAGGCTCCGCCCCAGTTTGCCAGGCGATATTGTCTGATCATTTCATAGAGCTGATAAAGCTGCTCGCAATACTCCTCCAACAAATGGACTGCAGCCGCGTTCCCGCCTTCCTCAGCCTCGATTATCCCGCCTGTTTCTATTGCCGCTTCCTGGCACTGCTCCGTCAGCTCCAGGACGATATCGGACTCCTTTTTTTCCAGTGCCCGTTTTATTTCCTTATGCGCCTGTCCCAGCAAAGAAATCATCTTCTCAACCTGGGTTTTCTTCCATTTTCTCATAATTGTTTCCTTTTTATCCAATCAAGTCTTTTATATCTGTCATCCTGCCAAAGAAAGGATCTTCGACTTTCAGAGCAAGAAAATCCTCATCCTTTATCTGTATCTTATTTACAAGCGATAAGAAAAGCTCCCCTAACCTTTTATTTCCTTTTCTCGCTTCTTCAGGAAGGATTCTCACATAATCTTCAAAATAGGTAACGATTCCCTTCTGCGCTCTTTCAAAACATCGAATATCTGTTTTACTTCTTGTCTCCGCGGCAAACACTGGATTTCCGTCCCCGTTAAATTCCTCTGTCTGAGGATATGGAGACGACAGCATAGTTTCCAGGATATAATAGTTTTCATATATCATACTTGTATCTTTCTCTTCATCCAGATAAAACGGCTGGATATCAAGCCCTTTACCAGCCATAAATTCAGGCTCAAGCTGCAAAAAATAGAGCCCCCTTATATGCTGCGGGAACAGCCTCTGCAGATACATCTGAACAGTTCCCTTTGCGACAAAATCGAACATTGCGATATCACTGTCCTGAATGCCCAGCTTTTCTATGTATTTTTTATAATTGCCACGTTGAATGCCTGCTTTTATAAGTATCTCTCTGCGTTGTTCTGTATCTTTTATTTGATCCGCGAAGATACCATAACGCGCTTTCAGCGCTTCATCAGGCATCCCAAAATATTTCATTTTGTCAACGTGTTCAATATCTTTCTCATTTTCCATGCCGGCACGTACTGCCGCGGTTCGTGACGTAAGAAAATATATAGATTTCGTCGTGGGAGATACTTTTCGGAACAATCTGCCCACAAGATATCCGTCCCGGGCGCAAAACAGTATCTGCTTAAAATTCTGAATATCTGTCTCTTCCTTCATCCATAAAACAAAATCTGTTATTACAGGAGCACAGAACAAATATCCGACACTGAATGCATCGGATACAGACAGCGCGCGTTCTTCACTGTCAAACCAGAACGGACTGTTAAAAATATGGGAAATAAACATCCCTGCCTTCAGACGGTCCGCAATTGTCTCAATATAACGTTCCATCCCCAATCCGCCGAGAGCGCCAAACAGCTCCTCCCCGCTGAAAACTCGATAGGTATCCATCCCCTCTGCTTCTGCCTTCTCGATATCTGAAACTTCATCGTCTCCTATGTGCAGGACCTTCTGTGTTTTGTACCTGTTCCGCAGTGCCCTGAACAGCCCCTGTGTTTTTGAGATTTCGTATTCGCATGAGACGAATATCTCATCATAGCCTGTCAGATCGAACCTGGTCAGAATTTCCTTTATTTGTTCTGAAGAATAGTAACTGTCGGTCGTGATCACTACGCGTTTTCCGGCAGAAACTGTTTTATGAAAAGTGTCATGCATACTCTCTCTTGCCAGCATCGCAGAAACATCAATATCCCACTCCAGCACAGCCAGTTCGGACGCGCTTATAAAGTTTCCGCCTGTCTTCTTTAATACATATTCGTAAATCTGTTTAATCCCCGGCGCTTTATCCCTGGAAAGCTCTTTCTCCGCAAATAAACGGAATCTCGCAAAATCCGGAATACAGATTCCTCTTTCCCGCAGCCTCAAATCCATGAGTTCAAACAGATCCGTATAGGAGCGCACCCTTCTCATGACAAGCGTATCAAACAGATCAAAGCTTACAACATCCGCCCTGTCTATCCTGTCATACAATTCCTGCCGTGTCTTCCCTCCCAAATGTTTAAAATCATAGGAGACCGCCTTGTTTTCCAGAAGATTATGCCCCCTTACATCGTAAAGGGCAATATTATTTTTTCGGCAGAACGCCCCGATCCTCCCGGCAATTACTTTGCAGGAACCTGGCCGCGCCACAGCAATAATAAGCGAAACTCCGCATGCAATAGCTGACGGAAGCGGAATGACAGGATAGCCGTAAATCTCTCCTTCCTCACGGAAACCATCCAGTAATCCTACTACCGATATACCTTTTCCAAATTCGGACAGAAACCGCTCCGTCTCGGTACCAAGGCCATAGAGCGCGATCTTCTTGTCTCGATATTCTGTTAATAACGCCTTCATATCCCGCATTTATCTGTCCCCTGGATTCCTGTCATTTCGCCTACATATGTTAACAGATTTTTCTCAAAAGCTTTTACCGAAAATATATTTTCGTATACCTTGTATGCCTCATTTCCCATCTTCTTTACCGTTTCTCTATTCTTTATGCACCATATAATTTTTTCCCTCAATCCATTGACGTCGCCGTTTTTAAAAACGATCCCGTTCATGCCGTCTGAAATATACGCTGCCGTTCCCACAGTATCAGACAGAAGGCATGGGACATGATGCATCATGGCTTCCGCACATACCGTCGGCATAGGGTCCTCGCGGGATGGGCAGATCAGTACATCCGCAAAGTCCAATATCCGATGTATCTTTTGACGGCTGACCGTACCGGTCATCCTGACCCATGGCATTTCCCAGATCCGTTCCCGCAGACTCTGAGCCATGACAGAATGATCCTGCCCAACCAGCAGAAATTCACTTCCTGCCAGTGCCTTTGCCGAAATTCCCTCAAGAGCATCCACCAGGATATCCTGGCCTTTGCGCCGCTCAATATATCCAATCGCAGTAAATCTCATCTCAAATTTCCTCTGAAACTCCATAGATTAAATCTTCTATTACAGCATCCGGACGCCTCTGATTCATTGCCTTTCTCGGAACAGGCCCCACAGATAAAAATTTAAGATTCCTGTCACTGATATCTGCAAGCTTCCCGTCCCGTATTCCTTCATAAAAAAAAGCGGAATCATGAAGCCACCAGATAGCAGGAATGTCTGTATTCCTGTCCGAAAGAAACGTATGATAACTGATCGTGTTGCAAAAGATGAGATCATACTTTTGCGTCCATGGCAGCTCCCGCATCGTTTTTATTTGAAGCCGTCTGTCAATTATGACCGGAATCATATTGTCCTCCAGTTTTTCTCTCAATGCCCCGTCCAACATAGATGCGAATATGACTTCATATCCGTTTTTCTGTAAAATCAATGCCGTATGATACAGTGCCAGCGCCGGCCCTCCAAGAGAAAGATCGTGTGAAAGGAGTAAAATATTTTTCCGATGGCAGGTCCTGCCGGCGTTCTGCTGTTCTTCTTCCTCAAAAAGTTCATGCAAATCATAGAAATGATATATTTTCTTCTCTTCCACGCCCAGAGAGACAAGCTGCCTCTTCATTTCTGTTATATAAAAGCTCAATATCACCACGGCATCAAAAGGAAGCTCTGCCACTCTTTCCGGCGGAATAACCGGATGTCCGTCAAGCATTGTTCCCTGTTTCTTCTCGTCATTATCAAGAATAGCCAAAACCGTTTTATTGTCGAACCAATGACGGAATCTTTGATAATAGTCCCCCGTCCCAAACAGGACATATCTGATCTCCTTTCTGTTATGCCGCATATAAACGTCACCTCATTTTCTGTCCCCGTACTCATTCTTTCATCTGCCGCATAATAAAACGTACACATGCATCCATGTCATCCACAATCGCTGTCTGTGTATCGGGAATCCCCCTGCATTCCAGATCCTCCCGGATCTCATCCGCATAGTTTTCACTACAGATAAGAAACAAATCCTCTGGCTCCGCCTCTACAGCATCCGGGAAAAGCACTTTTACCTCTCCCTGCTCCGTTCCCCACAGCCCCGCATTATTATCGATATAAGCCTTCGGGATAACTTTTCTGCTCTGCAGATAATGACACATAATCCGTCCGATATTCCCCGCCCCGAAGATGTATATTGTGTCCCCTCTGTTTATCCTCTGCATTATTTTGCAGGCTGATTCCCATTCCTGCATACGCAGTTCCAAACAGTCTGCAAATGACGTTTCCGATCGGCCTGCCGCTTCCAACAGTTTTTTCTCTTTTATATTCCATTTTATGTCCAAATCAGAAAGCTCTGCGGAGGCATTTTTTAAATCCTCATAAAAATATGGGAAAAACCGCTTCTGATCCGCTTTATCCAGATTGTAATAAAACCATCGCTCATTCCTGATTTTCCACAGATAATAGTATTTTTTCAGGTGCTCCCAAAGTCCCCGGCCAATCAGCTCTTTTTTTAGAAAGTCATACTCCTCATGAACCATGCGGATATCCCGCGGACGGTTGCAGGAAGAATTCGGATTATCTTTCCGATAGCAATAAAATGCATCATCCAGAAAATACAGGGATTCCGCCATTGCAGACGCCAGAAACAGAAAGCCAAAGTCCTGATACGCCGCCCCTTTCGATTCATTCATCCGAATCTTATTGTCCAGAAGGTACGCCCTTCTGTATAAGCCCGTCCAGTAACTCCCGCCTGTCTGTATGCTCTCATCGTCCCTTCCGGCCCGTAGCTCTCTCCCATATACCGAATTATCCTGCGACACCTTTGTCCTGAGCCTTATTTCCTGCCTGTCCAACTCAAAAAAAATATGATTATCTGCTCTTAATATATCGCAGGCCGTCTCCTTCGCATACCGGTACTCTGTCTCATACATCTCTGGAAGGATATAATCATCCGATTCCACAATTCCTATGTACTCTCCCCTTGCCTCCCTTACGCCCAGATTGAACTGCGCCCCCACGCTTCCTTTACCGCAGGAAAAAATGCGAACGCGATCATCCCTTTCAGAAACCTCTTCTGCGATCTCCAATGTATCATCCGTGCTTCCCCCGTCAACGATCAGCACCTCTATCTCCCGGAGCGTCTGTCCCACGACGCTGTCCAATGCCCGCCTGAAATAAGGCGCGCCGTTTTTCACATACATGATTACTGTAACTTTTGGAGTTTCATACTTTTTCATCATAGCTTCAATAAAGCTTCACTGGCTGATGCCACAGAATCGCTTCCTCCGGTATTCCTTTTCCTGTCAATGACTTCTGAATTTCCTTCGCAACCCGCTCATCCTCGACAGCAATCAGTACAACATCATAATCCGTCTGCAAAATTTCATCCGGGGCTTGTACCGAGAGCCCCTCCCCCTGATAATGTCTGTAACTTTTATCCGCCCATAAGACAATTTCCCGGCCAGACCGCTTTAACTGCCAGCAGGCATCCCGCCCTACTCTGCCCGCTCCGTACAACACTACTTTTCGGCCATCCAATCCCTCTGTATCCACTGTAAATTCCGGAATATGGATCCGTTCATCAAATCCCATCGTCTCATTGACAGCGATACACGCTTTCTCCATCACCCATTTCTGCAATTGGAACAGCAGCTCTTTGCTCATCCAATGCTCCCGAAACACATCTGTAAGCGCAAGATATACCCTGTTAATATCTGCCAGCATATTTTCATTGACACAGTGAACCGCAGAACCTTTCCGATAGCGGTAATGGTACAGGCACCGGTCGCTGATCACAAAACTTTTGCACTCCAGCATGTATCGATAGAGAAACACCGAATCTTCCGCGAAAATCAATTCTCTGTCCAGTCCTTCATGGATGCGTTCTGCTGTGCTCCTGATATACAGTTTATTGTGAATCCAAGAGGTCATAGGCTGGAGGCGCCCCGTTTCCTGATCATAGATCATCTTTCCGTAAATCAAAGAAAGCGCCTCTTTACCTTCATACAATCCCGGCGGGAACCCGTCCCTGCATTCTACGACATCGTCCGGCAGCCGTTCCTGATATACTCCCGCACTCGCCATATCCGAAGTACCAATCTCATCCAGCAGAATTTCGAACATATTCGGCTCTATATAGTCGTCTCCATCCACAAAAGAAAGATATTTGCCATGCGAAACACGGAGCCCCGCATTTCTTGCCGCTACCACTCCGCCGTTTTCCTGATGAATCACCGTGATCCGTCCATCAGCTGCAGCAGCCTTCTCACAGTATGCCGCCGTACCGTCTGTGGAACCGTCATCCACAAGAATAATTTCCAGATTCTGATAAGTCTGATTCTGAACACTCTCTACGCATTCGGCTATGAAATCTTCAATGTTATAGGCCGGTATAACAACACTTACAAGCGGCCTTGTCTTCTTCTTCATCCTTTTCTCCTTTTTCAGATTTCCTCTATCACCTGCTCCAATGAAATGATATTTTCTACTCCCTGCTTCCTCAGTTTCCCGTAAATCTCATCAAAATAAAATGTTGCCGTAACAACGATGGCATCCGCCCTGGGCAGCCGATCCTCCGGCCGATACACAGGGAAACCGGTACGCAGATGATTCTTTCTCCGGTCAATGAGATACTGTATCTGAACCTCGCTGCTTTCCAGTTCTTTTACAAAATGCTTTCCCAATGTCCCATATCCATAAACGCCGATTTTCTTCCAGTTCCGTTCCAGCAGCCAGGCATCAATCCGTATTCCCCTCTCTCTCAGGCTCATCCATGTGTCCAAAAGGTTCAGATAATGCTCCACCTTATCCTTTTGATTCAGGATATTTTCCAGTTCCTGACCCTTATCATGTCTGTCCGCCTGCTTTCCCGCATCTTTTTGTTCGGGAAGTATCCAGTTTTTATAATGGTTTTTGGCGTGTAAAACCGCCTCCAGATACCCATAGCCATGCCTTTCATCCGGTTCCAGATACATCCCTTCCCCCCACTCATTCCACGCATTCAGAAAAACAATGTCATTGCCATGCTCCTCGTTCTTCTTCAGCAGTTGCATCAAATGGCAGCCGAACCGCTCCGGGCAGGCGCCTTCTATCACATTTCCCTCCGCCCTTCTCGGCGTATCGTCATAGGATACGAAACCGCCATAGAATGTCTTTCCCGTCCCTTCTGCTTTCAGAATGTTTCCCCAGATTTCCTCATAATCATATCGTGTAATTCCTGTGGTATTTTCTCTCCATGTGGCAAACCTTGCCCTTACCGGCTCATGATACAGCTCCGCGTCCAGAAACTGACGTATCCGTTCCTTCGCCCACACCCCAATAATATATAATCCTTCCAATCCGTTTTCCGCCGCTCGTCTGCGCCAGAGCGCAAGCATCTCCCCTATACAGGGAATTCCTCCGGACCGATAAATCACAAATACCGGCCTGCCATCTACTTTTATATAGCGGCTGTCTTGAAAAAAGGGAAGCAGATATTCAAAATGCCTGTCCCACTGTTTCTCGTCTCCATATTTCTGTTCCAGCAGCACGCCGTTCTCATCCTCTGTGTCGCTTTTCTCAAGCGTGTCCGCCCAGGTATTTTTATCTCTCACGTTACTCCACGATCTCGCCCACGTCTCGTTTGCCCAGCAAAAACAGAACGGCATGTCAAGATCTGTCCACTGAAGAAGGTTTTCCGCCGGCTTCTCCAGAATTTTTTTTCCGTCCTTGAACCAGTAATGATACATGCACATGCCGTCAATCCCGTATTTTTTCATAAGATCCGACTGCCACTGCATGGTCCCCCTCTCCAGCAGATCGTAAAAACGGCCATGCAGCGGAACTTTTGGTTGTTCGTGCCCCTCGTACAATGATTTGGCATTTTTTACCGTTACCCAATCTGTAAAGCCTTCGCCCCACCATTCGTCATTTTCTCTGACGCGATGAAACTGCGGAAGATACATTGCCAGTACTCTCATCACCGTTTTCTCTCTTTCTTACATGCAAAAATAATGCAATATTTTATGCTGTTTCAGTAAAGGAATAACCTCTGCCTGATTTTTTTCATTCAGACACAATATGATTCCATAATCCCTGATTCCGGCAATCTCAGACAGATATTTTACCGGCCTTCCATGCAGCGTCTCCTGCCTTGCCTGTCCATCCGACACGACATAAGCTTCGATCTCCTGCAGGTGTTCCCTGTACTTTTCAGCCATTTCCCCTGTCCCGTAAACCAGCAGCCGGGAATATTTTTTGCAGAAAACACGCAGCGCGCTTAAACGTATCCTCTCCGTCATTTCAGAAAACGTATCAAAATCACCGTATTGTTTCCTGACCTGCTGTCCAATCTGCCGCAGATAATATTGAAGATTTACTTCATTTATAGAAGCATATTCCTCACTCTCCACAATTCCCGAATAGCACCCCGCATCCTGCGCCAGATAAGTCCACAGCCAGGGAAGAACGTCAGCATCTATTTCATCCATCCCTGACAGCTTCTTCAAAATACTGCCCCGAATCCAAAAATAATCCGTTACAAGAAACGGCGGTTTCTCCACGGATATCCGGCAATTCAAATCCAGCTTATCCGCAATATGCCGCACTGTCTTAAATCTCCCGTCCCACTCTCTCTTATAACTTCCGAAATACTTCTCAAAGTTAGGAGGGGGCGGTGTCAGGAACCCCAGCCTTTTCTCTTTTCGGAAACAGTCCAAAACCCTGGAAATATATGTTTTGTTTTGAATCAGATTTTCCCACATATTATAAAAGAGAGATTTTCCCACACAGCTCGGCCTCCGGCCGGATGTCATATCCGCATCCTGCAGTACGCATACAAAGTCATAGCATCCAAACTCCGCAAGCATCCGGGCAATCTCGTTCTTTCTGATTATCCGACAGGAAAAACCATGCTTTCGGTATGCCGTCAGGCATTCCTCTGTCTCGGAAAATATCCGGACACAGTCCCTGAAGCCGGTGGAAAGCAGCGCCTCCGACACCTGCCCTGCAGACTCCGCATAAGAGACAAAAAACGCAATTAAGACACGTTCCGGCCCTTCGGTGCATGTCTGCAAAGAATTGTCCTGTCCGGACGGAAGAATATACTGTAAGTGGAGACTCCTCTGCAAATCCGATGCATCAAAAATACGGATAATATTTTCCCATATCAGATCTGCGTCGTAATCGGTTTCCCGGTCGATATAATCAAGCGCCAGACGCAGATTTTCCTGTGTCTGCCAATACAGCGTATTTAACGGGATATGCTGTTTTTTTAAAAACGGAAAATTGCGTTTCACTATCATCTCAAAAGAAAGAAAAACATACTGAGAATAATTATTCTCACAGGACACCGAATCGTTGGCCCTTGTATCCGCCAGGGAATCATATGTAAACCCCTGATTGGCAAAGTAACCGGTAAATCTAAGCTCATGCTGCCGAACAGTCTCTACCAGAGTGGAGTAATAGGGCATGTCTTCCCAATAAGCACGAAACACATCGCTGTGCAGCATATTAGAGCCAATCACAAGAAAGAAGGACTGGATATGCTCCGGGATGTGCCCCAGATTCTCTGTAACTGCCTCAGCGTGTACAGTCAGCCCCCAAAAGTCCGCCCCCCTGCCGTCCATCTCGGAAAAGATCTCCTTCATAGGCCGAAATGGACCGAACATGGAGTCATTCACCAATATCAGTTCATCATACTTCCATACCCTGTCCCAGCTTATGTATTCACAAAGTGCGTCCTTAAATCCTCCCGCGTCAAATCCAAGATTTTCCCGGCAAAAGATTTCATCCGCATATTCTCCCAGAATTTCCCTGCCAGAAAGGATCTCCGTCTCGTTACAGACCACGACGAGATAATCTACACAGGACTTTAATTCCTTCAGCATATAGCCGATGTAAGAATCAATCCGTTGCTGTTTATCATAGGTTAGATAAATACATAATCGTTTCTTCGTATGATTCAACAATATGCCTCCTGTTTTTAATATAGATTACTCATAGGCGAGAACAAAATCTGATATTCTCTTATATGGTGCATAAAAAACACATTAGTCAGGATTTCCCCATAATAGCCCCATATTCTCGGCGTAATCTGCCTTTGCTTTTCTTCCCGGATTTTCTTACACTCCCGCAACACCTGGAACATCCAGTCATAATACACATCGTATATTTTCTTTCTGGCCAGAACGATATTTCCTGTAAAAAACAGTTTTTCCGCAAAAAATTTTTCGGCGGATGTCGTATATTCCGGCGATACCCCGCAGATTGCGGCTAAAATTACATCATAATAACAATAATAGGCTGTCATCAATTCATGCCGCCACACACCGGGCACCGGAAGCACCACATCCACTTTTTTTCTCACTGCATCTTCTAACTGGCCGTCTGTCAGAGAAAGTCCACGACTGTAATGATAGAGGCCGACATAATCGTGAACCTGATCATTTTTGAATATCCACCATCCGGCCGTCAGCTCGCAATACCAGGGATTCTGCTCTGATATGTTTTCCCCATCGGCATCAGTCAATTTGCAGATTCTTGTATCCGTAAGTGCCGCCCCTGCCTGGATATATTGAATATAGTCCGAGCGGTATGTCTGATTGCTTTTATGCTGATTCCCCCCGGATGTTACCGCATAAATACACAGATTCACCCGTCCGTCCTGCGTCCGCAGACCATCCTCCAGACTACGATCTGCCATCTGTACCGGTCCCAGTACAGACCGGCGGTATTGCTGTAATTCTTCCGTCACGGCTAATGTCCCCTGCGCTATACTGGGAATCGTATTTTGAAACCCGGCTTTCAGCAGCAGTTCTCTCATAGCGTCACTGTTTTCATATATCTGTGATATGATGACCAGTGCTTTTTTCTTCAGCTCCTCCCCTATCTCTTCAAACACCTTCACCGGTTTCTGTTCCAGATAAAAAGGATTATCCCTTCTTTCGCTCACAATAAAACAATCCGGCTCCACATGATACTGTTTCATAAGCTCACAGGTAAATTGTGCACCGAATGTCGCCCCAAAGATTAATATATGGTCGTATGCCATCAATGTTCGATACCATTCTGTCTCTTCGATTTTCATAGACGGCCTCCTCCTGATAATTTTTCTAAAAGACAGCGATATGTACACTCCGGGAGCATCTCCTTCATTTTGTCATATTCTCCCCTTCGGTACATGTCCCTGACCTTGGACGCGCTGATGATTTCCCCATTTGAGAGCGTTTTTCTTTTAATCTCCACTACCTTAATGTCAAAAGCCCCTAACACTTTCTTCATATTATCATTGTATTGTCTGGTGACAGGATCTAGCGGCTCCTCTGCCACAAAACGCTTCCGGAGCCCTAACACAGGCGCAATATAGCCTGCAAACAATCGGAAATCCTGAACCGGCGTGATCCTCATATTTGCCATTGACTCTGTCCTGTCTCTTGTTCTCTCTCTTTGAAAATATTCGGGAAACGTAATATCCGAAGCGATCATTTTTCCGCTGGGAAGCACGCTCACGTTCCGATACTGCCGGCAGTTATCCGCAGCAATCGCAAATCTGTCTTCAAAAGAAAAGTACGACTTATCCTCCTGAACAACAAACACGAATAGATAATCACAGTGCCCGAGGGCATATTCCACCAGATATTGATGGCCCAGCGTAAAGGGATTGCAGTTCATCACGATGCTGCCGATGGTTTTTGCCTCTCTGGGAATCTTTGCTTTTTCCCTTTCCAGCATCCCCAAATATTCCGGAAACCCGTACAGGTGAAGGTCTGTATCATTTGTCCGGAACACGTCATAAATATGATTCTTTTTCAAAGTGCAGCCATGTTCTCTTGTCAGTACCGGCTGAATGGCCTGATAAATCACTTCCGCATATATTTCATTTCCTTTCCGGTTACAGTGTACGGATTTATCAAAAAACATATCCTTTCTGTTACAGATTTCGTTAAACGCATCACTGGGATCTATAACATCTTCCAATAAATCCCTCAGTTTCTCCCCCTCTGTATAGAACATATTGATTACAATATCGTTTTCCTGAAAATCAATTTGTTTCATTAATTCCAGGCTGCTGTTTGACCCCAGTATACCAAGATTCACGACCCGATAAGCGTACCGTCCTTCCATAAGCCTTCGGGCCAGCAGCGAAGCGATGGTATGTTTATCCTCCACATAGGGGCCAAGAGCAATACAGGGTCCGAAAAAATAAATGGTATTTGTATACCTTTCCGGCTGGCAGCATGTCCTCCGGATCCCATTTTCCACATTGACATAAGGGCTGCTGTAATCCGCATTGACAATGAGGTCATTTTCTAATCTGCGTTTTATCGGAAAATAACAAAGAATTTCCTTTGCATATTCATATGGTGTCCGATTCCCGCATTCCTCTCCATACAGTCTTTGTAATTCCCCCTCGTCCTTGTTGTCAATCAATGTCTCCAGTACGCCCCAACGTTTCAGCCTGTTTTTTTCCCCTTCTGTCATTCTGGCATTGGAAGCGTTTTGGATATTAAACACATGGATCTTTCTTTCCGACAGCATTTTGCTTAAAAGAAGCTGTTCCGTAAGATCACAGCTCGACAGACCGATTACATCCTGTGAGCTTCCCCTCAATCCATTTACAGAAAAACCTGCACGCAGAACGGAAATGCTGTCAAAGTACGTCAGCAAAAGCGGAATTTGGCATTTCTTCATATAATCATGGAAATATTTTGTAAGCAGACGATTCGCCGGAAACTGCAGCTCCTCCATACCGTTGTCCGTTATAAAATCCGCAAGGCTGTACCTGGCGTCATGAGTCATCTTTACGATACGTGAAAACTCCTCCTGCTCCGTCAACGCCGTATATTCTTCTGCAAATTTTTCCAGGCTGTATACAGGCACGAGTCCGCATCCAAATAAATCTTTTCTGTTTCCAAACTCAAAGTCAAAAACCACCTCGGTTCTTTCTTCCTCTGTCAGCCTGTCCCTGTCCAAAAGCATTCTTTTTAATTTATTCTCATATTCACTGTCAGACAAACATGTGCCCTTGATTTTCCCGTCAAAGAGCGAAAAAATCCTTCGACAGGCGCCGCAGGGCCGGAAGTAAATCTTTGTATGGGACAGCACCTCGTAAAAAGCGCGTACCTCCTTTTCCAGATAACGGCTTCTTTTGAAATCACGGATTTTATTTTCTGTCTCTGTAATTTTTTGTTCGTATACTGCTTTCCTGCCCTGAAGAATTTCCCGATCCGTAATATAACCGGTCATCCTTCCCTCACAGTCAAGCACCGGCAGGTCAGACTCTATCCCATATTGATCGTAGAGTTCCTGCGCTTCGGAAAACATACGCTCTTTCCCATCCTCCCGGATAAAAAGATACTTTTCACGAACCGCTTTCTCGATATTGTCCGGATTCTCCATAAAATTTCCCAAAGTCATAACGCCGGACAGGCGGTTCCCGTTATCCGCAACATAAAGAATTTTATTTTCGCCGAAGAAAAAGTATTCAAAAACACGTTCCTTGGACAGATGACACAATTTCCATTGTTCAAATTCCTTTACATACTCTAAAGATCTGTCCGCCACCTTCATTTCTCCTTCTGCCATTCTTCCTGATATGCTTCTGTCTATTCCGGCCGCACACTTTGATAAATCCTTCTTCCCACATCCGCTCCTGTCTCAGGAAAATCTGCGTTTCTCCCGCCGCTCTTTGCTGTCTCAGCTCCCAGCAGAAAGAACAGCGGATAAGCATCGCTCTCTGTAACATACTCCGTCCCCGACAGTTTTTTGAATTCTTCCGCCTTATGATTTCTCAGGATCATCCGGTCCGAAACCGCAGAGAACAATGATATTTTACGTTTGTTCTTTTCCCTGAAATCATACTCCAGGAAACTGCATCCATTTCTGGCGGCCGCATACATTTTTCCGTTCATGAAACAGCCTGGAAGAAAAATGCAGCTTCCGGGCGGATCATCTGTATCAAGCAGCGGCTCCCAGGATGCCTGCCCATCCGCAACATTGATCTTCACTCCTCTGTTTCCTTCAAACGGAAACAGATAGAGATAACTTCCCGCATACTTCACCGGATAAAATTCGATTTCCTTTTCTCTCTGAGCAAAAAAGGGAAATACGGTAATCTCCTCGTCCTCTGCTTCCAGCTTTCGCTTCAGCACCGTTCCGCCTGCTGTTACCAGATAAAAATACCCTTCCGCATATGCAATTCCTGTATATTTAAACTTCCCCTCTGTACAGGATGTTTTTATTACATGCGAAACTCCTGTGATCATATCCAATACGACTACCGCGTCCGCACAGAAACATGGAAGTATCAATTGATTGCCTGCCCGCACATAGCTGACAAAATACCCGCTTCCTGCAAGTGAACGCAGTTTTTCAATTTCATCCACCCACTCGTCACAGCAGAAAAATACGTCTCGTCCGGCATCGTAGCACAAAATTCCCGGATATCTGTCCGGGATAAAATAAATCTTATTTCCTGTCACTTCCGCCCCGAAAAACTTTGCCTGCTCCCACAATAACGGACCTTCTATACGGGGGATCGGAATCGGGATTTTACGAAAGTTTTTTTGCAGCAAATCATACTCTGCGATTTCCTCCGCGCTTCCTGGAGCGAAATACAGTCTCTTTCCACACGGCGTTATGGAAGGGTACAGCCCTTTCCGCATGAAGCCTTCGTCCGGAACCGTCCCCACAAGTTTCACCCTGAGGTCCTTCTTTGTCACGCGGAACAAGGCATTATAATCTCTTTCCATAAACCAAAAACGATTGCCGTCGTCATAAACGCCTTCAGGAACCAGCGCCTGATCCAGCAATTCTCTTCCTGAGTCTTTCTGCTCCACCTGAATCCTCCCTATTTTGTCAAATCAATGTCCGTATCCTTCTGTTCTGTATCCTTTGAAATTCCTTCGTCCTGCCCGGCTTCTGCGCCAGGCTCCGCCGCTTTGTCCTGGGCTGTCCCGTCCCCCTTGTCAGACACTTCTGTATCGGGCGCTTCTGTCCCGCCCGCAATCTCGCCCGTTTCTCCCTGATCTTTCTCCGGACCGTCATCCGCCGGCGTTTCCTGCGGATCTTCGCCGTCCTCCTGTTCTTCCTCGTTTGACGCGCCTTCTGAATCTTTTACATCCTCTGCGACGTCATCGGTCTTTTCTTCGCCCGTCTCGGGACCGGCAGGCTCCTCGTCCTCCGTACCCGTTTTTTCTTCCCCAACCTCTGTGCTGACAACCTCATAGTCAAAGCAAGCCGTGATCTCTCCGTCCTCCCAGATCAGATTGGGATTGGCATTCAGCGTCCCTGTAAAATAGAAACAGCCGGAGCTCCCTTCCCGAAGAGTTACAAACTCACCGTTCTCGTCATACTCCGAGGCCGCCAGAGACAGAACGCACTCGTCGTATACACCCTCCGCCACATGCAGCACCTTTTCCGTCTGTTCCGCTTCATTCTCCCAGACCATGTTGATATTCAGTCTCTTGATCCGGGAACTGCTGTCGGTGATCTCTTCTTCCGAAAATTCATAAATCTCTTCCGTGGATGTATAATACACGTCAATATTTTTAATTTTTATGACGATGTCTGTATTTCCGTAATTCTCAACCGCGTACCGGTCCGAAAAGATCTGCCCTCTGCCACTGAGGTCTCCGGGGTCCAGAAAAGCGTGGATGTCCGCCGGAAATGCGACATTGTACAGTACGTCCGCCCCGGAGGGCGCCTCCGAAGGTTCGCCATGATCCGTAAGCTCCGCAGTGTCCGCGGCAACTGCATTCATGTTATAACTCAACAGTGCGGCAGCAGCCAGTATCCATATATGTTTTCTGCACATCCTCTCACTCCCCTCGTATAATTAAAATCCAACTCACCCTTTCAGGTGAGTTGGCAGGACAGGCATGGTAGAAATGCTCTGCTTTTCTGTTACAAGACTGGTTTTAATTTCCCTTTGTCACCGTCAATGTTGACACTACAAAACGCCCGTCTGACAATGCAATTACAAGATCCTGCGCTTCCCCGCTGTAATCATCCCCTGTCAAGACAGTCGTTAAAACAGCGTTGTCCTTCGGAATTGTGATGGTAGCGTCTGTCTTATTCGTCGTCGCATTCTCAGCATATGCTACGGTATAAGCATCCGCCTCAAAAACAAAGTCTCCGTAAAGCCCTGCATTGGCATTGTGGAGCGCCATAGCAGTTACGGTAGATTCTCCAACATTCGGAACTACAATACTTACATCAGCCGCAGCGCTGCCGCTTGTGAACGCGGGTGCAGTCGCAATCGCAGGCGTTGCGATGCTCAAAGCGGTGCTGGCTTTCACATTGTATGTAATCGCCACTGTAACATCATCCTTTTTCCAGTCCGCATTCGTGTTAGCCACACCTGTAACTGCAAAGGAACCCACCGCCGGTTTCACCTTCGTAGGATCAACGAATGAATTATTTGTCGTGTCATCTGTTCCAGGAGCAGCTATATCTACAGAGAGAAGAGAACCAAAGCTTGTAATAGCAGTAGAGTTTGTAGCTCCTGTATACACCGCGGCAGTATCTACCGGTACTTTTGAAAGGTCAAGTAATTTAGCATTTGCAGCGTCCGCCGCTCTGTTGGCCGTATCCAGGGTCGCTGCTGTAGGCGCTTCCGTAAGATTCAGATTGATTTTTTTCTTCGTGGAAGTGGCATCTGCCGTAAATGTATTATATTCTGTTACAATCTCATCTTTTTTAGATGAAATGGTTGCTTTCACAGTAACATTTACCGGGATAGCTTTATCCGCTTCCGTATCCACCGATGCATTGATAACATCAATGCTGTTGGATGCAACCGTAAACTGTCCGACTCCCGTACCTGAGCTGTCAGCCATAGGATTTACCTGAATATCCGCCTTCAGCGGAACGCTGATGTGGAGCGCCGGAGAATAGATGTCGAAAGAAGTATCAAGCGTTCCTTCCTTTTCTCCATTAATTGCAGGGGCAGCAGCCCCCGTCGCAAATGCTGCCGTCGGGAAGCACATGGTCATAGCCAGAGCAGCCGCAGCGATTTTTGTGAAACGAGATTTCATAAGAATCATGCCTCCTTAGAAAATGTATTTTTTGTTGTTTTATATACAGTCCACGGACCACCAACAATATCTACCATCTTATTGATGATAACCTGCGGACATATATAACGCCTTTCGACAGATCGGGCACCTTTGCAGAATCTACTCCATAAAGATCAGGCTCACCGCAAAAGATACCGTCCCCAGCTCTCTGTCCGGATCCTCGTCATCCAGGATGTGGTAGGTACATATCGCATCATACGTGCCGTCCGGCAGCACCTGATCCAGCTTCAGTTCTTCCAGACGCTTTCCTGTGGGAAGTACTGGCGAACTATACAGCAGCGTCTGCTCCTCGTCGTCCAGATATACTTCAAAATAGCATTCATACGCATTGCTGGCGGAATTTCCGATCACTGCGTTGTTGGATACCGCGCTGCCCGACGGAAACGTCCAAATCATATTCATGTCTGTCGTAAACCTTGCATTGGACGCTTTCTCATCAATCTCTCCGTTCACTACCAGTCCCTCCGAGACCGCTCTCTCCGGTTTCGGCTCTTCCGGCTTATGTAACAGCGTGTAGATAACGATTCCCAGCACGCTGATCACAATCAGCAGCAGCACAATGACCGCTGCCATCATAATTTTCTTTTTTGACTGCTTCTCCGGCTTTCCTGCTTCTTCCACTCCTGTCATCCTTCCTTCCATTCATCTTTTAAATAAGGCATATTTTGTCACCCTTCACAGGTGATGCCGGCAGCGCCCGCCGCGTGCATGTTCCCGCAGCCGCCTTCCGCCCGCTTCGCTCCCGGTACTTCTCAGACGCGGAGGGTTCCGCGTGTTGAGTTCCCACAGGTCCTGGCATACCCAATCCCCGGCTCCTTTGCGGAACCGGCTTCCAATGCCGTCTTTGTTTTTTCTATCAAAAGAACTTTCCCGCGTTCCGGCTTTTCTCCGCCGGTCAAACGCATCCGTACGGTACGTTCATCCGCGAAATCCTTCCTAATGACCCTCGTCTGTCCGATCAGAATCTCTCTCCTCCCGCAGAGCGCGTCCCCGGTTGAGAACATTGCACGCGGTGTTCTGGCGCTCCGGCAGTTCGGCCCCGCAGGCCGCGCAGAAGAAGCGCTCCTTCTCTTTCCTGCCCTCCGCTCCGCAGACGCTGCACTGCGTGCTGATTCCCTTGCCGAACACCTCCACCAGTTCGACCGAGCGTTCCCGGCATTTCTGATTCAGCCGGTTTTTCACAAATCCCCGCTGCCACATGCTGAGCGTGGCGTTGACCTTCTTGTTGACTCCGGCCTTTGATACAGCAGGCAGTTTCGGGACATACAGCACGCCCGGTCTTTCGGTTTCCAGCATCCGGTTGATCTCCGCGTTCACGTAAGCATGCATGGCGGCTTCGAGCCTGGCCTTTTTGGCGCTGTATTTCTTCGTGCCGGGATTGCTTCTGGCATTTCTCCGGCGGCGGGACAGGCTTTCCCGTATATAATCCGTGAGCGCGGACTGATACTCCAGATAGCTCCCGCCGTAGATTCGCCCCTGATCGGTCACAAACATGCATTTAAGCCCGACCGCCAGCCCGATTTCCCCCTCGTATCCGGCGGGATGCCGCTGTCGGACTTCAATCGGAATATTGAGCGTAATCCTTCCCTCGTCGGGATAGAGACAGACGTAAATCTGCGTTTTGTAGCGGTTGTTGTCCGTCAGCGGGATGAACAGCCGCCTGCGGCTCTCCTTCATCGTCAGATAGATGCCGTGGTCCGCATACCGGTACCCTTTGGGAGCGGCCGGAAAACCGTCCGCCGCATCGGTGTGCGGCCGGTCGAGATGACGTCGCACCTGTCTGCGCAGATACTGATCCAGCCTGCGGGTGTCCACGCCCGCGCGGACGGCCTCGTAGCCCTCTTTCCAACTGCCCGACAGGTCCGGTTTGCCCCCCGCGAGGACAGACTCAAAGCAGCGGCTCTGCTTCATGACAAACCGCAGATAATGCCGGTCCTCCTGCGTGAGGTTCGGGTTGCTGCGGATATTTTTCTCAATCCGGCTCTTTGCGCGAGCCCACTGGCTTTTGATATCCCCCAGCGCGTCAAATATGGATAAATAAAAATATACGGCCGGAAGGCCCAGTCTTTCCCGCAGGCCGCTCCTTGTCATCTCATTCTGCACCGTGTACCCCGGATAGAGCTTGGGAAGGCTGCGGATCCCGCCGAACCGGTCATAGACATAATTCTTGACCTCCCGGCAGTCCCGGGCGATCTCCTGCAGCCGTTCCATGTCGGCGGCGGCAATCGGAATCTGGTTGTATTGATAGACCGTCTTGTATATAGTATCCTTATGTCCTTTCATGCCGGTCCCGTCCTGCCGTGCTTTACCGTTTCGTAGAATAAGCCATTCTGCGAAAATCTTCTCAAAACCCGGCAGATACAGGAGTTTTCAGGCTACCTGACCACGAATCTGACCATAAAACTCCGGAAGCCGGTCGATCTGCATCCTTCTGGAATCCATCGTCGGATGCACATAGCGGTTCAGGGTAATCTTCACATCCGAGTGTCCGAGAATCACGCTTAACGTCTTGACGTCCATGCCGCTTTCCACGCAGTTTGTGGCAAATGTATGACGAAGGATGTGGAAATTCCGGTCGCCGACCCCCGCCTCTTTCAAGGCCCTTTTAAACCGGTACTGCATTGTTCTCGGTTCCAGAGGCCGCCCGCCGCCGAATACATAAGGCAGATCCCCTTTGATCTCCGCCAAAAGCTTCGTGATTTCCGCCGTGAGCGGAACCGTTCTCTGTGAACATATGCTTTTGGGATCCGTTTCCATAAGGATCGTTCTGGTCCTGTACCCTTCCGCGGCAATGCGCTGGACGGTCCGGTTTACCGTCACCGTCCGGTTGTGAAGATCCAGATCCGTCCACTTCAAAGCGCACAGTTCTCCCAGACGCATTCCGGTATACAGACAGAACAGCACGGCCGTCTTAAAGCGGTCTGTCCGGTTGTAAGCACAGGCAAAAAGCCGGGACTGTTCGGCCGCGGACAGGACTTCCACCGGCTTTTTCACGGCTTTCGCGGCGGTCAGCTTCAGCAGAGGAATGCAGACGGAATATCTTCTGGCCGCGAACGCCAGAATCTGATTGGCCACGCAGCAGACACTCCTGCGGACACTGTCGGACAGCCCTTTTGCCGATAAACAGGCGGAAATCTTCCGCTGCAGTTCCTGGTTCAGCGTACCGGAAAGCAGGCAGGCACCCGAACTTTCTTTCAGATGGGTTCTGTAAATGTTGCCGTATTTTATATAAGTAGAATGTCTGTGTTTGTCCGCCACTTCCTCCAGCCATTCCGCTGCCGCCTGCGAAAACAGAATCTGCGCGCAGGGCCTGCCGCCGTCCTTCGCGGTAGCTTCCGTTTCCGCATCCGTCCGCTCCCCGGCCTGAAGGTCGGCGCGCTTCTTCTTCGCCTCTTCATAAGTACTCCCGTATACGGAACGGTAAATCTTCCGGCCTCTCGCCGCATCAACGGTCAGATAACGGGCCTCCCACCTTCCGTCGCCCCGCTTCCTGATATTTTCTCCGTGCCTTGCCATTGTCTCTTCCTCCTTTGTTTGACCGGGACCGTTGTTCCCGAAGATTTTGACCACGAATCTGACCCTTAACGATCTGCCCGCGCCGGGCTCCCGGGCGGCGTGGGTGTAAAAATTGACATCCTCATTTCAGGAAGCGGTCCCAAATAAAAAATTATTGCATTTCCCTGTTAAGATATGATAGAATAGCGTCGATATAGATGGTATGATACAGAAAAGAGATCTGTTTTTCCTTTCGCAGAATGGCTTAATCCGCGAAAACAGCCGGCTGCGCGCCGAGGCATGTTTCGCATATTCGGTTCTGCGGTAATATTTCCTGTGAAAAACAGAGCCATATTTTTATGACGCAGGCTACGCACAGCAGCCTGCTGTTTGTGTTGCCGAAAATTCTGATTGTTTTCTATTTGATTCACCGCCTGCCGATCTGCCGGTTCCGGATATAAAATCTTTACACCCTGCAATCTATCCGTTATAATAGAGATACGAACCAACACACCATAGCAGGCATTAAAAAGGTGGTGAGAAGATGACGACGAATGAAAAAGAGTTAAATACAAATCTTTTCGATCAGCTTACTTTAGTTGAAAGAATCGAAAGACAGGCTTTAAAAGGCGATATGAATTTAGTAAAAGAAGAAATTGAAATCATCAAAAAAGAAATTAACCGTAAACTTTACCAGGAACCGCCGCTGACAAACAGTCAGCTATAATTACACGGTATCTCAGGATTGCCGGAAAATGCGTATTTTTCACCTGAACCAGTATATAAGAAAAACAGCCGTCCCGTCAATTCGACAAGTGAAACGGCTGTTTTTTATTTCTGCGGATTTTCAGTGGTTACGTATCCGCCAGCTTTCGGATCAGCCCGCAGGCTTTATAATGCCGGAGCGGATACGTTTCCACCGGCACCTCTTTTTCCCCGGCCAGCCGGAACAGATGGGACAGGGACGGATCCCCTTCCAGTCCTTCCCGGACCAGCACTTTCCACGGAACCCTGCGCAGGAGTACCCGGGTGGCTTCCCCGATTCCGGGCTTGATCAGGTTGATGTCGCCGATCCCGAAACGGGCGGCCAGCTCGCGCACCTCGTCGATTCCCTGGCCTTCCTCCGCCTTCTCCTGCGCGGGCTTTTGTTTCCCGAACTCCGCCTCAATCGTGCGGATAAAGTCGTAGGACAGATCTTCCCCGGCCAGCTCTCCGTAATAGACCGCTCCGTGAAAATCGTTCTCACCGATGAGGTCGTCCCGGAGGAACGTCCGGCTGACCAGCCCCGAGACCGTACTGTTCAGGCAGGAACTGGGAATCAGAATATCTTCATGCGTCCCGCAAAGCCCGGTCATATTGGCAGGATCCGCCGCCACCGCCAGTTCCGGCGATACCCCTTCGTACCTTTTCAGTTCCTTTTTCAATTCTCCGAGAATCGCTCCCTTGCCGATCCACCCGTCCACAAAGAGAAGCTGCTCCGCCCGATAGCGCCGCAGCAGACAGCGCATGGCATTGTGGTCAATCCCTCTCCCCCGGATGATGGAAATCGAATAGTGCGGCGGGAACACGCCGCAACGGTTCTGCAGATAATGCTTCAGCAGGATCCCGATCGGCGTCCCCGCCCTGGCCAGGGAGACGAGCACCACGGATGCGCCTCTCTGTGCCAGAATCCGCTCCGCCAGCCTTCCCACCGCCGCCGCTACCGGCACGGCGAAATGCTTCAATGCTTCCCGATAAGTCTCCATATACGCTTCGCTGGGAACATACTCCAGCGGCAGCATCTCGCAGTAATGCCGGCCGGACTGGATCAGGCGCTCTCTCTCCTCGGCCGGCTGGGGGACGACAAGTCCCGTAATGTCTTTCAGGAGAAAAACCACGTCTTCTTTTTTATAGGAGCTTCTCATGACGGACACCACCTGATCACATGAATCCGCTCGTTTCCGCACGACGCAAGCGCGTTGATCAGAGAATGCAGCCCTTCCTCTGCCCCCTCCTGCGCGTCGGTCACGATACAGACCCGGTCGTATTTTGCCAGTTCATACACGTACGTCGTCCGCTCCCGGTCGTAGAGGCTGCGAAGCTCATACCGCTCATGGAGCGGATATCCTTCCTCGCTGCTGACCGCGATCGGACTTCTGGTGGTGGAATGACAGCGGACCGGATGTCCGCCCTCCTCCAGAAGGCGCGCCAGCATCAGCGCCGGATACATAAATTCCTCCGTGCCGACGACCAGGAACCGTTCTTCCGCGGCCGGTTTCAGAAGTTCCAGCGCCGTCCTGCCCATCCGCCGGCACGCTTCCCGATAAGCGCCTCCGTCCGTGAGCCGTCTGGCATCCTGATAGCCTGCAGTGATCCGCTCCTCCCGGACGGATATCGCCGGGATATTTATATTACATCTGTAATATTTCCCATCTCCCCGGTACCCTTCCGCAAGACGCTCATACCCTTCATGGCAGGTCTTCAGGAGCCAGTGGAGACGGATACCCCGGTCCGCGTACGCCTGCAGGCAGTCCGCATCCATACCGTTTAGCAGAGAAGCGGCCGAGAAGACAAAGCGGCCCGGATACGCCTGCTCCAGAAGCGCTGTGATATTGCGGATCGTATTGCCGGTGGTGATCTCATCCTCGATGAAGACGATCCGCCCGGCCTGTTCTGCCGCCCGGTCCAGATCGCCTTTTACCAGCTTCTGTTCCGTGGCATGGCTGTGCGCCTCCGAGAAGTAAAAATATTCCGCGCCCCGAAGCTGTTCCCTCGTGGTCTGTATATAGAGGGAGCCGAGCGCCGCGGCAGCGGCGGCGCCGACAGCGGTCGCCGTCTCCGCGAATCCGACCAGAAGAAGCCGTTCTCCCTCATATTCCCGTATGAGAAGCCCCGCCAGCGCGTCAAACATGCGGAAAGCCTCGCCCGGGCTGACCGGAAGATGCTTCCCCTGCAGAGGGTTGACGACCAGATAGCCCCGTTTCTGATTGTTCTCTCTCTTTGCGACCGCCGCCAGATTCTGTTCCGTGTAGGTCATAGCTGTTCTCTCTCTTTCATAACAGCTTCCCCAGCAGCGACGTTCCGATCGTGTGTTCCGGCATGACAAGGCCGAAATTATCCGCCACGGTCGCTCCCACCGCCGCGAAGGTATCCGTCTCCGGAAGCGCCCCGTGTCCTTTCATGGACGGGGAGTACGCAAGGAACGGCACTTTCTCTCTCGTATGGTCGGTTCCGGTGTAAGTGGGATCGTTGCCGTGGTCCGCCGTAATGATCAGCAGATCCTCTTCTCTTAAAAGCTCCAGAAGCACGCCCAGACTGCGGTCGAACCGCTCAAGCTCCTGCGCGTAGCCCTGCGGATTCCGTCTGTGGCCCCACAGAGCGTCAAAATCGACCAGATTTGTAAAGCACAGCCCGTGAAAATCTTCCCGCGCGACCTCGATCGTCTGCTCCATGCCGTGCACCGAGCTCTGTGATTTCAAAGCTCTTGTGATGCCCTCGCCGTCAAAGATGTCCTTGATCTTTCCGACCGAGATCACGTCCAGCCCCGCTTCCTTCAGGACGTCGAGCGCCGTCCGGCCGAACGGCTTCAGCGCATAGTCGTGGCGGTTGCTGGTCCGTTTAAATTCGCCCCGCTTCTTCCCCACATACGGTCTGGCGATTACTCTTCCCACCTTCCACTCGTCCTTCATGGTAATCTCCCGGGCAATCTCGCAGCACCGGTACAGTTCTTTCAGATCGAAGGTCTCTTCGTTTCCGCAGATCTGAAGAACCGAATCCGCGGAAGTATACACAATCATATGTCCGGTGGCGATCTCTTCCTCCGCCAGCTCCTCCAGTATCTCGGTTCCGCTGGCGCTCTTGTTGCCAATGACCGGATGGCCGGTACGCTCCTCCAGCTCCCGGATCAGTTCCGGCGGGAATCCCGTCTCCGTAAACGTCCGGAAGGGCTTTTTCACCTCCAGCCCCATCATCTCCCAGTGTCCGGTCATCGTATCCTTGCTCCGGCTTCTCTCGTTCATCTTCGTAAAATACGCAAGCGGCGCTTCCGCCGCGGCCACCTGCTTTAAAGGACACAGATTGGCCATGCCCAGTCTCTGAAGGTTCGGAATCTCAAAAGTATCCACAGAATCCGAAATATGCCCGAGCGTATTGACGCCCACATCCCCGAACGCCCCGGAATCCGCCATCTGGCCGACCCCGAGGGAATCGATCACAATCACAAATATTCTTTTATATTTTTCCATGATTACCTCTTATGAATGCTCCGCCTCCGTCAGAAGGCAGGTCTCGATAATGACTTTCAGAATCTTCTCCTTGCAGGCCGCTTTGAGCGTACGGATCTCATCCTCAATGCGGTCGAACTTTCCGTCCTCGACCCAGCCAAGGTTGACGACCATGTCAATCTCGCCGGCGCCGTTTGCAAGCACATCCTTTGTCTCAAATTCTTTCGCCGCCGTTGTCAATGTTCCTGCAGATTCGCCGGTCCGAAGCCCATCGGCAACAGTTCTCTCAGCCGGAAGACCTGATAGTCCTCCGGTCCGACGGCCAGAATGATCTGAAATTCCTCCGGATCGCAAAATTCCATCATCACCTGCCGGCACACCCCGCAGGGAGGCGTATATCCGCTCAGAACGCCGTCCGCCCCGCCCACGATGCAGATCGCCGAAAACTCCCGCACGCCTTCGCTCACCGCTTTGAAAAACGCCGTGCGCTCGGCACAGTTGGTCGGAGAATAGGCCGCGTTCTCGATATTGCAGCCGGTGTAAATCCGACCGTTCTTCGCCAGCAGCGCGGCTCCGACCCGGAAGCGGGAATAGGGAACGTACGCAAAGGCAAGCTGCCCGACCGCGGCAGCAATCAGCTCCTGTATCTGTCTTTTCTCCATCACACCTGCCTCCCGGTCTCCCGGTCCTCTCTGATCAGCCGGCGGATCGCCTCGATTCCGACCCGGATCGCCAGATCCGTATCGTGGACCACCGGATTTTCCATGCCGTTTTTCTCCCGCTCCTGATTTGCCACCACCAGGAACACGGCTCCCGCCCGCACGTTCAATGTACTCGCCGCGATAAAAAGCGCCGCCGATTCCATCTCGGACGCGAGACAGCCCAGTTTCTTCCAGGCCTCCCATTTCTGGCGAAGCTCATAGCCCACCGGCTTGCTCTCCGGATCGTGCTGGCCGTAGAAAGCGTCCTTGCTCTGCACCACGCCTACATGACAGGTCTGTCCCATCGCTCTGGCCGCGCCGCGGAGCGCATTGAGAACGTCGATATCCGGGACTGCCGGAAACTCGATGGGCGCGTACTCCCTGCTCGTTCCTTCCATCCGGATCGAGCCGTTCGCCACCACGAGGTCTCCGCCCTTCACGGGAAGCTGCATTCCGCCGCAGGTTCCCACCCGCACAAACGTATCGGCTCCGACCTTTACCAGCTCTTCCACGGCAATGGCTGCCGACGGCCCGCCGATCCCCGTGGAGGTGACGCTGACCTTCACGCCGTCCAGACAGCCCGTATAAGTCACGTACTCCCGGTTGTCCGCAATCTGCCGCGGATCGTCAAAATACTTCGCGATCTTCGCGCAGCGCTTGGGATCGCCCGGGAGTATCACATATCTGCCCACGTCTCCCTGCCCTACCTGGATATGGTACTGTTTCCCCGGATCCTCTGAATAATTCATGCAATTCCCTCCTTTTTCTGTGATTTGATCGTTCCGTTTCAGCGTGTCGTCCACGCGAATGTTCAAATTCGCCGTCTATGACAGCTTCTTCCTATAATAAAAATATAATAGCACAGATTTCGTAATCATACAACACACAGCACGGAAACCGTCACACAATCACCCGGTATTTCCTCCATCTGCCGCTCAGATAATACAGCACCGTCAGCGCCGTGGACACGCTCCAGCCGATGGCCACGCTCCACCAGAGCATACTCACCCCGCACACCGGCGTCAGAAAGAACGCGCACAGGACCCGGATTCCCAGACTCGAGAGCGTCAGGCCCACAAACCAGTTCATGTCTCCCACGCCCTTGAATACGGATTTGATGACCATATATCCGGAAAAGACCGTGAGGAACCATCCGTTTACACGCAGATAAGAGGCGCCCACGCGGATCACCTCCTGCGCGTTTCCGCCCTCCACAAACCACCCGATCAGCCGCCCGGGCAGCAGTTCTGTCACAGGAAGCATCGCCAGGGAGACCGCTCCCGTCGCCAGAAGCGACGCCTTCACCCCCTGCCCGATCCGCTCCGGCTTCCCGGCGCCCACATTCTGCCCCACATAGTTCGAGAGCGCATTGCCCCAGTTGAGCGGGATGGCAGACACCAGATTGACCGCTTTGTTCGCCGCCGTGCAGCCCGCCATGACCGCGGGGCCGAAGCTGTTGGTCACCGACTGTACGCAGGCATTTCCCAGAGAAACCACCGTCTGCTGCAGAGCCGCCGGCACGGCGATCCGCATCATCCGTACAAATTCCGTGCGGTCGAAAATCCGTCCCGCTCCTGTCATGCCGAGACGGCGCATCTTCCGCTCCAGCACCAGAAACGACAGCGCCGTACAGGCCGCCTGAGACAGCGTCGTCGCCAGCGCTCCTCCTCTCACGCCCATGGAACAGCCGATGATGAAAAACAAATCTCCCGCCACATTCAGGAAGAAGGCGCATATCAGGAAATACAGCGGCGTGCGCGAATCTCCCATGGCAATAAATACCGCGGTAACCGCATTGTACAGAAAGATCGCCGCGCTCCCCCAGAAGTAAACCGTCAGATAAGCGACGCTGTCCTCCATCAGTTCCGGCGGCGTACGCATAAGCACCAGAATCCCCCCGGCGGACATCTGCGCCGCGGCCGTCACTGCCGCTCCCAGGACCACGGCGAAAAGACTGATCGTGGTCATGCACACCCGGATCCTCTCCTTCTTTCCCGCTCCGAAATACTGGGATATGACAACAGAGGCTCCCAGTGCAAGACCGGAAGCCAACTGAACGATGACCGCAGTGACCGTACCTGCGGAGCCGACTGCCGCCAGCGCATCGGCTCCCAGATAATTGCCTACGATCAGACTGTCTATCAAATTGTAAAACTGCTGGAACAGATTGGAGAGAATCATCGGCACCGCGAAGAGCAAAAGCACTTTCGCCGGGCTGCCGGTCGTCATATCAAGCGTCTCTCTTCTGCCTTTCTTCATACGGCACCTCTCTCCTCCCTACCACCACAGCAGATAAATCAGCGTCAGGCCCAGACCGATCACCGCCAGCATCAGGCCGAAAGACAGGCTCACGCTGATCAGGCGGCTGGTCCTCTTGAACACCTCCTCCCACTCCGCAAACGTCACTACAAACGAATGCTCGATGGGATTTTTCTTCCGTATGGTACGGTTGAGCACCCGGATCACCTGATCCAGAAGCATGCCCATGGTACGGGAAAATCTCGTTCCGATCAGATAGACATGCCGCTCCGTACGGCTTTTATGCGTGGTGCTGCGAAGCAGTGCCAGCAGGCCGTCCGTCAGACAGTCGCAGCATCGGCTGAGGAAAGCGGACACTTCCAGAAGCCCCCTGAGAAGCTTTCCGCTCACATACAGCCGGTCCGCGTACCTGCAGACACCGCCGGCCGCGGCCGCGAGCGCTCTCTGGAACACCGGCCGGTACAGGCTGTCTTCCAGATCCAGCCACCGGGGCCACACATCCCGGTAAATCCCCTCTCCTTTTTCATCTTTCCCCATGAGGAACTTCCGTATGAATCCAAAATATACCACCGTACCGATCGCAAGCGAGATCACCGCTCCCTTCAGATTGCCGAAACTGAAGTACCGGACCGCGTGCGCCGGCGCCTCCGCGTACAGAAAGCCCTGGGACAGATCGGCCAGGCGATCCATAGTCAGATACGGGAAGAACCCCGCCGCAGTCAGCAGCACGGCCGGTACGGCCAGCGCCAGCGTGCTTTCCCGGTTCATATAATCTCTCTTTCCGTCGTACTCCTGCTGCCGCAGCGGATGTTTTTCCACAAAAACCGCCGCGAACAGCTTCGTCATATAGGCAATGGTCAGGCCGCCCGTGAGGAGAAACACCCACTCGATCCCGCGGACCCACAGCGAAGGCTCTCCCGCGGCCGCCAGCTCCTGCGCGTACTCCACGATGCTCTCATGCAGCAGCGTCTTGCTCACATATCCGCTCCAGCCGGGTACGCCGCCGATGCTCAGAGCTCCCGTTAAGAAGACCGCCTTCAGAAACGGTTTTTTCCTGCCAAAGCCGCGGATGTCGTTCAAATCCAGTTTGTGCACATTCATATAGACCGCGCCCGCCGCCATAAAAAGCGCCAGCTTGATCAGGGAGTGATTGACCATGTGCAGAATCGTCCCCCGCGCGGCCAGGGCGTTCCCTGCGCCCAGAAGCTGCGTCATGCCCGCGCCCACAAGGATGAAGCCGATCTGGGACATCGACGAACAGGCCAGCGTCCGCTTGAGGTCAATGGAAAATACGGCCAGCAGCGCGCCGCCGAACATGGTGACCGCGCCCAGACAGAGAATCAGTTTTCCCCACCGCATATCCCGGCGGAACAGTTCCGACGATACGACCAGCACGCCGAAGACGCCGGTCTTCGTCAGGATCCCGGACAGCAGCGCGCTGGCCGGAGCCGGCGCCACCGGATGCGCTTTCGGAAGCCACACATGGAGCGGGAACATGCCCGCTTTGGCTCCGAAACCGAACAGCATACAGAGCCCCGCCGCGCCGATCTGCCCCTGTTTCTGCGGGAGAACCCGCTGAACTGCCCCGTACAGCTCCGACATCCGCAGCGTCCCCGCCGCGTCGTACAGAAGAAACAGCCCCATGAGCATGACCAGCCCGCCGATGACCGCAATGGACAGATAGATTTCCCCCGCCTTCATCGCCGCCGGCTTCTCGTCGTGTACGACCCAAACATACGAAGTCAGCGACATGATCTCGAAAAACAGAAAAGTCGTATAAAGATCTGCGGACAGGAAGACCCCCATCGTCGCTCCCAGGGTGACAAGGTAAAAGAAATAATACCGGTTCCGGTTCCGGTAGTGCCGGAAATATTCTCTGGAGAAGATACCGGTCATCATCCACATCAGAGCGGCGATGCCGCCGTAAAGCAGACGGAACCCGTCGAGCTTCAGATCCATGCCCCGCATGCAGAAACCACTCCAGCAGAACGTCAGTTCTCCCAGCCGCGCATACGCGAGAACGGCTGAAATCATCAATCCCATCTCCGCAGTGACCGCAAGCTGCATCAGACGGTCCCTTACCATCTTATGCCGCCTCCCCGCCAGATAGCAGAGAAAAGCCGCCGCAAACGGAAACCAGACTGCATGAAATAATATAAAATTACCGCTCATCTGTCAGAACCTCCCCCACGCAATCGCCCGCAGAATTTCCATCAGCGGCTCGGAGCAGAGTCCGAACCCCAGCACCAGCACCGCAAAGATGCAGAGCGGAAGCTTCATCTCCCAGTTCGGATCGGTCACGCCCGCATGCGCCTCCGCGTCGTATCCCCGGTCCGGAAACCATGCCCGCACCGCTACGGTCATCGTATACACGGCCGTCATCAGCGCCGAATACAGAAGAACCGCCACCGCCGTATAGGCAAACGGATAAACGCCCCCCGTCTCCATCGCCGCCTGCGCGATATTCCACTTGCTGATAAAGCCCGCAAACGGCGGGATCCCGATCAGCGACAGCCCGAAGACGACGAACATTCCGAACACAAACGGCATCTTCTTCGCCAGCCCGTTCAGTTCGTCAATGTATTCTTTTCCGCTCTGGTGGAGCGCCGCTCCGGCGCAGAAGAAAGCGCCGATCTTCATGACGGCGTGAAAGACCAGATGGCTCATGCCCGCCAGAAGCCCCAGCGGGCTCATCATCGTCGCTCCCAGCAGGATGTAGGACAGATTGCTGACGGTGGAAAAGGCAAGACGCCTTTTAAAATGCGTCTCCCGCACCGCCATGGTGGAACCGTAGAGAATGCTGAGCATGGCGATGACCATCACCGCCAGATGCACCCAGGTCCCGCGGAGCAGCTCCGTGTTAAAGCAGTAATAGGTCAGCCGCATGACCGCAAAAGCGCCGGACTTGACCACCGCCACCGCGTGCAGAAGCGCCGTCACCGGCGTAGGAGCCACCGAAGCCTTCGGCAGCCATCCCTGAAAGGGAAAGACCGCCGCTTTCACGCCGAAGCCCCAGAACGCAAGCAGATAGACGATCTGAATCGTCCGCGCATTCTCCCCAACCTTCGCCGGATCCAGCACCCCGCCCCAGATAAAATCCGTCGTACTGCCGAAGATGATGACGAAAACCAGGGAGAGGAAGGCAAAGGCCGCCCCGCCGATGGAATAATACAGATACGTCCGGCTGGCATGAATCGCCTTTCTGGTCATCGGATGCATGACCAGATAGACGGATATCAGTGTCAACAGTTCGTAGAACAGATACATGGTCACAAGATTTTTCGCCATCGCGATCCCCAGCGTCACTCCGTAGGTCATCGTATAGAAGGCAAAAAAGCTGGTCGTGCGCTCCTCATGGCGCATATATTCAAACGCGTACAGCGTTGCCAGCGGCCACAGGCCCGCGATCAGGCAGGTAAAGACGCTGCCCAGACCGTCAAGCCGCAGGGCAAAGTCCAGATTGCCGGTCAGATGGAACATGATAAATCCCTCTTCCGGCCGTCTCAGAACGCACAGAACCGCGATCACGGAAGTCAGCAGCACAAGAATCTCCAGAAACAGATTTCTCCTCTTCTCCGGCAGATGCAGAAGCGGCATCAGCGCTCCGCCCAGAATCGGCAGAAGCACGGGCAAAATCAGATAGACACTGCTCATACGCCGCCCCCCTGAAAGATTCCCGCCGCCAGGTTCTGCACAAATACCATAAACGGTCCCGGAAACATGCCCAGAAGAACGGCCGCCGCCGTGAACAGCACCATCGGCGCCGTCATCAGAAGATTCGGTTCCTTTTTCTGAAGCTTTTTATAATCGTAACCGTCTCCCGGGAAGAACGCCCTGATGGAGATCGGCAGCAGATATCCCGCGGTCAGCATGGCGCTCAGAAGCAGCACCACCGGGCCGAACCAGGAATAAAAATCAATGCCGCTCCTCAAAGAGCCTTCCGCCAGATACCATTTGCTGATAAAACCGCTGGTAGGCGGAATCCCCACCAGAGTAATCGACACCAGGGTAAAACACCACATCGTCACCGGCATCTCCTTTCCGATTCCGGCAAGCTCCGACACGGTTTTCCGGCCGGTCTTGTAGATCACGGCGCCCGCCGCGAGGAACAGGCAGTTTTTGACCGCGCTGTGAAATACAAAATGGGACAGCGCCCCGGCCATTCCGCTTTCATTGAGAACGGACAGGCCGAACAGAATATAAGAGACCTGGCTGACGGTCGAGTAGGCCAGCCGCTTCTTCAGAAGCGGCTCCTTGTAAGCCATCATGGAACCCATAAACACCGTCGTCAGCGTCAGCGTCATCCACACATACTGCACCCAGGTTCCGCGGAGCACCTCCGGACCCACGGTGTAGAAGAGGACCCGGATAATCGCCAGCACGCCCGCTTTGGTGATGATACCGGAGAGCACTGCGCTCGCGGGGGCCGGAGCCACGGGATGCGCCGTCGGCAGCCAGCCGTGCATGGGGAACATGCCCGCCTTGGTGCCGAATCCGACCAGAACCAGCAGCAGCACGAACAGCGTCATCGTACCCGAACCGGTGTAGGCGTCCGTTACCAGCAGATATCCGCCCTCGCAGAAATTTCCCCCGAGCCGGTTGGCATACAGATAAAAGATGCCGAACAGCGCCATAAAGGCGCCCGCGATCGAGTAAAACAGATATTTCAGACCCGCCATCACCGCCTCATGGCTGAGCGTATGGAGCACCAGCGGCAGGGAGGTCAGCGTCATCATCTCAAAAAACAGATACAGCGTAATCAGATTCCCCGCATGGTCAAGAGCGATCAGCACTCCCATCACAATCAGATAGAAGCCGAAATAACGGTCTTCCTTCTCCTCATGCTTCATGTACTCGAAGGCGAATACGCCTCCGAGCGTCCATGCCGCCACCGTCATGCCGGCAAACAGACGGGTCAGATCATCCATGCGCATGCGGATCTCCAGCGTATCCGTCAGTCTCCAGAGCGTCAGTTCATAATCCTCAAAAAACATCAGTCTCACTACCAGCGCGGAGGCCGCCGCCATCACCAGAAAGATCAGCAGGCATTTCACCCTCCGGTTCACAAACCGGTCCTGACAGCAAAGCAGCAGAAGTCCGGATAAAATCGGCAGCAGAATCGCCGCCCCCAGTAAATACGTAACGATCATCTTCTCTCCCCCTTATGCGAACATCCCGATCCCCAGATGAATCAGGTCCGTAACCGGCTGCGACATCAGTCCCATGGCAAAATTCATAAAGATCAGGCAAAGCAGCGCGAAGGCAGTCCCCGCGGACGGGTGAAGGCGTACGTCCCGGACCTCCTCCGGCGCTCCCACCGGCGTATAGACCCGCACCACCGTATGCAGGAAATAGACCGCGTTCAGTATGGTGCTGACCGCCAGCACGATCAGCGTCACCAGCACCTTCCCGGGCGCGGCTCCCAGCGCCGCCGTGGCGAACAGAAGCTTTGAGATAAAGCCGGCCAGCATCGGAATGCCGACCATGGAAAGACTGCCGACCAGAAAGGCGGCGCCCGCCAGAGGATTGCGGAAGGCAGCGCCCTGCAGCGCCCGGAAGACCCGTTTCCGGCCGGAAGCGTCGCAGAGCCCTTTCGCCGACAAAAACAGCAGCGATTTGGTGACTGCGTGGGTCAGGATATGGAAGACCGCGGCGGTCATCCCCGCTTCCGTTCCCAGACCGATGCCCATATAGACGTATCCGATCTGGGCAATGGACGAATAGGCGATCATCCGGTAGATATCCTTCGCCATGATCGCGCCGACCGATCCCATGACCATGCCCACCAGGCCGAACACAAACAGCACATTGACGATCTTGCTGCTGACGATATTCTCAAAGCCGATCACCCGGTAAAAAATCTTGATCAGAAGGATAATGTAGCTTTTGGACACCAGGCTCGACAGAATCGAACTGCTGGAGATGGTGGAATATCCGTAGGCGTCCGGCATCCAGGAATGAAACGGATACAGCCCGCTTTTGATCGCCAGCCCCACGGTGATAAAACTGATAATGACCAGCAGCGGAATGCTGTAAGCCCCTTCCCGCACCAGCTCTTCCATGACGGTGTGGGCGTTTTCCATCAGAAGATGCCCCGTAATATCATAAAGCATCGCCAGCCCGATCAGAAACAGGCCGGAACCGATGAGACTCATAACCATATATCTGGCGGCGGCGATCAGCGAACGGCCGCTTCCCCGGATCATGATCATGCCCCCGGCGGCGATAGTGTTGATCTCTACAAACACATAGCCGGTAAAGAGATCGTTCGTATAGATAATGGCCAGAAGCGAGCTCAGAAGCAGATCCACCAGAATAAAGTACAGGTTGATCTTCGTCTCGTCGATGATCCGGAAAATATGATCCATCCCGCCCAGCAGCGAGAAGAGCATCACCAGAGAAAACACCGCCGCCAGCATCGCCTCCAGAGCGCCCGCCCGCAGCTCGTTTCCCCAGGGCGCCGGAAATCTTCCCATCGTATAGACAAAACTGCCGCCCGCAGACAGTACGTGCGCCAGCGTCGCCAGCGACAGAAACGCCACCAGCGTCACCGCCGCCAGCGTCAGATTCTTCGCCTGTCTGCCCTTCATCGGTGTGGAGAGGATTCCGGCCGCCATGCACAGCACGATGGAGAAGCACGGAAAATTCTCTGCAACGCTCATGTCAGCTCCTCCTTCTGCATCCGGATCAGGATCTCGTCCAGATCCAGCGACCGGTATTTTCGGTAAAGACGGATCGTCAGCGCCAGCATCAGGGCCGTGACGCTGACCGATACCACGATCCCCGTCAGCACCAGTCCGCTGGGGATCGGATTAATATAAAACCCGGCGTCGGTCACCCCATTCTCCACGATGGGCGCCAGACGGCCGTCCACATATCCCATGGCCGCCAGAAAGAGATAGACGGCCGTATCCATGATATTCAGCCCGATAATCTTCTTGATCATATTCCGGTGCAGCAGCAGCGTGGTAAAGCCGATGCCAAACAGAATCACCGCCGCCACCTCGTCCACATTCACCAGCAGATTCGGTCCCATCTCACATACCTCCTCTTCGGAACAGGGCAAAGAACGCGTACATGGTGCACGCCACCTCCAGCCCTACAAAGAGATTGATCGGCAGGATCATGCCGCTGCTCAGAATATCTCCCGGCGTCCCTTTGGGAATCAGGCTACGCATCTGATTGGCGCCGGTGTAAAAATAGCCGATCATGAGGATGCTGTACAGGGTCAGCGCCCCCACCTTCACCGCCTCATACGTCTTCTCACCGAAGAAACGCTGCGTCTTATGGAAACCGAACGTGGTGACATACAGAATCAGTCCGGCTCCGATCACGGCTCCCCCGGAGAAGCCTCCCCCCGGCGACAGATGGCCGTTCAGGATGATGTAAAAACCGTACAGGAAGATGATCGGGACCAGAAGCAGCGTGATCTTCTGCAGAATCTCGTCCGGCTTGGGCTCGTATTTCCAGTCCGTCTCCCTGGCGTTCTCGATCTCCCTCTCATCCTTGCGCAGCAGAATGATCACGCAGGTCGCCGCGATAAACAGCACGCACGTCTCCCCGAAGGTATCGAAACCCCGGTAACTTAAAATCATGTTGGTGACCATATTGACCGCCCCGCATTCCTCCATTCCCTGCTCCACGTACCGGGCGGACACCTCGTTGTTGTTCGGTCCGTTCGGATCTCCCAGTACCGGAAGCCAGGATACGGTCAGCAGAAGTACGGCGATCAGAAGAAGGCACAGCCCCACGGACGCCAGATTATAGAGCGCCCGGAAAGCGCGCATCTCCTTGTTCCGCCCCATGTCCTCCAGATACCACGCCACCTTCTCCCGGTCCAGCCGGTCCGGATTGTAGACGGAATCGCCGATGATCTCCGTCTCCCGCAGCGGCTCCATCTCCATCTTCCCTTTCAGGGGATCGCTCTCGCCGTTCACCCAGCGCGTCAGGCGGTACCACAGACTGTTCTCATAATTATCTCTGATCCTGCTCATACGGACCTCCTTCCGACAATGCCTTCAGTTTACGCAGCGTGACAAAAAACAGGATGCTGCTGACACCCGCTCCCACCGCCGCCTCCGTGATCGCCAGATCCGGTGATTCCAGCAGAAACCAGATGATCGACATGATCAGGCTGTAAGACATGAACACGATCACCGACAGCAGAGGATTGCGGATCAGGCTGGCGGAGACGGCGCAGAGAATCAGAAAGACAAGCAGAATCAGTTTAAAAATCTCCATCTTCCGTCACCTCGCAGTCTTCTTTCAGATTTTCGTTGATCAGTACCTCCAGCTTGCCGATCATATGGGAGGATACCGGCCCGGCCAGCCAGAAAAAGGCGATCACCAGCGCCAGTTTGAGCGTGCCGAACCGAAATCCGCTCAGAATCATCAATCCAAGAATCACGAACAGAATCCCCAGAGAATCCGCCATCGCCGACGCGTGCATCCGGTTCAGTACGTAGTGGAACCGGTATACCCCTATGACCGCCACGCACATGGTCATGATTCCGATCACAATCAGGCTTCCGCCTGCAATCAACTGTATCCACGCCATCGTCATTCTTCCTCCTCCTGTTCTTCTTCGTCTTCAATCTGCAGAAACGGCGTCCCCTTGATCTTCCGCTCCTGATAAGCCCCGCCGTAGATCTTCGTCAGTACAACCACCGCCAGAAAACTGATCATCGAATAGATCAGACAGACGTCAAAAAGATAACTTTCTCTTAAATACAGGGCAAACATTGCAATCTCCACAATCGTCATGGTGCCGATCATATTGACGGCGATCACGCGGTCCGTAATTCTCGGCCCAAGGACCGCCCGGATCAGGCAGAGCAGGATCAGCGCCGCGGTCACAATCATGCAGGCCAGCAGAAAACCATGATAAACTGTCTCATACATCCTCTTCCACCGCCTCCATCTTCCTCAGAAGCTCCACAAAAACCGAGCTTTCCATTCCTTTTGCAAACTCTCTGTCCAGACAGTGCACATAGAAATCGCTGCCCTCCAGGCCGACCGTGATCGTCCCCGGCGTCAGGGTGATGGAATTGGCCAGAATCACTCTCGCCAGTCCGCTTTTCAGATCGGACGTAAAGTGCACAAGCTGGGGTTCCACCTGATACCTGGGTGTCATGATAAAAAAGAGCACCTGACGGTTGGCCTTGAGGATCTCCACGATCAGAATCGCCACGTACTGCACCGCCATGGGCAGAAGCCGCAGAAACCGCAGATCCTTTTTCAGGCTGTAGCCCATAAAACAGCAGCAGAACGCAAATAAGGCGGCGCTTAAAAGAACCCCGATCCACAAAATCTCCCATGTGAGCCTGCCGTTAAAGATAATCCAGAGCAGCAGAAATGCAGCAGCCATCCGATCTCCCTCCGTATCTTCCCCTTAAAGTCCGGCAGGGCACCCGTATGGAAAAGGATGCCCTGCTGTCTGTTGTCTGTATACTTTTCTCAGTTTACACTTTTTTAATAAAGAACTCAACTGTTTTTCTGATTTTTTGCAAATTTTTAACAAAGGCCGCGCCGCGGTTCAAACCTGCCGCCGTCACGCCCGCCGGGCGTGGCGGACGTACAGCTTTCGGATCCGCGGGTACTCGCCCAGCCCTTTGAGGACGCAGCGCACCTCGCAGCCGGCCGCCTCGAAACGGCTCTTCCAGGAATCCCCGTCCTCGCCGGCCATATCGTTTCTGGCATGATCGCCCGCCACCACCATCAAAGGCGCCAGCGTCACACGCTTCGCGCCCGACGCCTGCACCCGCCGAATCAGCGTCTCCAGCGGGGGGCCGGCCTCCACGGTGCCGAGAAACACATTGCCGCAGCCCCTCTCCCGGAACCGCACTTCCAGCCTGCCGTAGACGGAATTGGCTTTATGCACCGTACCGTGCCCCATGAGCACAAGCGCTTCCTCCGGTGCAGGCTCTCCGAACTCCGCCATCACCGCTTCCGCCGCCTCGTCAAAATCCTCCCCGTCGGTCAGAAGCGGCGTCCCCAGACGGATCGACGCAAACCGCCCCCTGTACGCGAGGACATCCGCAGTCATCCGATCATTCTCGATGCCGCCGGTCACATACGTCGGCTGCACGGTCACCGCCTCAATGCCGTCCGCAAGCATCCGCTCCATGGCCTCCGACACCGTATCGGTCTGCACCCCGTCCCTTTCCTTCCGTATTTTTATAATCCTCTCGCTGGTCCACGCGCGGTACCGCGCACAATCCGCAAAGGCAGTTCCCAGATCCGCCTCTATGACGTCGATCGTCTTCCTGCGCGTCTCGTTGACGCTCGTTCCGAAGCTGACGACCAGCAGCCCTTTCCTGATCTTTTGTTCCAACGTATCCGTTCCCCCCTGCCGCCCGAATCTTTCCTTGCGCATCCCTGCGCACACAGACAACGTTCCCCGAAAAAGCAGCCGCTTCCCGGGGAACCTTCTATTTGTTTCCTTATACTTCTCTGCCTATATCCTTGCGGAACCGCTCCAGAAGCTGATCAATCACGTGCACCAGATGTCCGATCTCCGGCTTGGTGAGCTGCTCGTCCGCGCCCAGATCCTCTCCCTTGATCCGCATCTGATCGTCGATCAGCGAGGAGAAGATCACAACCGGTATCTTCTTCAGTCGCGGATCATCTTTCACAAGCTTCGTCAGACGGTGTCCGTCCATCTCCGGCATCTCGATATCCGTAATAATCAGATTCACCTTGTCATACAGGTCCTCATCCTCCCGGATCGCGTTCAGATAATTCCACGCTTCCTGACCGTTGCTGAAATTCTTCACATCCATGAAGCCCGCGCGCTCCAGAGAATCATCAATCATCTTCTGCAGCAGGATGGAATCCTCGGCAATCACAAGCGGACTGTCACACAGAGGACGGTCGCCCATCTGTTCCACTTCCGAGATCTGAATCGTCGTCTCCGGCGCGATCTCGGCCACAATTTTCTCAAAATCAAGAATCGTCACCAGCTCTCCCGCGCACTGAGCGATACCGGTAGCTACCCCCTCGTCTCCATGAGACAGCGTCTTATCCGGTTTCTGAATATCCTTCCAGGAGATCCGGCTGATCCCCTCGATGCTCTGCACACGGAAAGCCACCGTCATCTTGTTGAAATTCGTCACGATGAACAGATCCCGCGGCTTATGCCCCAGATCCTCGCCGGTCAGATAATATCCGAGGTCGATGACGGTAATCAGAATGTCCCGCGGCTTGAAGATCCCCTCCACCGCCGGGTGGGCGTGAGGCATGACCTTCACTTTCTCGCTCATCATGATCTCCTTGACTTTGGCCACATTGATCCCGTAAAATTCACCCTGAATCGTAAATTTCATGATCTCGATCTCATTCGTTCCCGATTCCAGAAGAATACCCTCTTTTTCTTTCTCCACTTGTATCCGCTCCTTCCTTATAGATGCTTCTCGGGTTTGCCGGCCGTGCGGACGATGACATCCCCGTTGGCGATGTTAATCAGCATCGTCCTCGCATAGCTCCCGCCGGTGTCCTCGGCCGAGATCCGCATCCGTTCTTCCATTAACAGCTTCTTTACCATTGCAGCATTTCTCTGACCAATGTTGCCGAAATCCGAATTGCCGCGGATCTCGAACATCTTGGCGCCCCCTGCAATTTTTACAATGGTTCTGCTTTTGAGCATACCGAAAGCCGACAGCTTGCGGATCATCTCCTGAATACCGCTGTCCGCATATTTAAATACCTTTGGATCTCTTGGATCGGTCCTGGAAGGCAGCATGATATGCAAAAGCCCGCCCAGCCGGATGGCCGGGTCGTACATTGTGATCCCGATACAGGAACCCAGCGCATAGGTAATAATCTGCCCGTCCCCTCTGGCAAATTTCATGTCGCCAATTCCCACTTTCAAATCTCTTCCCGTCAATTTGACACACCCAATTTCTCTAATATCCTGTTCAGAGATGCAATGTCAGGCAGCATCAAAAGTCCGTCAGAAAGCCTGACCCCATCCATGATAAATTCCGCATTGATATACATTAATTTGTCTGTCTCATAGCCGTACTCCGCGATCGGAACCGTCAGAATCCCTCCGAGCATGTTCACCGTAGAACTGGGCACGGACAGCGCGATGTCCACTCCCACAAGCTGCGTAAATGCGTTCACATACGAACAAATGATGATATTCCCAACCTCTTCCAGCGCGGAATAATCCATCTCATCCATGTCTTCAAAAGAGGAATATTTTTTCCCGATCAGCTTCTCCAGCACCGCGTTGGCCATATCCATCTTGAAGATGAACAAAATCAACCCGTTGACGTCATTGGACATCTGGACCAGCGTTGCCGCCACCAGCTCCTCAATCTCGCCGATCTTATCCACCGCTTCCTCGTATCCGAGAACGCTCACCTCCGGGATCGCAATCCGGATCTCTTTCTGCAGCAGTTTTGACAGCGACGTCGCCGCATGGCTCGTGCCGATACTGCTGATCTCCTTCATCACATCCAGTTCCTGGAGGTTCATCTCTTCATAGCTTTTTAATCTCATATCCACCTCATTCTATCTGATCAGCCCCGCAGGGAATTGATCGTGGATTCTATCTCATCCGATGTAGTGACCATCTTCAAAGCATAAGTAAACGCTCTCTGCGCCTCGATGACTTTCACCATCTCATCCGCCATATCCGTTCCGGAACGCTCCAGCGCGCCGGCCGCCATCACCGGATTCTCGATCAGGATCGGCTCCGCCCCCTCGTCCACGGGAACGAACTCATTGTTGCCCGTATTCATAAGACGGCTCGGATTATTGAACGTAAAGAGGGCGACGCTCTGCTGAATCTGCCCGACGTCCTCTCCTCCTGTCCCGTCCTCTCCCGCCATCTGTCCCACCTCAATGGGTTCGCGGTCGGCGTCCAGTACCAGACGGTTGGACTCGGTCATCAGATAAAATTTCCCATCCAGCTCTCCTCTGTGAAAATGTCCGTTCCTCGTATAGGTGATCGCACCCGTACCCACATCCTGCACCATGAAAAATGCGTTGTCCTGCAGAATCGCAAAGTCAAAGGAACTGTTGGTCATCGTCGCCGCCGAAGTTCCGAAGTTGGTATAGGTTCTCTGAACCCTCATCCCATCGCCCGCCATAAGCTCTGTAACCGCCTCCGGCGAATCGTTCAGATTGTAGTTGATCAGATCGGAAAACGCCACGTTTTTAGGTTTGAAACCGTAGTTGTTGATGTTGGCCAGATTGTTGGAGGTCACGCTCAGCTTATCCAGATAAGCGGACGCCCCGACAGCCGCCGAATAAAATGACTGATACATTGTAAAAAGCCCTCCTGCTCCTATAATTCTGCGGTCTTAGACGACTGCTATAACCTTCCGATATCCGTTGCGGATTTGCTCATGACCTGGTCATACATCTTCAGCACCTGCGCTCCGCTCTGCAGCGCCCTCTGCGCCGTCATCATGGCGGTCATTTCCTCCACCATATCCGAGTTGGACCGCTCCAGCGTCTTCCAGATCACCGCGCTCTCCGTCTGATTGACCTCCTGTGCGGCCGCATCCGTAGAATAGAGACCGTAATCCTCCTTGTGAAGCACATCCTGATAATTTCCTTCAAAATCCACGACCCGAAGCGTTCCGAACTCCCGGCTCGTTCCGTCCATATCCCGTCCGTAGATCGTTCCGTTCGTGACGACAAAGTCCTCGCTGGTGATCTGAATCGGCTGTCCGCCCTCGCCCTGAACCCGTCCGAGATTATTCAGGGTCAGATAACCTTCCTCATCCACGCGGAAAGAACCGTTTCTCGTATACTGTACGCCGTTCGGCGTATCAATACAGAAAAATCCCCTGCCGCTCAGAGCAAAATCATAAATTCCGCCCGTAGGATTAAAGCTTCCCTGCTCATAGTTCACATAGGTTCGCTGAGCCGTACGGATCTTGGACGTCACGCCCAGTTCCGTATAGCGGCTCTTGTTCCTCTTGCCGGTCCGGTAGAGCATCTCCTCCTCAAAAGTACTGCTGACCATCTTGTCACTCTTATAACCCGGCGTCTGGACGTTCACCATATTGTTGCTGACCGTGTTCAGCGTTCTCTGCTGCGTCAGCATGCCGGATGTCAGATTATAAAAACCCTGGTACATACTTTCTGCCTCCTGATCTACAGTTTCGTATCCGCGGACAGCATGTTCCGCAGATCCTGTGTTTATAATTCAAAGCCGTGTGTCCGCGGATAAACGCCCCGCAGACGACATTTTACACATAATGACTCATGTACGCCTTCAGTTTGTTGATCGCGCTGCTGTGGATCTGGGAGATCCGCGGCTCGCTGACCCCGAGAATCCCGGCGATCTGTCCCATGTTCAGTTCCTCCACATAATACAGAGAGATAACGAGCTGCTCCTTCTCCTTCAGGCTTTTCACGGCCTCCGAGAGAAGCTGTCTGGATTCCCCGCGCAGAAAAGCCTTCTCCGGCTGGGAACTGGCGTCCCTGCTGGACAACTGCAGCGACTGGTGTTCCTCCTCGTCGTCCATCAGCATATCCAGCGAAAGCACGTTCATGATCACGCTCATGCGCTGGAGCTTCCGGAACTTTTTCACGTCCATCCCCATGGCTGCGGCAATCTCCTCGTCGGCAGGATCCCCGCCAAGCGCGATCCGCGTCTCCTCCATCAGCCGGACCTGTTTGCGGAAATCTCTCGGCATCCAGTCGTTCTTACGCACCAGGTCGATGATCATGCCCCGGATCCGTCTGGAGATAAACGTCTCAAACTTATTATCCCGCTCCGGGTCGTATCTGTCAATCCCTTTCATGATGGCAATCACGCCTTCGTTAATGATATCCTCCATCTGCAGCGAGCCGGCATAGACTCCCCGCATCTGCGACGCGATTGTTTTGACAATATACAGATAACGCATGACCAGCTCCTGCTTGACCGGAAGCTCTCCGGTTTCCTGGTACCGCGCGAGAAGCTCTTCGTTTGTCTTGTCTTTTAGATTTTCTGTCTGCTGCATCTGATCAAACCTCTTGCCTCTCAGGCGCCTCTTCTCTCAGGACTCTCCAGAGTCAGGCTGCCAATGGACTGTATCTGAATATTATTTGCAATCTCATTAAAGGACAGCACTCTCACATTCGGATAAAACTGGTCTATCAACCGGTAAAAATGGACTCTCATCACCTGCGACGTCAGAATTACCGGACTTTGGGACAGACTGTTGAATTTTTTAAGCTGCACGGTAATCTGATTGATCAGGCTCTGCAGCACGTCCGGACTCAAGGCCAGATAATAGCCCCTCTCTCCCTTGGACAGGCAGCTCACCATCGTGCGCTCCAGCTCCGAATCCAGCGTGATCACTTTCATGCTGCCGTCTTCGCAGTACAGGCGGGTGATGGTGCGCTTGAGCGCCGTGCGGATATGTTCGATCAGTCCGTCCACATCCTTTAACGGAAGTCCGGTCTCCGAGATGCTCTCCAGCGCGGTCTCGATGATCGTCTCCAGGTCCTTGATCGGCACGCCCTCCTTCAGAAGGCTGGTGAGGATCTTCTGGAACAGACTGTAGTTGATGTAGTTGGGAAAAGCTTCCTCGATCAGCTCCGGCGCATTCTTCTTCGTATTTTCCACCAGATGGATGATCTCCTGTCTGGTAAGAAGCTCGTGCGCATGCTGTTTCACTACCTCCGACAGATGCGTCACCAGCACGGACAGAGGGTCGATGACCGTATAGCCGTAGAGCTCCGCCATCTCCCGGTCTTCCGGACGAATCCAGCGGCTGGGAATCCCGTACGCCGGCTCGATCGTCTCGATACCGTCGATCTCTTTCTCCGGATTCTCCGGATCGAGCGCCAGAAAATAATCCACCAGAAGCTCGCCTCTGGCCACTTCCTCGCCCTTGATCTTGATACTGTACTGATTCGTATTCAGTCCGGAACTGTCCCGCAGACGGATGGAGGGGATCACAAAGCCCATATCCTGCGCATACTGTCTCCGGAAAATTACGATCCGGTTGATCAGCCTTCCGCCCACCGATTCATCCACGAGCGGAATCAGGCTGTAGCCAAACTCCATCTCAATCGGTTCCACCGTCAGCAGATTATATACATTATTCACATCCTTGTAATATTCTTCTTCTGTTACCTGGCGCAGCGTCTCGCCGCCCGCCTCTCCCGGCAGATCGCCCGGCGCTGCTTCAGGTCCCGGCCCCGGTCCCGCGGCAGCGAAGCCCGCCGCCGACATGGACGGCTCCTCGCGGATCCTTCTGGACAGATAATAGCCTCCGCCCACCAGTCCGACCGATACAATCAGAAGCTGGAGCACCGGCATCCCCGGGATCACGCTCAGAATGGCGATCACCACGCCGCTGATCATAATCGCGGTGGGCTGCGCCGTAAACTGCTTCGAGATATCCTCGTTCAAACTTCCTTCCGCCACGGCTCTGGTGACGATCATGCCGGTAGCGGTGGAGATCAGAAGGGACGGAATCTGTCCCACCAGACCGTCTCCCACCGTCGCGATCGAATAAGTGGTCGCCACTTCTCCCAGCGTTCCGCTTCCCTGCACCATACCGATGATGATGCCGCCGACCAGGTTGATGCCGGTGGTGATCAGGGACATGACGGAATCGCCCTTGACGATCTTCGTCGCACCGTCCATGGAGCCGTAGAAGTCCGCTTCCCGCTGAATCTTCTCACGCCTTATCTTTGCCTGCTGTTCGTCGATCAGACCGGAGTTCAGGTCCGCGTCGATTGCCATCTGCTTACCGGGCATGGCGTCCAGCGTGAACCTTGCCGCCACCTCCGAGACGCGCTCCGCACCCTTGGTGATGACCAGAAACTGCATCAGGACGATGATCAGATAGATGACCAGGCCGACGACCACGTTCCCCTGCAGGATGAAATCGCCGAAAGCCTTGATAATCTGGCCGGAAGAACCGGAATTTGAGAGAATGTTTCTTGTCGTTGAGACGTTGATTCCCAGACGGAACAAAGTCGTGACCAGAAGAAGCGACGGAAATATCGCAAATTCCAGAGGCTCCCTGATCGTCATCGTGATCACGAGGATCATCAGCGACAGGGACATATTCAAAATAATCGCCACATCCACGATTCCTGCCGGAAGCGGAATGATCAGCAATAATATAATTGTCAGTACAAACAGTACAACCGAGTAGTTTAATAACTTCTTCATTCAAGACTCCATCCATATTAATCAGAAGCGCAGATCTTTTATTCCAGCATCTCGTCTCTGTGGTTGAGCCGATATATATATACCAGCACTTCCGCCACCGCTCCGTACAGTTCCGGGGGAATCTCCCGTTCCACTTCGCACGAGGCGTAGAGGGCTCTTGCCAGAGGCCGGTTTTCCAGAACTGATACCCCGTGCTCCTCCGCGACGCGGACAATCCGAAGAGCCAGATAATCCTGCCCCTTGGCCAGCACAACCGGAGCGCTGTTACGATCCGGATCATACCGCAGGGCGACAGCAAAATGCGTCGGGTTCCTCACCACCACATCGGCCTGCGGAACACTCTGCATCATCCGGCTCATGGCCATCTGTCTCTGGATCTTACGGATCCTGCCCTTGATCTCCGGATTACCCTCCGTCATTTTATATTCATCCTTGACCTCCTGTTTGGTCATTTTCAGGTTGTTTTCATAATCCCATCTCTGATAGAGAAAATCAAAAAAAGCCACTACAGCAAAAGCAATGCATACTTTAACCACCAGATCGTACACAAGCTTCAGCATATAGGCCGTCGAATTCATTGCCGGCATGTCAAACATGCGGGATATAGGGCTTAAATCGCTCTTCATTATATTATAAAGCAAAACGAGCAATATGGCAATCTTGATCAGATTTTTTACAAGATCGACGATTTTTTTCAAACCGAACAGCTTTTTCAGTCCGCTGATCGGATTCAGTTTGCTGAACTTCGGGCGCAGCGGCTTGAACGTCACCAGGAAACGGGTCTGAATCCCGTGTCCGAGAATCCCCAGCACGGCCGCGGCCAGCAGAAGCGGCAGCGCGCATTTCAGCAGCGACACCACGGAATATACATAGAGATGCGGGGAGCTCCCGAAATTCAGCTCCATACGGATCGCTGAGAACGCGTACTCTATATATTCCCGCATCGTGTCATAAATAAAAGGGAGCATCAGACGTACTACATAGAACACGCCGAACAGCATCACAACGGTCACGATATCCTTACTCTGAAAGATATTTCCTTCTTCTCTGGCATCCTTACGCCGTTTACTTGTCGGCTGTTCCGTCTTTTCCTGTCCGTTTGACTCCGCCAAGCTCACCACTCCCTTCGTTTATCCCATCAGCGTCAGCACTTCTTCCACATACAGATAGATCTGATCGATGATCCCGTTCAGCTTCGTGGCAATCGGGCTGAACAGATAGACGAGAAGCATCATTCCGACGATGATCTTCAGCTGGAAATTCACCGCGAATACGTTGATCTGAGGAATGACCCTCATGAGGATCCCGACCGCAGCCTCCGTCACAAGCTCCATGGCGATAATTGGAAGCGCCATCTGCAGTCCCGTCGCGATGCTGCTCTTGAAGATCTCCAGCATCAGCTCCGAAAGCTCCGGGCGGATTACCACTTCGCCGAAGGGCACCAGCCTGGCAGACTGATAAATAAGCGCCATCAGACGCACATGACCGTCTCCTGCCAGAAACATAAGTACCAGAAACGCATAGAGCATTCCCGAGGTGATCGTCATCTGCGTATTGTACTGAGGGTCGTACGTCTGTGCCATGGATAAACCCATGATATAGTCCACCACTGCAGCCGCAAAACGAACAACGGCAAAAGACAACTCCATGGAAAATCCAATGGCGAATCCTATCATCATCTCTTTGATCAGCATCCATCCGAATTCCAGCATCACGGCCGGCTCATGGGCCAGTACGCCGCCCGACTGCCCGTACAGCAGAAAAGACAGCAAAAAGATCATCGCTCCTTTTGCCGCATTCGGAATGTTGGACCGTCCTAATACGGGATTCAGGGCGATGGCGCCTGTCATCCGCATAAAGATCAGGGCAAACAGGATGAACATAAGCGGTCAGCCTCCCGCCGCCAGAGCGATCATCTGTCTCAGGAAATCCTGCAGCATCGTCATAATCGTCCCTCCGAGAACCGCCATCACCGCCAGTATGGCCAGAAACTTGGGAACGAAGGTCAGCGTCTGCTCGTTGATCTGCGTAGCCGCCTGGAAGATGGAGATCACAACACCCACCAGCATGCTGACCAGCAGAAACGGAAGCGCCAGCCGAAGAGCGAGCAGAAAAGCCTGATATAAGACGCCAAGTACCTCTGTCTCTGTCATCTTGGACTCCTTTCCTCTGAAACGTCCCGGTCTACTTGAATCCGGCGACAATATTGGAGAATACCAGCTCCCATCCGTCCACCGTCACAAAAAGCAGCAGCTTGAAAGGCAGGGATACCATCGCCGGCGGCAGCATGACCATACCCATGGACATCAGCGTGGTCGCCACAATAATATCCACCAGAAGGAACGGCAGATAGATGAAAAAACCCGCCATGAATCCTTTCTTCAGCTCCGAGGTCATAAAAGAAGGAACGATGATCGTCAGAGAATAGTCCATCGGATCTTCTTCAACCTCCGTACCGGACATGCCGACAAAGTTTTCCAGCGTACGAACCTCCGTATTGCGCAGCATAAACTCCTTGAGCGGAACTGTCATCTCCCGGATCGCTTCCTCCTGAGTCAGCTCCCCCCTCAGATAGGGCTGATACCCCACCTCGTTCATCCGGCTCATAACCGGACTCATAATATACAGTGTCAAAAACAACGCAATGCCCACCAGAACGATATTGGGCGGCGACTGCTGAACTCCCAGCGCGTTTCTCGTAAAAGAGAGGATAATGATCGTCCGGACGAACGAAGACATCATCACCACAAGAGAAGGAAGCAGCGCCACAAGGGTAAGCATGTAGATCAGTTCGAGGGTGGGAACCGTCCCGCCGTTTAACTGTGTCAATAGATCGTTCATCTGTCAACTCCATTTTTATCGTTGCGGAAATTTTTATATTGGTCGAAAAGCTGCTGGAAGGAAGGCGCCGGCGTGCCTTTTGTATTCTGCGGCATGTCTGCTTCAAACTCTCCTTCCACTTCCGTCAGAAGCCGGATGCCGGCCTGGCTGACGCCTACCAGATAATTGTGCTCTCCCACACGCAGAAGGAGGATTCTCTTATCCTGCCCCACTTGAAGCTGACTCAGCACCTTCAGATTGCCGGAGCCGGCATTCATCCCCCACTGCTTTCCCAGCATACGGCTGCACCAGTATGCCAGAAACAATACGCCCGCAACAGCCAGTATGGCATTAAACAAAGATAATATTCCCATCTTTACAGAGTTTCCGGATTCAGTTCCTTGGCAACGATCTCCGTGATACGGATACCGAAGTTATCCTCCACCACGACAATATCGCCTTTGGCGATACACTGTCCGTTGACAAACAGATCGACCTGCTCTCCAGCCATCTTGTCAAGCACGACCAGAGTACCCTGGGTAAATTCCAGAATATCCTTCACCAGTCTCTTCGTCCGCCCGATCTCCACCGACACCTCAAGAGGCACCTTCATCAGCATCTCCTGATTGGTCTTGTCCTCTACGCCGTCTCCGGTCTCGCCGCTGATCTGCTCCGAGGACAGCGGACGTATGATCGAACTCTCTTTCCGGGCCGGTTCCGGCGCCTTGGAGCTCTTCATCATCTCGATCATCTGCATCTGCGTCTGCTGCATCTGATTCAGAAGCTGCAGCATCATCGGATCCATCGCCGGAGCCGGATATGGATAATACGGCTGCTGCGCAGGCATTCCCGTCTGCTGCGGCTGTGCAGGCTGCGGTGCAGGCGCGCTGTTCATCGACGCCATCAGCGCGTCCATCTCCTCCTGGCTCATGCTTCCGCCTCCCGAAGAGGACGATGCAGCCGGCGTTTCCTCCGCCGCTCCGCCGGACATCGACGCCATCAATGCGTCCATCTCCTCCTGGCTCATGCTTCCGCCTCCCGGGGACGATGCAGCCGACGTTTCCTCCGCCGCTCCGCCGGACATCGACGCCATCAGCGCGTCCATCTCCTCCTGGCTCATGCTTCCGCCTCCCGAGGAGGACGCCGCCGGAGCCTCCGGTTCACCGCCCATGGAAGCGGCCATCAGCGCATCCATCTCCTCCTGCGTCATACCGCCGCCCGAAGAGGGCTTGGGCGTATCCGCGGGCTTCGCTGCCGGTGCTTCCACGGTCGGCTCTTCCCCTCCGCCAAGTCCGAAGGGCGTCAGAAGTTTTTTCGCCAGACCCGCCGACATGATATTCATAAACTCGCTGTTTAATTTTTCTTCAATCTCCAGGCGGAAACGGACAACCACCATTCCCTCCTCGTCCGTAAAATACTTGTCCTTGAACTCCTCCGGCTCTCCGATATCGAAGGACTGAGGAGTGGAAATATTCACGGTAAATCCCAAAAACTCGGACAATGCGGTAGCGGAAGCCCCCATCATCTGATTCATGATCTCGCAGATCGCACTGACGTAGATCTCATCCATCGCGAAAGCTTCGTCGGAAGGCATATCCCCCAGCAGAGTGCCCACGATGATACGCACATCCTCCTTGCGGAACATCATCACGTTCTTGCCGTCAAGACCTTCCACATAGGCAATCTCCACTCCGATCGCCGGTTCCAGCCGCTTGAACTCAAACTCCTCCCGCGTCTGGACTGCCACCACAGGGGTTGTAATATCCACCTTGGTGCCAAGCAATGTGGAAACCGCCGTCGCCGAAGCGCCGAGACTGATATTCATAATCTCGCCTATGGCGTCTATTTCCATCTCATTAAAGCCGCTAGCGCCCATTTTTCAATCTCCTTTTTCCAGTATTTCCCGAAGGCCTTATTTTCCTATCTCCAACGCCTTCTGCGCCATCAGCTTGACTGCATTGAGTGCCGTGATATTCGCGTCATAGGATCTGGTCGCCGACATGGCATCCGCTGTCTCCTTCAGAATATCTACGTTGGGCATTTCCACAAACCCGCTCTCGTCGGCATCCGGATGCTCCGGATTGTAGACCATCTTCATCTCGCGGTCGTCCTCCACGATATCGGCAACCCGCACGCCGACTCCGCGGCTGCTGATTCCTCGTCCTCTGGAGGCATTGCGCAGCGCCTCTTTGAAAGAGTCCGTCCCGTAGCTTTCAAAGACGACCAGCTTCCTGCGGTAGGCGCCGCCTGCTTCCGTCCTTGTCGTATCAATATTTGTAATATTCTCCGATGCGATATCCAGTCTTAAACGCTGCGCGCTTAATCCTGACGCACAGATGTCAAATGCACTTAAAAAAGCCATCTCTCCATCCTCCTGACTGTTCCCTAACCCAGGATCTTATTGACGGTTTCCACGATACGTTCCTGATTAAACGGCTTCACAATAAAATCCTTCGCGCCGGACTTGATGGCGTCGAGCACCATGCTCTCCTGCCCCATTGCCGTACACATGACAATCTTCGCATCCGGATGATTCTCGCGAATCTTCTTCAATGCCTGCAGTCCGTCCATGTTGGGCATGGTAATGTCCATAATAACCATATCCGGGCTCTCCTCGTCATACTTTTTCACTGCCTCGGCACCGTCCTGAGCCTCTATAAAATTGTCATATCCGCTCTTGGACAACGCGTTTTTGACCATCATCCTCATAAACGCAGCATCGTCAACCAGCATAATCTTCGCCATTGTTCTTTCCTCTCTCTTTCATAAATAATATTCTATGTAGTCTTATTCAGATGCGGCTGTCTCCAGCTCTTCTTCCAGGCTCTCCTCGTCATCTTCCTCGTAGAGCCGCCGGTTGATCCGCACCGCCACATTCTTTTTATATATGCCCATCTTACCGGTAAACCATGCCTGCCTGCCGATAAACAGCTTCACATCATGATCTTTCGGCTTGCTCATATCAATCACATCGCCTTCCTTCAGGTGGTAGATATCACTTAAATCAAGCGCTATGGTTCCGAGCTGACCGGTAACCGGAAGCAGGGATTCCCGGATGTTGTCGAGAATCGTCTCTCTGTTGTCCTCGTAAGCATAACCCCTTGCCAGATGCTTACGGCTGTCGATGGTCTGGAAAATCGATTCCAGAAGCGTTCCAGGCATACAGATACGGATCTTCTCCGAAGCCACGCCGGCAACATCCACATTCAAGTGTACAATCGCCACCGTCTCGTCCAGACCCACATCCTGCATCATGCTCGGATTGTCTTCAATCCTCTGCGCTTTGAATTCCATGCTGATATAGTTGGCAAAGCCGTCTTTCAGCGCCTGAATCATGTAGGAGAGAATCCTCCGGTACAGAGCAATCTCCACATCCGAGTAGCGGTAACCCGGATCCACCTTGATCACGCCTTCGGAACCGCCCAGCATATGATCCACCAGAGTAATGACCAGACTGGGAGTGACATATATCATCATCGGGACCAGGTTTTTCCCATAGTCCTGTATTGTGGCCTCTACCAGAGTGACCGCATCGTTTTCATTCAGAGAATTTACATACTCATAATAGCGGCGCTCCTGCACCTCCATCACCGTAATATCGGTCATTACACGGAATACGCCGTTGATCTGGGATGTGATGATCCTGGCATAATTTTCAAACACGCTGGTCAGGATCTTCATCTTATCCTTTGTAAATTTTCTGGGGCTGTAAAAATCGTACTTGCTGTATTTAACTTCTTCCGTTACAGCCTTTTCTTTCTGTACCACTTCCTCGGTCTTTTCCTCTTCCGGACCGCCGCCGGAAGCCATCGACTTCAAAAGCGCGTCAATCTGACTTTGGGACAATACGTCTGCCATTTAAAAAGCCACCTTTTCTCAATAGTTATTCCGCCGGCGCATCCGCTGTGGGCTGTACCGTATCGTCAGGCGGATTAATCTCCTCCTGAGGGACCGCGCTGGCTGCCTCGTCCGCGCTTCCTCCGACCTCGTCGAAAGCCTCTCCCCCTCCGGTAACCAGTACAGAACCGGCATCCATGCTGTTCGTGAACTCCTCATAATAATCATTCATGGACTTGATGTCCGCACCCTGATCGATGATCACGAATTCCACTCTTCGGTTTCTGGCTCTGCCCTCACTGGTCTCGTTGGTACTCACCGAACGGTACTGACCGTAGCTTAAACCGACCAGTTTGCTCGGATCCATAATATCCTTCTCCTGAATGTAGGCCGCAACCTCCGCAGAACGCATGGCGGAGAGAATCCGGTCCGTCCGGGGATTGTTTTCCCGATCCGGGTTCGCCTGGGCCGTATGGCCCATAATATCAATCTGAGCAATGCTTCCTTCATACTGCTGCAGAACATTGCACAGCACATCCAGAATCTCGATTGCTTCTTCGGTCAGATTGGAACGGTTTCCCTCGAAGAACGCCTGCTTATCAAATACCAGGAAGGTATACCCCTCTTCTCTGGAGATGCTCACGCCCTCCACTCCGCTACCGTTCAGCGCTTCCATCAGTGCCACGTACAGATCGTCCGGATTTTCCGGATCCGAGATGCTCTCGTCAAATTCAAGATTGCCGGATACGTCATATTCACCGTCCGAAATTTCCTCATTCACCGCGATCTGCGGGCTATCGTCGGAACTGGGAAAAATACTCTTGACAAAGATCTCCCACTTCTGCTGGTTCAGCGTGGACATGGAATACAGCATGACGAAAAAACACAGAAGGAGCGTGACCATATCGCCATATGTGTCCATCCAGCTTCCGCAGTCTTCACCGCCTCCGCCTTTTCTCGGTCTGCTCATGCCTTGCCGCCTCCTCCTTCACCGCCGCCGTCTCCTGCCTTGAGAAGCAGCTTCTTCTGCTGAGACTGTTTCAGACAGGACAGCAGGTGCTCGCGCAGGAACTTGGGATTCTCACCTGCCTGAATACCCATGATTCCTTCAATGACCGTCATGCAGTACAGCTCCTCCTCCGCCTGGCGGACGCGGAGCTTCTTGGCAATGGGCTGGAAAAACAGGTTGGCAAAAAGGCTGCCGTAAAAAGTTGTGATCAGCGCCACGCTCATGTCCTGTCCCAGCGTACTGGCGCCGCCGCTGCCGTCCAAATCCATACCCTTTAACATATTGATCAGACCGATCAGCGTACCGACCATACCAAAAGCCGGCGCGTAAGCGGACGCCTTCTCATAGATACCGGCCGACTCGTCGTGCCTTGCGATCATATCGTCCATCTGTTTCTCCAGCATGGACCGCACTTTATCCGGATCGTTGGCGTCCACGATCATCAGAACGCTCTGTTTCAGGAACGGGTCCTTGATATCCGCCGCTTTCTCCTCCAGCGCCAGCAGGCCGCTCTGCCTTGCCAGCATGGCCAGATCCACCAGTTCATCCACCAGCTTGGGAATCGCGAATTTCTTACCTCTGGTCAGTACAAGCATATGCTTGGGCACATCCTTTAAAACCCGCAGCGGATAGCTGGCCAGTATGGCGGCAATCGTTCCTCCAAGCACGATTGCAATACTCTGAGGGTCCCAGAAGTTTCCAAGCTTTGATGTTCCGATTCCCCATACGATCAGCCCCATGCCTATTATCATACCGAGAAGCGTTGTTATGTCCATCTTATATTTCCTCCCTGCTCTCTGTCAGCAATTTGTTATTTATCTCTGCCGTCCGGCGTGATACAACTGTGATAAAACGCCCGTAACTGCTCCACCACAGATTCTTCCGTATCCTTTACCAGATAGTAATAGCCGTTCATCATCTTGATCTTCGTCTCCGGTATAGCCTCCATCGACTCAATCTGCAATATGTTCAAGTAGAGTACTTCTCCGCTTAATCTTGTTACCCTGATCATACCTCTCCTGTCACCTTCCATACTCCAGGCAGGCACAGAGCCATAGGAGGAGGTGTGCTCCTCCATATGGATCCTTGCCCTGCGGGCCTCGCGGGCCCGGTCCATGATTTTCTGGTCGGCGCTGCGTCTGCCCCGCCGTGCCATGATTAACGCTTCATATTGATAAGATCGGAAAGGATCTCATCGCTGACTGTAATGATCTTACTGTTGGCCTGGAAACCTCTCTCCGCCATAATCATCTCGGAGAACTCCACCGCCATGTCGACGTTGGACGCCTCGAGGTAGCCGGGCATGAGGGTAGCGCGGCCGTCGCCGGGTGCGCCGACGCTGCAGCGACCGGTGTTATCGGAAAGCGTTGCCTTATAATAGTTACTGCCGTTCTTGGTCACACCCTCCTGATTCTGGAAAGTAGCAATCGCAACTTTACCTATTGTAATCGTCTGCGTAAATTTAGCATCCTCGCCCTTGGCATCTGTTCCCTCTACCTGAACAGTGACCTCAATGTCGCCCGCTTTGTTAATTTTTACATTTTTTGCCTCCAGTGCTTTGCCAACCAAATCATTAATCGTCATGCCTGTCATCTCACCGCCTGCAATTGTCACATCACTCGGAACACGAAGCGGCGCCAGCTTCGTATAATCAAACACAATCTTCTTATTCGCAGCATCCCATGTTCCCTGGAAGCCATATACAAAGTTTCCGTTCCCATCTACGATATAGCCCTCGCTGTCCACTTTGAAATTTCCGACTCTGGTATAATCAAAATCGTTTCCCTTAATGGTTTCCGTATCGTCCGCACTGCCAACGGTAATCGGATTTCTGGTGGATTTCGTCACGAAAAAGCCTTCCCCATCGATCGTCGCCGAGAACCCGCCCACATATGTCGGTGTACTCGCCGTCATGTCCATGGAAATCGTCCCCATCAGAGAACCATAACCGAACTGCGCCGCATTGACACCGCCGGAGGTACCCGTCCCTCTGGTCGACGACGTTGATGACTGATACATCGTATCCTTGAACGTATAACTCTGCGATTTATAGCCGACCGTATTGACGTTGGCGATGTTGTGTCCGATGACGTCCAGTTTCTGCTGATGGGCGCGAAGACCCGATACTGCTGAATCCATTGCTCTTAACATATGCTTAACTATCCTTTCTATTTCAAGTTCCGCTTCCGCCCCTGCGGGCTTCCGCCGTTTTCTCCCGTCCATCCGTCCCCTGTCAGTCGGACAGGGGACCGAGCATCCTCCAAAGAGGTCCTGCTACAGGATGACGGCGCTGTCGATGTTCGTAAATACCCGCTCCTTCATGTCACTCTGGGACATGGTGGTGACGACGGTATTGTTGGGCACGTTGACGATGAAGACGCCCTGCGCTCCGATGACCGCCACATCTCTGGCTCCCTTCTTCCTGGCGCCGTCCACGGCGTGCTCGAGATCGCTCATAAGCTGGCTGTCAACTGCGATGCCCCGTTCATTCATACGTTTTGCGGCATGTTTGGAAAAGTTCAGGCCTTCCCTGGCCCTCTCCTGGAGCAGTCTGTCAAAAGCCGGCTGATCCGCTCTGCCGGCTGCCGCGCCGGTCCCGTTCTGATTCCCGCCGATCCGTCCGCTGTCCAGACGCTGTACTCCGTTCATCTCCATATGTATTCCCTTCTTTCCAAAAACAACTGCCTTTGTGTTACATACAGATCACTGCTTCTTACTCGGCTCCCGCTGAGACTCCGCCTTTCGGATCATCGTCTTCGTCTCCGCCTTCACCGGCATCGTCCTTGCCGTCCAGATCTTCCCCCTTGTTCTCATAGGGATCCGGGATCCGTCCTACGCCGAGGACGTTGCTCAGAGGATATTCCTTTGTATCTCCCTCCACTTTCAGCACCGGATTGCCGTTGACGAAACTGACGTATTCCACCTTGGCGTACTTGACGCCTACCGGAACGTCGATGCCGTTCTGCTCCTCGGTAACCGCCACGGTAATCTCCTGCCCGATCAGCCCCGCCGCATACGTCTGCGCACTGACTGCCGAGGACGTGTCGATCGCGGTCGTCATCGAGCTCATGGCCTGCATCATTCCCATCTGGGTGAGCTGCGCCATCATCTCGCTCGTCTCCATCGGATTGGTCGTGTCCTGGTTCTGAAGCTGCGTCGCCAGAAGCTTGAAGAAATCCGTCATCGAAAGCGTGTTCTTGTCATTGGACTCTACCGTATAACTCTGCAGGTTATAGGCGTCGCTCGTTCCGCTGACGCTCGCTACATTGTTTGCCATCTCTTCTTTCCTTCCTCTCTGTTATACCAGTCCCAGCCGAAGCTGCTGTGCGAACGATTCCGTCTCGCGGCGTTCCCCTTCCTTCTGCTGTTTCTGTTCTCTCTGTCCGCCCTGGCCTGCGCCCTGACGTCCGTCGTACTGGTCCTCTTCCTGCCGCTGTGGTTCCTGTGCGTAGATCACCGTCTCCTCCCCGGTGTGCTCCTTGAGAATCGACGCGATCTCCGACGCCTTCTCGCTTAAAAGCTCCAGCGTCTTCGGGTTGGACGACAGAATCGATACCGCCGTGCGGCCCGCCTCGTACTCCACCCGGATCGTAAGCTTCCCGAGCGATACCGGTTCAAGCTCTACAGTCAGCGTCCGGCTGCCTGTCTGCTGTCCGGAGGTAAGCGCCCTGCCCAGCTCCTGCGGAAGGTCCTCCACCGTCGCTTTCAAGACCGGCTCCTCCGTTCTGTGCAACTCCGGCGTATTGGCTGCCTGACTCTGATCCAGGCTCCGACTCTGATCCACCGCCGCATAACGGACTTCGGAGCTGCTTTCCGCCTCCTCGTCGGCGAACGTCTTCTCCTGTGTCCCGGATACCGGTTCACGGATCGGCTGCGCATCCTCAGGCGCGCCCCCTGTCAGACCGCTGTCGGCTTTCTGCCCGGAAACAGGCATCTCTGCCTGAACCTTCTCCGGTTCAGCCTCCACTGTCGGTACCGCTTTCGGCAAATCCTTCGTTCCTTCCGCCGCTTTGGGAATCTCCACCGCTTTCTCCGCGGATGTCTCGAGCGGAAACTGCGTCTGCTCCGTTTCCTGCGGAAGCGCTCCGATCTCCGTCACCGCCGCGGCTGTTTCCTCCGTCGCGAGCGGCTGCAGCGTCAGTTCTTCTTCCTGAGGCGTCACTACCGCATTCTGTACGAAAAGCTGCTGCGCCGCCAGTTCCAGCGCCAGAACGGCATCTTCTTCCTGCGGCTCCTGCGCGTCCTCAGAGGTTTTCTTCGGCTCTTCTTTGGCCTGCGGCTTCTCGTCTTTCACCGGCTTTGCCGGCTCCTCCGCCTTCGGCTTCGCTTCCGGAGCCTCCTGCTTCTGCTGCAAAAGCTTCAGAAAGCCGTCCCCGGCGTCCGTACTCTGCGCCGCGCGCGTCTGCATCCCCGCCGAAGGTTTCCCCGGCATCTGCAGATTCACAATGTTTTCCATTCTCTTCCTCCTTTCCGGATTAATCTGTTATCTATAATCATCAGCCGCGGAACTGCCGCCCGCCGCTGCGATTATCAAAATCAGCCGCCGCTCAGCCTCTGCGCTGATACCGGCGCGCCCTCAGCGCATTGCCCGAGACGAACTCTTCCACGAACAGTTCGTCCGCCTTTGCCACCGCTCTCTGATATTCCATGAATTTCCGCTCTCTCAGCTTCTCATAACGGGAAGTATCCACCTTCGCCTCGATGACCTCCTGCTTCTTCTGGTCCTCCTGCTTTCTCAGCACCTTCAGGCGCTCTTTCTCCTCATCAATGATCTCCTCCATCCGTCCGATGCACATATCGAACAGGCGGTAACTTTCGATGGCGGTCCCTGCCTCCTTGATCTCGTCGAACTCGCTCTCGTAGCCGTTCAGCTCCTGCCTCAGGCTGCGGATCTGCTCCTGCTTCTTATTGACATTCTGCATGATGACTGCATGCTCGGTTTTCAGATTGTCAAGCACCTGCGTCTTATAATCCAGCACCGTCTCCAGTCTGTACTGAAATCTCTTCACTGTCTCTCTGTCCTCCGTAATCAGCCTGCAATCGTATTCATGATCTGCAGCGTATCTTCATAGGAAAAACTTTCATTGATCCCCTGCTGCAGAAACGCGTTGATGTCGTTGATTTTCGTGACTGCCTCATCCAGCGCCGGGTTATTGCCCCGCTTGTATGCACCGATAGAAATCAGATCCGAATTTTTCTGATAAATTCCCAGAAGGTTCCTTACCCGGGAAGCCGCCTTGCGGTGCTCCGGCGGCACAATCTCCACCATCAGACGGGAGATACTGGCTCCGATGTCGATGGCCGGAAAATGGTTTTCGTTGGCAAGCTGCCTGCTCAGGACGATATGACCGTCCAGAATACCGCGGACCGTATCGGAAATCGGCTCATTGGTATCGTCGCCCTCCACCAGCACCGTGTAGACGCCGGTGATCGAGCCTTTGTCAAAGTTGCCGCTGCGTTCCAGCAGTTTCGGAAATTCCGCGTAGATGGACGGCGTGTAGCCTCTGGCGATGGGCGGCTCGCCGATGGCAAGGCCGATCTCCCGCTGCGCCATCGCGTATCTGGTCAGGGAATCCATCATCAGAAGCACATCATAACCCTGATCTTTGAAATACTCCGCAATCGTCGTCGCCACCAGCGGGCATTTCATGCGCAGCATGGCGGGCTGATCGGAAGTGGCAACCACCAGAACCGACCGCTTCATTCCCTCTTCGCCCAGATCCTTCTGTATGAACTCCAGCACCTCTCTGCCGCGCTCTCCCACGAGCGCAATTACATTGATGTCGGTCTTCACATTCTTGGCGATCATTCCCATCAGCGTACTCTTCCCCACGCCGGAACCGGCGAAGATTCCGATCCTCTGTCCCTTTCCGATCGTGTTCAGCCCGTCGATGGCCTTGACGCCGAACTCCAGCCTCTCCCGGATCGGCGGACGGGCCAGAGGATTGATGTAGGGACTGCTGACCGTATAGTAACGGACCGACTGGAAAGCTTCTCCTCCGTCAATCGGTTCTCCCAGGGCGTTGATGATTCTTCCCCTCAGGAAATCTCCCACCGGTACTTTCAGCCTCCGTCTGGTGTTGCGGACAAAACTGCCGGAAGCAATCCCGCTGGTGGCCTCATAGGTCATAAGCTGGATCTTCCCGTCCTTGAAGCCCACCACTTCGGCGGGCATCTGCCGGTTCTGCTCCTCATTGTAAATCATGACGATATCGCCGATGCTGGACCGGCCGCCGGAAGCCTCCATGGACATGCCAACCACATTTTCGATTTTTCCAATATGGCTGATCGTCTCGGATTTGCCGATCAGCGACGGTATCTTCTCGAACATAAGCTAAACTCTCACATTTTCCAGAATATCCCTGATATTTTCCATCTGCGTGTTCACGCTGACGTCCACAATCTCCTCCGGCATCTCGATGATACAGTTGCCGTTGTCCTCCTTGTCCATGACGATAAACTTGATATTGTCCGACAGGTGGGACAGTTCGTCGATGATATCGGCATCCGCCTCCATCATCATATCGTAATCGCTCTTATCTATGTAAATCTTGACCCAGGCGGTCTTTTTCAGCTTCTCCGTAGCGGATATGATCATCTGTCTGATCACCTCTCCGCTCGAACGGAGGCTGATCTGAATCACTTTCTCGCCGATGGCGATGGCGCAGTCCTTCAGTTCATCCAGATAGTTGCGCAGGCACCGCTCTTTGGCCGTCTCCACCGACTGAAGCGCTTTCCTCATATCTTCCTCAAAGTCCTGCAGACGCCGTTCATAATCCATCCGGCACTCGCCTTCCGCCCGCCTTCTGCTCTCCTCGTATCCGGTGCTGTAGCCGGCGCGGTAACCGGCTTCTCTTGCGGACTCGTACTCCTCCTCCGCCTTCTGTCTGGCCGCCGCCCGCAGCTCGTCGGCCTCTCTTCTGGCATCCTCCAGAAGAAGACGGATCTCCTCCTCGACCTCTTCGAGCCGGCCGTTTTCCGCTCCCTCCTCCTGCACTTCCCCTTCCATGCTCTCATCGAGGGACAGATCCGGCAGCTCTGCGTCCGCCGGAAGGGTTCCGTCGGGGTTCACCCGCGGGAAGACCGCTTTTCGCGGCTCCTGTACCTGCCTGCGCACCGTCACCTCCACCGGGGGGATGTAGGGTTCGACCAGGCCGGGATTTTTAAGCCCCGTACGCTTGATGATGCGACTAGAGTATGATGTCGTCTTCCTCTCCTCCCTTCTTGATGATCACTTCGCCGCGCTCTTCCAGGCTGCGGATGATATTGACGATGCGCTGCTGCGCCTCCTCCACATCCTTCAGTCTTACATTGGAAGTGATCTCCAGGTCGCCGCGGACCGTATCCGCCATACGCTTGGACATATTGTTGAAGAAGGTTGCCTTCATATCCTCGGACGCGTTCTTGAGCGCAAACACCACATCCTTGGTATCGCAGTCTCTGACAAAACGCTGTACGGACCGGTCGTCCATATCCAGAATGTTCTCGAACACGAACATCTTGTCCCGGATGTCCTGGGCCAGTTCCGGATTGCTCTTGCCCAGCAGATCGAAAATCTTCCGCTCCGTACTGCGGTCGATATTATTCATCATATCGGCAACGAAATCAATACCGCCGAGATTCATATTATCCTCGCTGGTAATAATCGTCGCAAACTTGCGCTTCATCTCTTCCTCCACGATGGCGATGGCCTCCGGAGAAACGCGGTCCATATGCGCCATGCCTTCCACTACCAGTATACGCTTCTCATCGGAAAGCTGTTCCAGAATCTGCGCCGCCTGCTGGGGATCCATATACGCCATGATCAGCGCGATCACCTGCGGACGCTCGTTCTGCAGGATCGACAGAAGCGCCTTGGGATCGCCCTTCATGAAGAAATTGAACGGCTTCGACTGGAGCGTCTTGGACACTTTCTCCAGAAGGTTGCGGGCCGTCGACTCGCCGAACGCCTTCTCGAGGACATTTCTGGCATAATCCAAGCCGCCGTCCGTCATCATCTTATGTGTCAGGCAAAGCTTATAGAACTCATCCAGCGTGGACTCCACCTGATTGTTCGTGGTCTTTCCAAGCTTTGCCACTTCGTATGTAAGGTCTTCAATATCCTGTTCATTCAGATATTTATAAATCTGGGAAGCCCGGTCGGCTCCCAGGGATACCACTACCAGCGCCGCTTTGCTCCTTACGTCAGTGAGGACATCTTCACTGCTTGGACTGCTTTCGGCTGTTGGCATTCCTGTTTCTGCTGCTGCCATCTACGTCCTCCTCTCCTCTGAGCCAGCTCTGTACCAGCTTCGCTGCAATCTGCGGATTCTGATCGACAAATTCCGCAATGTTCTGTTTCAGACGCATGCTCCTCTGCATACGCAGGTTCAGGATCTCCTCACTTGAACTCAGATCGTCGTCTTCGTCCAGACCGGTCATGACGGCCGGCTCCGCGCCGTCGTCCAGTCCCAGGTCGCTGGCGGAGAGCTGATCGCTTCCTTCAAAGTCTTCGTCCTCGGGTTCCCCGCCCTTCTTCCGTTTCCTGCGAAGAAGCAGGAACAGTATAAGCAGAAGGAGCAGGAGCAGAGCCGCGATAATCGCAATCAGTATCGGAAGCGGCACCATCGTCGTAATGACACCCCACGGGCTTTCCGGCGGATTAATAATCGGATTCTCCGTCGCCGTTCCCGGATCGCGGATAATGGTGATTCGGTCATTGGCCTCCTCCACCGGGATGCCCGCAGAGTTGGCCACCAGACGGTACAGATCCGCCTGCGCTACCGTGGTATTGTCCGTGAGGATAATAATACCAATCGAAGTATCCTCAAGGATACCCGGATCCACCTGCCGTTGTTCCTTCAATGTATTATAGAGCCATGTCCGGGAAGCGCTTCCGCTGGAATAGCCGTCCACGGTCTCTCCGGTCCCGTCGTCATTCACATACCGCGGTTCGTCCGCGTTTGCGTCCGTCCCCACAAGACCGCCCGCCTCCCGCGTACCGCTCTGGGAACTTTCGTTGACCACGTCTTCCGTCTGCAGAAGACCGGTTTTGTCCTCGTCGTCAATCTTCTCCGGAACCGTGTAGCTCGTGCTTTCCTGAATCAGCTTCTCCATGTTCATGGTGCCTTTGACGGACACCGCTACAGTGCCGGTGCCGTAGAGCTTCTCCAGAACATTCCTGACGTTGGCGGCAATGCTGTTCTCCAGCATGGTCGTGAGGCTGACCATATCCGTACCGGTAGAGCTGCCTGTACCGCCCACTTCCAGCATCGTATCCCCGTCCAGCACCACCACTTCCGTAAAATTCATGCCGCGCACCGAATGAGCAACCAGATTCTTCACTGCCTGCGCTTTATCCTCGGTCAGAGTGCTTCCGTCCATCATGGTGATCACCACGGACGCGGAAGCCCCCTGCGCCTCATTATCTTCCAGTACATACCGCTGCTCTTCAGCCTCCGCGATATTGACTCTTGCCTCCCGCACCCCCTCAAAGGAACGGATCGTAGCCCCCAGCCGGTCCTGCAGTTCATACAGCGTGATCTGCTTTTTGTCCGACTCCGTGGTCATAAGACCTGTATTATCCAGATACATATCGTAGGCAAAACCATTCTTCGGGTACCCCTGAAGCAGAAGTTCCACCCTCGTATTTTCCACAACCGACTCCGGAACGCGTATCGTCCCGTCGGAAGCGCTGTATCTGTAATCCACTTCTCTGTCCTGCAGAAGCGTCCCGATCTGCTGAGCCTCTTCCTGGTTCAGCCCCGAAAACAGCACGCTGTAATCGGTTCTGCCTCCAAGTCCCAGCGCGAGAATCGCAACCACAGCGACCACAACCGTCACGCCCAGAATCCCCAGAATGAGATTCCTGGTCTTCCCGGACATCTTCTTCCAGCCTTCTTTCAGATTCTGCCAGCTATCCTTCATATTCTGCACAATTCCATCCAACCTTCCGCCTTTATTCCTGCGGGCAATGAGCCGCTTCCATGCGCCTGCACGGAAACGCATTCCGTTCGCGCGCAACGACCGAAGGCATACCGCGCATACCTTCGGATATCACAAATCATACATTTATCTTGATCAGCTCATTATACGCTTCCAGCGTCTTGTTGCGAAGAGTAAGCAGCACATCCACCGTCAGTCCGGCTTTCGCCTCAGCGATCGGCAGCGTGTGCGCATCGTCAAGCTGACCCGTGGAAAGCAGGTACTGCTTCCTCTCCACGTCCGCCTGCGTCTCCTTCACCTGGTTGATGGCCGTGCGGAATATATCTGCGAACATCCCTGCCTGTCCATCCGGCCTCGTCTTTTCTTCCTGACTTCCCAGCCCCCTTATACTTCCTATATCTCCCCATATGGTCATGGGTGTGATAAATCCAGTCTCCATCTTGAACCGTCTCCTTTTCTCTGGTGTCCTTCTATTATATAAACCTTCTGTGAGTTATATGCCCAAAAAGGATCCCGCCGCGCAGGATTCTTCCTCTGCCGCTTCCGCGGTATTTTCACTTTACTGCTTCATTTCAGCAAAATCTCTCACCCGCGCGCCGCCGATTGTTTCCTTATTAATAAGAAAACACGCGCCGCTTTCGGACTTGAGAACCAAAAAACGTCAGAATGTACGGGCCGCACTTTTCAAGCGGCTGATATCGTTCGATATGGAACTCAGTATATACTGATATTCATAAGCCGTGCGAACCAGCTCCAACTGTTCCTGATCGACGTCCACATTATTCCCGTCCAGTTTGGTGGTCTCCGACCGCGTCGTGTGGAGTCTGAGCCGGGAAGCGCTGATGGCATCCGCCACCGCCTGTCTCGGACTACGGGAAGCGCTCGCATCCACCAGCCTCTTCCTCATCTCGTCTTCAAATGTTATGTACTGAGCCTTGAAGCCCGGGGTATCGTCATTGGTAATATTGTTCAGCGTCACTTCCTGTCTCGCCCACAGATAATCGAGCATCTTCTCGTTCAGTGTGACACCGTTTCCATAGATTCCTGACATACCTGTCCCTCCTGATGTTCGTCTTTCTTCCCTGTTCACTCCGGCATCCGCAGCCGGCCTCCGAACGGACGCAGTATACGTTCCCTACTATCATACCATCATGTCAAAACAAAAGCAAGAAAATCATTCTTTTTTTCTGCAACATTTTCTGTGAATTTCTGGTGAATAAGGAAGCTTTTGCGGTATTTTAACGCCGCATTTTCCCAGATTTCCCGTAATCTTCCGCATGGCTGCCTGCCTTTTCCTTTTCCGTCCCTGCCCGCGCACGGGGATGCAGAGTATCAGGCGGCATGGTTCAGTAATTATTCGTTTTCTGCTTAAATGCGACAAAAAACCCGCAGCCTGCGCTGCAGGTTTTTGTGCATTTTATCATTGTTCTTCGTACCCTCACCGGTTTTCAACCCGATACAGGCAAATCTCCCTGGCAACCCATTGGAGGACGCATCAGCTCTTGAGCTTAAAGCTTCCGATCAGCCTCTTGAGAAGCTGCGCCTGGCTTGCAAGTTCCTCGCTGGCCGCCGCGCTCTCCTCCGAAGTAGCGGAGTTGGACTGGACAACCGTAGAAATCTGCGAGATACCGTCCCGAATCCGGTTGATCGCCAGTTCCTGCTCCCTGGACGCCTCTGTAATCTTCCGGATATCCGCGGTAACGTTCTCCGCGCCCGCCACGACGGAATCCAGCGATTCCTGCGTCTTCCCGGTCAGGAGCGAGCCGTTCTCAACCACTCTGAGCGTCTTCTCGATCAACTCCGTGGTATCCTTCGCCGCGTCCGCACTCTTCGCCGCCAGATTGCGGACCTCATCCGCAACCACAGCAAAACCTTTGCCCGCGCTCCCCGCTCTCGCAGCCTCGACCGCAGCGTTCAGCGCAAGAATATTGGTTTGGAAGGCAATGTCTTCAATCGTCTTGATAATCTTGCTGATCTCGCTGGAACATTCGCTGATCTGATTCATAGCCTCAGCCATCTCCTGCATCTGATCGTTGCAGACGGTAATGCTTCCGCCCACCACTTCCGCCTCCCGATTCGTGGATACGGCCGTCTCAGCATTATTGTTGATCTGCTCTGTAATGCGTTCCACCATCTGGAGAAGGTTATCCACCTCCGAAGCCTGTTCCGTCGCCCCCTGTGCCAGGCTCTGCGCTCCGACCGCCACCTGATTCGCGCCGGAATCCACTTGATTGGCAGACGAATGAATCTGGGACAGCGTCTGATTCAACTGCTCGCTGATCGTGCCGATCGCAGTCTGAATCTGCACAAAGTCGCCGATGTAGGTGATACTGCTTTCTTTCCCGAGATCGCCGTCCGCAATCCCGTTCAGGACTTCCGTAATATCGGTAATGTAAAGTTTCAGATTCTTTACGGAAGTATTCAGGGATCCGGCGAGCTGTCCCAGCTCATCCTGGCTCCTGACGTCGATTTCAAAATCCAGCTTCCCTTCCGAGAGCTGCCGGCTCGACTCCGTAATCTCCTGAATCGGCGCCAGAATCCGTTTCAGAACAAGCATAACCAGCAACACGTTCATAAACAGAATCAGCAGCACCGTCACAATGCTCACCGCTTCCGTCATACTGATCGAGCGGTTCAGGCTGCTGTGGCTGTCGTCCACCAGACCCTGCGTGATCTCCGACACTTCGTCAAGAATGGCCACCAGCTTTTCCACGTTTGCCTTGACCACATTCAGATACATCTCTTTCGCCTGCGCCGGGTCCGTCGCGTTCAGATCCAGCACCGTCTGAGCGGATTCATGAATCGCCTGATGGATCGGCTTCATCTCCTCGATCAGTTCCAGAATCCTGCCGTCCACTCCCGACAGATCCGAGCTGTAAAACCACTTGCCCAGCACACAGCCCTTGTAATCCTTGCTGCCTGTGAACTCCGTTCCCATGGATACGGCAGAACACAGATTCTCAACCCATCCATAATGGGCTTTCTGCGCGGTCAGAACGAGAGAGTTGATCTCCACCGCCTGATCCATGGCTCTGGTATAGTTCCGGCTGGCACTCATGCTGGTAACCGTCGTAATACCGCTGATGATCACTGCCAGAAATACCAGCGCCACACGGATCAGAACCTCCTGCTTAATTGTACGCTTCATGTCCACTCCTTATATTCCCGGCGCTGCTTTTTGCAGGCCGTGTTTTATTCAGTCATTAATATTTGTCGCCGCCCCCGTAGGAAACGCTCATATCCATATCGTAGCCCGGATCGTAAGAAGAGCCTCCGGAAACCGGTCCTGCCGCGGCGATTCCGCTCTCGCCCTCCAGCCGGAACTTTCTGACCAGTTCGTTCAGGATCTGAGCCTGACCGGACAACTCCTCGCTGGCCGCCGCGCTCTCCTCCGCCGTAGCGGAGTTGGTCTGCACTACGCTCGAGATCTGGTCGATGCCGAGAGTGATCTGAGAGATGGACTCTGCCTGATCCGCGGACGCCTTCGCGATCGTATCCATCATCGTGCTTGCTTCCTGAATATCGCTGATGACCACTTCCAGAGACTGCGCCGTCTCGTCCGCGATGCGTTTGCCGTTCTCCACCGCCTGGAGAGAATTTTCGATCAGAGCCGCCGTATTCTTGGATGCCTCCGCGGACTTGCTCGCCAGGTTGCGCACCTCGTCCGCGACCACTGCAAAGCCTTTGCCGGCCGCTCCCGCTCTCGCCGCCTCAACCGCCGCGTTCAGCGCGAGAATATTGGTCTGGAACGCGATATCCTCAATCGTCTTGATGATCTTGCCGATCTCACCGGAGGAAGCGTTGATATCCGCCATCGCCTGAAGCATGTCGTGCATGCGGGCGTTGCTCTCTCCCGCCTTCTCGCCGACCTGCATGGATTTGTCGCTCGCTTCCTGCGCGCCCTGCGCGTTCTGGTTGATGTTGTTTGAAATCTCGTTGATGGACGCCGCCAGCTCTTCCACGGAAGAAGCCTGCTCCGTCGCGCCCTGAGACAGTGCCTGCGCTCCGGAGGATACCTGATCGGCTCCGGAGGACACCTGCGACGCCGAACGGTTCAGTGTCGCGAGCGTCTCGTTGAAGGTATCCTTGATCTTCTTCATTGAATGGAAGATCTTCTCATAATCGCCCACATAGGCTTCCGCAGCCTTGGAATGAACCGTAAAGTCTCCGTCCGCCATCGTGCCGAGCACTCTCTCGATGTCGCCCACAATGGCGCCGACTTCGCTGGTCACTCTGCCCATGCTGTCCGCCATGGAACCGAACTCGTCCCCGGCGCTGTAGTCCACCTCAACGGAAAGATTGCCTTTGACCATCTCTTTCATCGCCGCCTCGATGATCCGGACAGGAACGGTAATGCTCACGCTCAGGCGCAGCGCCAGAACCACGGTGATCACAAACGCGATGACCGCGATGACGATGCCTGCCGCCAGAAGCGCGCTCAGTTCAAGCATCTGATTGTCAAAATTGGTCTGGCAGGTCGTTCCGATCTCCGTATAAGCCTGATTCAGAACCTCTGTGTACTCTTCCACCACCGGTATGTACTCGTTCAGAATTATCTCCTGCGCCGCCTGGTTTCCCGCTTCGGTGCGAAGCGCCGCCTGCGCCATTACGCTCTCGCGCACGCTCGCGTTGTTGGTCATCAGAGTCAGGAACTGCTCGAGCTGAGCCGTGTCTCCGTTATATTCCCTGCACAACTCCTCCACGCTCGCCCGGATGTCCTTGATGTTCTGATCCACAATCTGCGACCGTTTGGCATACTCCTGCTGATCGGTCGTCTCCACAATGAGCAGCATCTCTTTGAGCGCTTCCTGCAGCTTGGTCTTCACATCCTGCACAGTGGTTACCGCAACGAATTCTTCCTCGTAAAAACTCTCATAACCGCTCTTCGATATGGCGATTCCAGAGCAGGTGGCAATCACCGACACCAGAAACAGCACCAGTATGAGGCCAAAACTAACTATGAACTTTGTGTTGATTTTTAGGTTTTTCATCGTAACCCCTCCTTGTCAAACGTTTCGGATTCGCTTCACCGTCAGGAGAAGCCCGCCGCTATCTTTTAATATTTCGACGGGTTTTTTTCTTTTATAACACATCTGCGGAATATTTTTTTGATTTTTTATAAAAAAAGGAACAAACCCCTTATCCCTCCTCTGTTTTCGCCGATAAATATAATTAGTATGCCATAGTCTGCCATACGTTTTTCGGAGCAGGCTCTTTGTTTTCTGCACTGCATTCCGCAGGAGCGCATGCGGAAACTATAATCAAAAGACAGGTGGTGTTTATAAATGGATAACGGTATGGAAGGTATGCTCGACACATACCTCTTTGAGACAAATTCTCTTCTGGATCAGCTGGATGAGATGCTGGTGAAGGACGAGAAGATCGGTGATTTCTCTTCCGACGACGTCAACGAGATCTTCCGCATCATGCATACGATCAAGGGTTCCTCCGCCATGATGGAGTTCGGCTCCCTTGCAAGTATTGCGCATCATATAGAAGATTTGTTCTTCTATATCCGTGACAAAGGCATCGACACCCTCGATCCGGAACACAAGAAAGAGCTGTTTAATCTGATGTTCCGTTCTGAGGACTGCCTGCGGGGACAGGTGGAGAAGGTCGAGAACGGGGAACCTCTCGATACGGATATGGATTCTTTCGCCTCCGAGATCAACGGTTTCCTCAAGAAGATCAGCGGAGCCGCGTCCGAGGAGCCCGCAGCCCCCGCATCCGACGCCGGATCCGGGCCGGTATCCGCACCGGACAGCCTGACCCCGGCGGAGAATCTTCCGGACGATGAAACGGCGGTGTCTTTCCTGCACGTCTTCCTGGACGAGGGGATCGGCATGGAGAATCTGCGCGCTTTTATGATCATCAATTCCATCAAGGAATGCGATGTGGATTTCCGCTACTATCCGTCCGACATGGACACGAACTCTCAGACCTGCTCCACCATCATCGAGGAGGGTTTTTATCTCTCCTTCGACGACATGGACATGGCGGCCAAGGCGGAGGATCTTTTAAAATCACAGGGGCACATCCGTTCTTACGAGCTGATTATGGTTCCTGAACCGGAACCGGAGCCGAAGGCCGAGAAAACCGCGGAGACGGCAGGCGCGCCGTCCGCTCCCGCGCCGGAGCGCAAAGAAGCTCCGCAGAAAGCGCCCGCGGCGGCAGGCACGCCGGTCAAGCAGAATCTGATCAGCGTCAATCTGACCAAGCTGAACGACCTGATGGATATCGTGGGCGAGATCGTAATCACCGAGTCTATGGTTACTTCCTGTCCGGAGCTGGACCAGCTCAACCGCGACAGTTATGACAACTTTATGAAATCCGCCCGCCAGCTCCGCAAGCTGACGGATGATCTCCAGGATCTTGCCATGTCTCTGCGGATGGTGCCGATCTCCGGCGTCTTCCAGAAGATGAACCGGATCGTCCGGGATATGAAGCAGAAGCTGGGCAAGGACGTGCGTCTGACGCTGATCGGCGAGGACACGGAGGTCGATAAAACCATCGTGGACAGTATCCAGGATCCGATCATGCACATGGTCCGCAATTCCATGGATCACGGAATCGAGGATACGGCGGAAGAACGGATCGCCGCGGGCAAGAATCCCCAGGGCGAGATCGTCCTCTCCGCTACCCACACCAGCAACGAAGTCATTATCTCCATTGCCGACGACGGCAAGGGAATGAATCCGGATACGATTCTCGCCAAGGCAAGAGAAAAGGGAATCCTTGTAAAACCGGAGAACGAATATACGAAGAAGGAAGCGCTGGGCCTGATCATGCTTCCCGGCTTCTCCACCAACCAGACCGTCACGGAATTTTCCGGCAGAGGCGTAGGCATGGACGTGGTGAAGAAGAATGTGGAGAGCGTGGGAGGTGTCGTCTCTCTGACGAGCGAGGAAGGACGGGGAACCACCTTCTCCATCAAGATTCCGCTGACGCTCTCCATCATGGACGGCATGAAGGTGACGACGGGACGTTCCATCTTCACGATTCCGATCGCCAATATCCGCCAGTCCTTCAAGATCACGGCGGACGAGATCCTTTACGATGAGAACGGCAACGAGATGGTGGAACGGATCGGCGGTTTCTATCCCATCGTCCGGCTGCATCAGTTCTACAGCATCGACACAGAAATTACGCATCTGGAGGACGGAATCCTGATCTGGGTGGAGACAAGCGATCATTCGTTCTGCCTGTTTGTGGATGACCTGATCGGTGAACAGCAGGTCGTGGTCAAGCCGTTCCCCGCTTTTCTGAACTGTTTTGAACTGAAAAACTACGGTATCGGCGGCTGTACGATCCTCGGCGACGGCAATATCAGCATCATTCTCGATATTCCGAGCCTGCATACAGCCACTCTGGAAGGCTTTTAGAAGGGAGGAAGCAGTTATGTCTGAACAAACAATTTCCAAGGAGGAGCTTCTTGAAGCCCCCGAGACAGATGACGTGTCCACGATCGAGCGCTGCCTGACCTTTCAGTCCGGCGATCTGATCCTGTACATCAGCACTCGTCACGTGATCGAGATCATCAACAATTACTCCATCACCAACCTGCCGTTGGTACCGCCCTATATCAAGGGAATCATCAACCTGCGGGGACAGGTTCTTCCCGTCGTGGATATCCAGATGCGCATGGGCAAGTCCGAGACGGAATGCGGCAATGAGACGTGCATCATTGTTCTTGACATCGATTCGGTCTCTCTCGGCATCATCGTGGATTCCGTACGCCAGGTCATCGACATTGATCTGAAAAACGTACGCCCGATTCCTCTCAAGCGTCAGCAGAAGCTTCTGGACGGAATGGTGACGATGGAGGACGGAAGCGTCTTCATGTCGGTGGACTGTCAGGCGCTGGCCAAAGCACAGTATTAATAATGAAATGATATGGGGTGATTCAGATGCTGACTCTGACTGATCAGGATTTCCAGCGTCTCTATATATACATTAAACAACATTACGGAATTGATCTCAGCAAGAAGAAGCAGCTGATCGTAAGCCGTCTGTCGCATACGCTGGCTGCTCAGGGGTTCAGGGATTTTAAAGGTTATGTAGACGAGATCCTTTCCGGCCGTGATACGGACATGGTCACTGCCATGCTGAACAAGCTGACGACGAATTATACGTATTTTCTCCGCGAGGAAGCGCATTTCAAATATTTTCAGGAAATCGTGCTTCCGGAACTGGAGAGAAAACATGCCCGGGACAAGTCCCTCGCCATCTGGAGCGCCGGCTGTTCCTCGGGACAGGAGCCGTACACGATCTCCATGTTTCTCCTTGAATATTTCGGCGCCCGGGCGTCCGAATGGGACACCCGGATCCTCGCGACCGATATCTCCAACAAGATACTGGACGAAGCGATCCACGCCGACTATCCGGAAGAAAGCATGGAGCCTCTTCCGCCGACCTGGAAGAACAAGTATTTCGTGAAGACCGGGAAGGGCAGATGCACCGTATCTCCGGCTCTGAAAAAGAACGTGATCTTCCGGCCCTTCAATCTGATGGATCCGATCTCTTTTAAGCGCAAATTTGATCTGATCTTCTGTCGCAACGTGATGATTTATTTCGATCAGGATACGAAAGACGCCCTGGTACAGCGTTTCTATAACGCCACCGTACCCGGCGGCCATCTGTTCATCGGACATTCGGAAGGACTGACCAAACATACCTGTCCTTACGAATACATCCAGCCGGCCATCTACAAGAAAACAGGCAGATAGACAGGGACTTTACCGAACCGTAGATCATTATAATAAGAAAGAAGGTAGGATCATGCCTCAGAAGATTCGTGTAATGGTGGTCGACGACTCCATTCTCTTCCGGAGCTGGCTGGTCAAAAGTCTGCAGGAAGATGAGCGATTTGAAGTCATCGGGTACGCGATTAACGCGCTGGACGCCAAAAGCAAGCTCCCTGTACTGAAACCGGACATCATGACTCTGGATATCGAGATGCCCGGTATGACCGGGCTGCAGTTCCTGAAAGAAGTCCTGCCGGTTCATCCGGTACCCGTTATCCTTGTGTCTTCATTAAACGTACAGGTGTTCGATGCTCTGGCCGCCGGCGCAGTGGATTTTGTGCGTAAGCCGGAGAGCGATCCCGGAGCAAAGGACCGCTTCATACGGACGCTCAAATCCAAGCTTGCGATCGGAAAGAACGCGCATCCCCGCCTGCCTTCCCGCGATCCGGCTTCCATGTATCAGAAAGCGAAGGCGGCCTCGGCCGGGAGTACGGTCAGCAGCACCGGTCTCAATCTGCAGCCGGCGACGCCGAAAGTACCGACATCGTCCATTCCGCCGCATCCCCATGTGGATGTCATCGCTATCGGTGCGTCAACCGGCGGCACGGAAGCGATCCTTGAGGTGGTACGCCATTTTCCGGCGAAGATGCCCGGAATCGTCATTACGCAGCATATGCCCGCCGGTTTCACCTCCATGTACGCGGAACGTCTGAACCGGATCTGCAATCTCCAGGTGCGCGAGGCCAAACACGGAGACAAGATACAGCCGGGACTGGTATTGCTCGCTCCCGGCGGCCTGCAGATGCGGGTGGTTCGCATGGGATCCGGATATGCGGTCAGTTGCTCCGACGGCGAGAAGGTCAGCGGACACAAGCCGTCCGTGGACGTCCTCTTTGATTCCGTCGCTTCCACCGTACGCAATCGGGCGATCGGCGTGATTCTCACCGGTATGGGAGCCGACGGAGCAGCCGGTATGCTTCGTATGAGGAGGGCCGGCGCCTACACTATCGGACAGGACAAGGACAGCTGCGTCGTATACGGAATGCCGATGGAAGCCTTTAAGATCGGCGCCGTCTGTATGCAGTCCCCGCTGAACTCCATCCATCATGCGGTGATGGGCCGTCTGGCCAAGGGCTGACGCGCATACAAACGAAGGGGGGTGTCGGTTAATACCGATTTTTAACCTCTGACAAGCAAGGAAGATACAA
>CAJUNR010000008.1:0-68591 GCA_910587765.1 uncultured Lachnospiraceae bacterium
TGGACGGGAGCAGGTCAACGCCCTCGTCATGGTGCAGGATGCTTCTGGAAACATCAACGGATTTATCGTCAATGATGTCCTGCATGATGGTGGAGAGCGTGTCGGGCAAGTCGTCTGGTCTGCTGTAACCGAGCGACATGGTTAAATTTGCCTGTGCATCGGCATCAATGAGCAGGACTTTTTTGCCCTGCTGCGCCAGAGCCACGCCCAGATTGACCGCCGTGGTGGTCTTTCCAACGCCGCCTTTCTGGTTGGTTAAAGCGATTACTTTGCAATTTGACATAGGGTGCGTCCTCCTTTCGCATAGATTTAGCCACTTTGTCAAGGTGGCTATGTAAGAGTACCAGAGAACGTAAAAAAGCCGCTTACTCTTAAAAATCAATAAGAATAAGCGGCTCTGTGATGTGCCTTAGACATATTCAATTTTCATTCTCTTAACGGGTGCGTTTACGACCTTAAATATCAGTTCGTCAACGCAGTCTGTATATCTGCCCTGCTGAATGAGCTGGTTTTTCAGCTCCACAAGGCTATGTAATAAAATGCTCCGTTCCCCACTGTCCACATACAAATGGTTTTTCTTTTCTCTCATAAAACAACACCTCCGTTTCTTAACTACATCATATACGGAAGTGTTGAAATACTCAAACATACAAAATAGATTTATAAATATCAAAATCTTCCTGCTTGAAAACATTGAAAATGACTTTTTCTATCTGTGTATCTGTCTGTAAAAACTTTGAAACTGTCTGTACGGCAATTTCAGCCGCTTTTTTCTGTGGGAAATGAAATTCCCCCGTGGAAATACAACAGAAAGCAATGCTTTTTAACCCATTACTGGTTGCAAGCTCCATACATGACCGATAGCAGTCCGCAAGCTGTCTGCAATGCTGTTCCGTAAGCTGTCCATACACAATCGGTCCGACTGTATGCAGGACATAACGGCATGGGAGATTGAAAGCAGGAGTAATCTTTGCTTTCCCCGTCGGCTCGTCATGTCCCTGCTCTGTCATCAGCTCATCACAAGCCAAACGCAACTGGATACCACTGACGCTGTGAATGATGTTATCCACGCAAGAGTGGCAAGGTACGAAACATCCCCTTAAAGCACTGTTAGCGGCGTTTACAATCGCATCTGCTTTTAATGTGGTAATATCCCCACGCCAAAGGATAAGTTTATGATTGACAGGAGATGCGGGCAGGGCATCACTGTCGGTAATCCCATTTTCCTCAACCTCTGCACTTAGATATTCGTCCTGCACTTTTAGAAAATCCTTTCCAATCGGACGAGGGGAGCGTATGTTCATAAGGCTTCTAAGAAGCCGTTTCTGTTCCTCTGTATCATCTGGAATTTCCATATTTCTATATTGCGGTAGCTCTGACAAAAGTTCCTTAATCAGATATAGCCTTTTTTCGCTATGTGTCATGGCTCAATCCTCCTTTATTTCAGAAGCCTTTTGAAACGCTTCTGCTAATAATATGTAATTCTCTCTGGTCGGTATCCAAGTTCCTTTTTCCCAAGCCGAGAGGGTAGACCGATTGATGCCAGAAAATGCAGCAAATTCAACCTGCGTCATATGTAGCTCTGTCCGTACTTCCTTTAGTTTCTGATTATATGGATAATCAATAAATTTATTATAATCATCAAACAATAGCTCTTTGTCAATCTGAAGCACTTTGGCTATCTTGACCGCATTGTTATAATCAAATGGGGATTTCAGATTTTCATAATTTACAATCGTTGCGTGGTTGACGCCTATCAATACGGCAAGCTCTTTTCCTATCAGTCCTCTGAAATTGCGGTAGTATCTCAACTGTTCATGCGGTGGGGCAGAACGCTCAACAAAGCTCCATCTATACCGTAAATGCATTAGCCATCTGCCATTCTTAACCGCATACAACTCTGTGTGATTGAGAATGGTATCGCATTAACGATACACTCCTGCTCCAGCTTTATCCCGACTAACAGCATATATGCAAGAACATCTGCATATGAAACATCCAGATTTTGCAAAGAAAAACCTCTCATTTCTACCCCGGCAGACTGTCCCGCACACACAGCGCCCCATACCCCACCTGATTATTCGGATACGCGTCAAACCCAGGCAGCGGCCGCGCCCCGCGCTGCAGATACGCCTTCACCTTCTCCCCGTACAAAAACGGATCTTCCCCGTCCACCACGCCATACTGCATAAGCAGCGCCGCCGCGCCGGTCACGAAGGGTGTGGCGAAAGAGGTCCCGGTCTGACTCACATACCGTCCGTCCGGCGCCGCCGTCTCGATGTTCACTCCCGGAGCCGCCAGGGATGGCTTCAAGGCCCCGCCTTCTTCCGATCCCCGTCCGGAAAAGTCCGCGTAGGCGTCCGTGGCGGCATTGTAGGCGCCCACGGTGATAACATTGGAGGCCGTGGAGGGAATCGTCAGCGTATCGCTCTCCCGGGGGCGCAGGAAACGGGTGGCGCTTCCCGTGGCGGCGCTGCTGGGAAACCACATCTGATAGCTGCCGTCCACGATTCTTCCCGGCACCAGCCGCACGTTCCAGACACCGGAGTCAATATAGTCCCCCAGCGGAAGGAAATCCACATAGATTTCCTGCTCCACGCTGTAGGGACTGGGCTCTCCATAGTAGACCAGAAGCTCTGTTCTTCCCGCCCGGTACCGTTGGGTGGCCGGACGCTCGTAGAAGGGCCCCAGGACCGTTCCGTTTGGATGGACAAGAAAGATGTCAAATGTATCCACATAATTTTTCCAGATCTGCAGGCTCAGGGTCGGCTCGTAATCTCCCACCGCAAATTCCACATTCTGAATTTCCCCGGCCGCAAGCCTGCCTCCCGCGTGTCCGGCCGCCGCGCCTTCGTTGCCGCTGCCCACGCAGAAAACCGATTTCCACAGATTGCTGATGTCGTCTATATAGGTCTCCAGAAGGCTCTTCCCCGTATGGGAACCGTAGGTATTGCCGAAGCTGATGTTGATCGCCACCGGCATCCGGTATTCCAGCGCCTTTTCGATCACATAATTGATCCCCATTATCAGCTCCGTCGTCCGGGGAAAGCTGTCCGCTCTCGGACTCCCCAGCTTTACCACAAGGATCTCGCTCTCATAGGCCACCCCGTTATTGCCCGCGGCAATGGCCAGAACACCGGTTCCATGCCCGCTCACGTCCCGGCTCACCGGCAGCGCATTCTGCCGCGCCAACATTTCACCAGACGTCTCACGGACAGCTCCCTGCTGCATCAGCCCTTCGTCAGACGCCTCCCGAACTGCTTCCTGTTGCGCCAGCCCCTCCCGCGTCAACGCTTCATTCAGCTGCTCCTGCGTAAATTCTGTGCCCACATAGTATCCGGGCGGCGGCGTCCCCTCCACCGTCTGATCCCACAGGGCGCGGATCCGCGTGGTCCCGTCCAGGTTCCGGAACTCCGGATGGCGGTAATCCGCCCCGGAATCCAGCACCGCCACCAGCACCCCTCTTCCTGTGAGGGACAGGGGCGGACGCTGCACCGGCGTCATGCAGGAGGCCCGCTTTCCGTCCGCTCTTGCAAAATAAAGGCGCTTCGGCTTCTCGATATATTCGATCTCCGGAATATCCGCCAGCCACCCGATCAGTGACTCCGGCACCACCAGGATGGCGTATTCATTCAAAAGCCGGGTCACCTGGATATTTTCGGAGGCGATCCGCTCCAGGTCTCCCGTATATTTGACGATCAGCTCCCAGGTCCGCTCCTCCCGGTCATAGCCGGTATTTAATACAACGGATTTCTCCCGTTCTTCCTCCGTAGCCTCCAGCGCCAGATTCAGCTGGTTCTCAATCTTCTGGTCATTCATCGCACGCTCCTGCTGCCCTGATGGGATTTCTTCCTTATATGATATGTCACAAGGCTCCGGCCGCCCACCAAAAATCAGTATCCATACCGCTTCCTGTATTTCCAGTACATTCCCGCCGACAGGAGAAGCGCCATCAGTTCCGCCGCCGGCGTCGCCAGCCAGATCCCGTTCACGCCCACCAGCAGGGGCAGCACGATCATGGCGGCCAGCATCAACACAAAGGATCTGGAAAATGCCAGCACCGCCGACACCACTCCGTTGGACAATGCGGTAAACATCCCGCTGGCAAAAATATTAAAACCGATGAAAAGCAATGCGATCGTGCAGATCCGGTTCCCGGTTACCGCCAGCGCATACACCGGATCCTCCGGACGGGCAAAGACTGATACCAGCGGCTCCGTAAGTCCAAGGGAAACCGCCACCGTGATCACGGACACCACCCCGATCACCTTCCGGCTCAACGCCACCAGATTTTTCAGCTTCTCCCGGTTCTGCTCTCCGTGGTAAAAGCTGAGCATGGGCGCCACGCCGTAAGAATATCCCGTGTACAGAGAGCTGGCAAACATGAGCACATACATGATGATCGTGACCGCCGCCACCCCGTCTTCTCCCACATAGGTGAGCATGGTCCAGTTGAACATCATGGTGACGATTCCGGTCACCAGCGCTGTGGCCATCTCCGAACATCCATTCGACGCCGCGTTTACAAGGACCCTCAGCGGGAACACCGGCTTTTTAAAATGAAGCAGGCTCTCCTTCCGGCCAAACACGAACAGGCCCGCCACCGCCGTCACGGAGTATCCCAGCCCGGTGGCAATGGCCGCGCCGCCGATCCCCAGATGGAACACCGCCAGAAATATATAGTCCAGCACCATGTTCAGCACGCCTCCGGTCACGGAACAGACCAGGGAAAGCGCTGCCTTCTCACTGGCGATCAGATAGAGCGTAAAATTGTTCATCAGCAGGATGGGCACCGTAAATACCAGATAGCGGCTCAGATATTCCACGCAGTACCCCTCCACCCGGGCCGACAGCCCCATGCCAGCGAAGACGCGGCCCATAGCAAGATATCCAAGTCCCCACATGAGGAGCCCCACTGCCGCATTGATCAGAATCAGTGCCGTAAAGTCTTCTCTTGCCTCTTCTGCTTTTTTCTCGCCCATCTTCTTCATAATGACTGCGCTGCCTCCCGTGGCCAGCATGGTGGAGACGGCTGTGACCAGCTGAATCACGGGCGCCGTCAGATTAATGGCGGAAAGAGCGTCCGTACCGATGAGATTTGACACGAACAGACCGTCGACCATGGTGTAAAAGGACATAAATACCGTCATGGCGATGGTCGGAACGGCGAATTTCAGGATATTTTTCAGAGTTACCGGTTTCAGGTATCCATTTTGATTTTCCATTTTTTTCTCCTTTTGTCTTGCATTTGTCCCCTGTATCCGGTATCATAAACTATACAGTAACTGTACAGTCAAGAGCCATTTGCAGAAAATTGGCCGCCGCCATGATCCGCATCAGAAAGGAAGGATATCAAAATGCCGGAATTGCCCAGTATTCCACTCACCCACCAGGAAGGCGTGTACCATGTTGTCGATTTCAACGGAGACATGGACGGTGGCAACGCAATTTTCTTAGACTATGACCCGCAGTATCAAATGCTCACCTATGATATTCCTGTCGGAAAGGACTGGCGCGGGATGACGCTGTACAATGTACCGGAAGGTGATCTCCATCGAACGCTCCTTGCCGCCTATGACAAGGAGGGACACCTTCAGACCATCACTGCCATGCTGAGCGGTCACGAAACGCTTTTGTACATCCGTTATGAAAACGAGGAGCATGCCAGGCAGAAAATCCATAGATTTGCCATCCGGAATGCAAATGCCATAATTGAACAAATCCAACGATGTCCGGATGTCGTGGCAAGGCTTTTCATTGAGTATTACATGGATGCGGATACCATAGATTACCATGCAGTGATTGGCACCGCGGCTCAGATGGAAGCGGTCATGCAGAAAGGTCATTACGAGGATTCCTGCGATTATTCCGGCAACTACCCGTCCGAAAACATTGAGGGCGATAACGAAAGGCTGATCACAATAGTGCGCTGCGCCGAAGGCCATCCATGTGAAAATTTCCGGTATGCAGTGGAAATTATGTCAAAACATATCGAGGAACACGCGTTGCCAGCGCTGCACAAGACGGAGGATTTTAAATTTATCTGTGCGGAATATGACTGAAAATCAGAATCGAAAGAGAGGACACCATGAAAAAAATCGCTTTGACAGCAAGCATTCTGTTTATTATTTTAACTTTTATTGGCGCTGGATATGTTTTATATAACAGAGGGCAGGTAAATGCAGGGTATGCCGTTATTCCATCCGTATTTGCCATTGCCAGTACCGCCTTTTATCGAAACAAAAAATAACAGCTGCGCCGCCCAGGTCTCTGAAATCTCCCGAAAGGAATCTGCATGGAAAAAGAAAGAAAACTGCTCACCATCGGCCAGTTCGCCGCCCTCCACGGCATCAACAAAAAGACGCTCATGTGGTATGATCAGATCGGCCTGTTCCGTCCGGCCGCCGTCAACCCGGTCAACGGCTACCGCTGCTATGATTATCACCAGAGCGCCGTGCTGGAGACGATCCTGCTTCTGCGGGAACTGGACGTATCCATTCAGGAGATCCAGGATTTTATGAAAAATCGTTCTGCCGAACATCTGAAATGCCTGCTGGAAGAAAAGATTGCCGGACTGGACCGGCAGCTTCGGCATCTGCAGGCAGTCCGAAAGACCCTGTGCGGCCATCACCAGAACATGGTCACCCTGCTGACCATAGACCTGTCTGAAATCTGCATCGTGGAAAAAGAAGAGCGCTGCCTGGTGACCGTGGAGATCGACCGGGACACTTCCTTTGAAAAAGAGGTGGAGCTGATTACCGCCGAGACTGCCCGGTACGGCCTCGGCCGCCTGCACGACGCCTCCTACGGCTCCATGATCCCCGTCTCCAGCCTTCAGGAGGGCAGCTTTGACGATTATACCCGGCTCTTTATCGAGATCCCCTTTCTGCCGCACAAAAAAGGACTGCATATACAGCCCGGCGGAACCTATCTAAGAGCTTTCCACAAAGGAGACTGGAATCAGCTCCCCCAGCGGTATCAGGCGATCCTTTCCTACGCCCGGGAACAGGGCCTGACCCTGTCCGGCTTCTCCTACGAAAAAGGCATCAATGAGACCGTCGCCGACCGCATGGAAGACTATATTGTGCAGATCGAGATCCCGGTTCGCAGGTGACAGCCAAAATCAGACTACTGCCCCATCCAATCAAAAAACCCTTATGCCCCCGCCTGATCTGCTTCATCAATCATGAGCACCGCCGGCCTGTCCGCCAGAAGATCCAACGTCGTCGTTTTTCCGTACTGCCCCACCTTATTGGGCATAAAATATGCACCGCCTTCAATCAGACTTTGAATCGCATCCAGGCGATCATCTATATTGACCATACACTGCAGCTTATTGTTGTAAATTCTTTACACCTGAAAGCACTGGGCAGAAAGGAGCTGCTCTTTTCCGACAGCTCCTTTGCCGTTTAATGGAAAAATCCCTGCTTAATTTGGAGACTGATTATGGGCAGAGCTATTTGCATAGGGAAACATCGGTGGCCGCAACGCAAACTGGAAAGTCTCTCTGTCCACGATTCCGAGGGTACTGTCGCTGTCGTACAACTTCAGCAGATACTCCGCCATCTGCCGGCTTGTATGGTAAGTACCAAATGCTTTGTCATAGTCGTAGGTGTCTACGTTGTTGGCCTTTTTCCCGAACTCCGTCTGCGTTGCCGCAGGAGCCAGTACCTTGGCCCGCATTTTGGCTCCTGTTTCGATCAGCTCCCAGGCCAACCCCTCGGTAAATGTACTGACATAGAATTTTGTCGCACAATAGGTAACAGCAGTGGGGACAATCGTGTATCCTCCGCAGGAAGATATATTGATAAGCTGTGTTCCGGGGGCATCCTTGTAGTCACGGGCGAACAGCGAAGACAAGATAGTAAGCGCCTCGACATTCAGCCGGAGCATAATGTCAATCTTCCTCAAGTCCTGCTGTGCCACGCTGTCATAGTTTCCAAAGCCTGCGTTGTTGACCCAGTTTTCCAGTTGGAAGTCCTTTAAATCGGAATAAAACCGATATACGTTCTCCAGCACAGACAAATCAGCCGTCCTGATCACAACATCCAGTGAAGGGTGCTGTTCCATGATTTCACGTTTTAAGGCTTCTAGATTTTCTGTGCGGCGGGCGGCGACGATCAGGTTCTTGCCCCGATTTGCAAAGGCTTTTGCAGTTTCGTACCCAATCCCGGAACTGGCTCCGGTAATAACGGTGTATTTTTTTACGTTTCCCATTTGTAATTCCTCCATTCATCAAGTATAATAAGAGCATACAATGTAGAGTAAACTCTACGTCAAGCGGATGGAGGGATTTTTTTGGATTATTCCATTGGAGAATTTTCAAAGGTCACAGGGCTTGGGATACATACCCTGCGCTACTATGAGCATGAAAACCTGATTATCCCGTTACGGAATTCCAGCAACCGCCGCCGCTATTCGGAAAAGGATATTGCCTGGATTGCCTTTATCAAACGCCTGAAAGCAACGGGGATGCCCATTAAGGAAATCAAGAAATATGCGGCGCTGCGGGCCAAAGGGGATATTACTCTTTCAGAACGTATGGAAATGCTGATACGGCATCGGCAATCTCTAAATGAGCAGATCAGGCAGTTGCAGGAGCATGAGACCATGCTGGACGAAAAAATTGCCTTCTACCGACAGGAGATCGAGAATCGCCGGGAGGATGCGCCCTAAATTTGCAGCAGCCTTTCTATATTACCGCCCAAGGCCAGCTCCGTGACAGAGCAGGATGGGCTGACAAACTCAATGAGATGTCTGCATAACAGTGGCTCCCCAAACGGTGCGTCGGAACCAAACAGGCACTTTTCCGGCACTTCTGTCAGGGCTGTTTTGACTGACAGCGGTGTAAAGGCCGCAGACAAGTCTAAGTATGCCTGTCCATGCTCCTTTGCAAAAGCGATCACGTCCATCCAGTTTGAACCACCCATGTGTCCGAAGATAACCGGAACAGCGGGATATTTCCGGCACAGCTCCATAAGGATTTTTATGCCATTCAGCGTAACCGGATGAAAGGTATGTATCCAAACAGGGAGCGTTTGATCATTTTCCAGGGCTTTGAACACAGGCTCCAACTGCTTGATCTGTGTTTCTGAGCCGGGAGTAAACTCGCCAATACCTTTGAAGGAGTTCCCAACAATATGTTGCGATATCCAATCTGCTGTTGCCTGTTCGGAAAGCCCCAGCGGAACCGGACCAAAACCATAAAAGCGATCTGGCGCAGTCTGAATGGCCCGATTTAATTCCAGAATGGTGTCCATCATTTTTCCCATTCGTATTTCAGGAGAACAGCTGCCAGATAGAAGCTGATACAGCACTTGCATTTCTGCGCCGATTGCTTCCAATGTCGCGGATGCGGCTCTCTCAACATGGGGTGTCGTTGTGAACAAAATCGTCCTGTCCACTCCACCATCATCCATTTTCCTGATTTGCATGGAAGTGGGGAGCATAACGTGTTGGTGGCTGTCTACAATCATGGGATTCATTCCTTTCCTTGCTTTTCAATGACAAGAACAAACATAACACAGGCAGGAAAGGTGAACAAGAACGCACTTTTTTAATATGTGGTTTCTTTTTTAATACCACGCTATGGAGGAAAACTTATGGCAAAATCAATCGCTGCTACGGAACAATGTCCAATGGAAATCGGCCTCAATGTTTTAAGCGGGAAATGGAAACTGAAAATCTTGTGGCAGATTTCAAAAGGAGCAGTGCGGTTCAATGAATTGCAGCGGCGTTTGGGAAATATCACTACCAAGACCTTAACGCAACAGCTCCGTGAACTGGAAAAACAAAAAATGCTTATGCGGACAGTTTATCCGGACAACCCGCCAAAGGTCGAATATACCTTAACAGAACTTGGACAATCTATTCATCCTGTTTTGAAGTCACTGTGTGATTGGGGAACAACCTACCAGGCTGCCGTACCACCAGTCAACGATTTTGGTGAGCCTCTTACAGATGCCAGTTGCCGCGCTCAATTTTCTGGTAAAGCTCCGATTCCGGGTAAAGTTATTGACTATATGAAAACCTGGGGAGATCAGAACCTGCCAGATGAATAAAGAAATTCTAAAAAACTGCACCATGTCCTGAATGATCCCCATAACCTTTATAACCAGACTGTTATTACATCCATTCAACTGATCTGCTTTCACAAAATTCTGTTGACAAATTCATAATTTCGAGTTATTATGTAGCATGCTACACATCTGTGGTCAGGAGAGTGCCATGTGTGAACTGAGATATTATTTTAAAAAAATACACAATCAGCTGGAAACCGGCTTCAACCGGAAATACAAAAAATACGGCCTTACCAGCACACAGCTTGACGTCCTGCTCTATCTTTCCAAAAACAGTCATGGAGAAAACACGCTTACGGATCTGGCTGCCCATTTTAACGTCAAACATACCAGCGTCATCCATGTGCAGCGGATTCTGGAAAAGAAGGGGCTGATCTGCAAAAGCGCCGTTTCGGGTACCCGCTCCAGACCCATCCGGCTGACGGACCGGGGGGAACAGCTTGGCCGGCAGATTTTCTCAGAGATGGAGCAGACCAGTCCTCTGCTGGATCAGGTCATGTTTGCCGGTCTGTCGGACGCCGACCGAAAGCTTCTGGAACGAATGCTTCAGCAGATTTATGAGAATCTGACATCCGACGCATTCCAGAATCCAGATTTTTAAAACCGTCTGGATTGCAACCGCAATTCCATCTGTGCGGTTGGACGCTCCAGGGAGCATCCAACCTGACTCCCGCAGATGGAAAAATTTTAAGAAAGGAAGTATCTATATGGAGAATAAAACAACCGAACTGTTCCGGGACGCCCCGGTACCGAAAGCCGTTATCAGCAATGTGGTGCCGTCCATCGTCAGCATGATCATGGTGCTGATCTACAATCTGGCGGACACCTTTTTTATCGGACAGACGAAAAACGCCTACATGGTCGCCGCGATCTCCGTGGCGACTCCGGCCTTTCTTTTATTTATGGCCATCGGCATGCTCTTTGGCATCGGAGGCACCTCGCTCATCTCCAGATCCCTTGGAGAAGGAAAGGCAGAAAAGGCCAAGAATGCCTCTGCCTTCTGCTTCTGGACCGGCCTTGTGATCGGCATCCTCTCGATGATCGTGATCTTTGTCTGCGCGGTTCCGGTGAGCCGGGCCATCGGCGCAAGCGACGACACGGTGGGCTATGCCTCTCAGTACCTGCGCATCGTCTCCACCGCCATTCCCTTTCTGATCGTCAGCAACAGCTTCAGCAACATCATCCGCGCGGAGGGCAATGCAAACGTCGCCATGATGGGAATGCTGATCGGAAACCTGATCAATATCATACTGGACCCGGTCATGATCCTGGGGTTCGGATGGGATGTGGCAGGAGCGGCTATTGCGACGGTCCTGGGAAATGTCTTTGCTGCCCTTTACTACATCCGGCATCTGCTTTCCAAAAACGCCTCCCTTTCCATCCATCCGAAATATTACCGTGCCGGAGGCGGAATTGCCGCCGGGGTCCTTGCCATCGGCATTCCCGCGTCGCTGAACAGCATCCTTATGAGCCTCTCCAATATCGTCGTCAACAACATCATGTTCGCTTACGGCGACATGGCGGTGGCGGGGCTGGGCGTCGCCATGAAGGTCAATATGATCGTGGTCATGCTCCTCATCGGACTGGGCACAGGCATCCAGCCGGTGCTTGGCTACTGCTTCGGCGCCGGAAACCGGAAGCGCTATATGGACGTCCTTAAGTTTTCCCTTGCTCTCGCCTTTGGCCTGAGCGCGGTCATGACCGTCATCTGCTACTGCGGCGCCTCCCCGCTGGTACACGCGTTTCTGGAAGATCCGGACGCCTTTGCCTACGGCATGTCCTTTGCCCGCATCTACATTTATTCCGGACCGGTGATGGGCATTCTGTTTGTATTCATCAATGCCATACAGTCCACCGGCGCCGCGCTGCCGGCCCTGATCCTCTCCATCAGCCGCCAGGGAATCATTTATCTGCCCGTGCTGTTTCTCTTCCGGAATCTTTTTGACTCCGCGAAAATGCTTGCAGCGGCCCAGCCCATCACGGACTACCTGTCCACCGCTCTGGCCGTCGCGCTGTTCCTCTTCACCTGCCGGAAATATTTTCCGAAGATTCAGGAGCAGGAGGCAGATCAGAGCAGTGCAGAAATCAGGCCCAATGCCAGCAGATGCAGCGGGTAAAACAGATAATACGCATACCTTGGAATCCGGTCAGTCCTCACTTCGTTATAGCACCAGATGCCGTAAAATGCCAGCGGTCCGGTCACATGGAGAAGGCTTATGAGGATTCCCAGCGCCATCTTCCATCCGTTTCTCGCATAAAACAGATAAAAGACTGCTGTCAGAAGTACGATACTCAAACCGTACTCCGCACGCAGGAGCGACACCCAGGCCACCGCGCCTGCCACAATCAAAAGCTTCGACAGCATTCCGGCCGCTGTTCCCATAGATCTGGTCATCCGGAGGAAGTACAGCATCAGAAGGCTGACCGCCATGGAGCAGAGCGCGTTCTGCCCCATGGGAGCCCAGACGCGCTGATAAACCGCAAGATCATAGGGAATCTCACTGACCAGGGCAAACAGGACGACGGACAGCAGATACCGCCGGTAATCGGATGTGTGCAGAAATCCCTCCACCAGCAGAAAAGCGAACAGCGGCACCGCCATGCCGCCCAGAAGCTGCAGAACGGAGCCCACGCCCGCGAGAAACATCAGGTGAGAATCCTCCGCCAGCAGCGCCGAGAACTGCTCCTGGGTATACTGATCGATATGAATCAGTCCCTTTTCCACCACCGAGATCCCGATGGTCTGCAAAAGCATCATGGCACACGCAAACATCTTCAGCCCGTCCGCCGATATCTCCGGCGTCTTCCAGATTACCGTTCTTCTCTGCATCTTAGCCTCCTATTATAGTTCCGCATCTCCCCTCCCAGACCCCTGGCGTCTGGAAGCATTTTCAGCCGTAGACACGTCTGAAAATCCTTCCGGGGCTGTACGGTCCGATGCTGTTTTTTTAGTTCCGCATCTCCCCTTCCAGCCCCCTGCGTCTGGAAGCATTTTCAGCCGCTGGCACGTCTGAAAATCCTTCCGGGGCTGTACGGTCCGATGCTGTTTTTTTAGTTCCGCATCTCCCCTTCCAGCCCCCTGCGTCTGGAAGCATTTTCAGCCGCTGGCACGTCTGAAAATCCTTCCGGGGGCAGTCCGGTCCGATACTGGTTTTTCAGTCCCGCATCTCCCCTCCCGGGGATCATGCTTCGAAATCCCGGATGGCTTCCAGCGCCGGCAGGACGTTTCCGTCATAATCGAACAGCGCCTGGTTCGCCCACTCGTTGCCTCCGGGCCCTTTTTCGCCCATGTAGCGGATCGCCGCTTCCGTGGCCCAGCCGCTGCCCGGTACGGGGATCCAGGCAGGCTCCCAGTAGCAGAAGCCTCTGCCCCGTCTTCCCGGTACCCGCAGGATCAGCTCCATGATCTCTTTCATGAAATCCGCCTGTCCCTCCGGCGTCATGGGAAAGGGCACCTTTTCCGCAAGCTTTGGGCCTGCCGCCATACCCTTCCGGCACTCTGCCGGGAGTTTCTCATAGCTCTGGTAATCTTCCAGCGTATGGGCCGTGGACACTTCCGTCAGGATCAGCTCCTTCTGATACCGCAGGGCCATATCGTTCATGTTATGCTCAAGCATCGGAAGCGTCCCGTGCCAGAACGGATAATAAGACAGGCCGATGTATTCAAAATCTTCCCCTCCGTGTTCCAGATAACGGTCAAACCAGTTCCGGTACAGTTCATTATTGCCGCCGTTGTCCAGATGGATCATGACCGGAATCTCCGGAAAGGTATCGCGGACCGCACGGATCCCGGCGCTGACCAGGCGGGCAATGGATTCCCAGGCCGGCACTTTCCCCACGGGCCATAACAGCCCGTGGGTGATCTCGTTTCCGATGGATACGATCTCGGGAAGCGCCTGTTCCTTTCCGCATCGTCTGAGAATCAATACTGTATAATCATATACCGCCTGGCAAAGCCCGCCTTCCGTCATTCCCTGCCAGGCTTTCGGCGGGATCTGTTTGCCCGGATCGGTCCAGCAGTCGCTGTAGTGAAAGTCCAGAAGCCATCCGATCTCCCGTTCCTTTGCCCTTTTTGCAAGGGTCAGTGTGGTACTGAGATCGTTCCCGCCCCCGCCGTAGGAAGCGCCGTTTTCATCAAAGGGATCGTTCCACAGGCGCAGACGGACCAGATTCGTACCGTAACGTTTCAAAATATCCAGCGCGTCGCCCGCCGCTTTGTGGTCATAAAATTTTCCTCCGCACCGCTCCACCTCCAGAAGCGAAGAGATGTCCATGCCTTTTATCCATTCTTTCATATCAGACTCCATTCTTGTTTACGGCCGCATTGATCTAAAAGGTCTCAAAATCCGCTTCTGTAAACCGCCTCATCATATCCCGGTAGCGGAAACGCGCCATCTGATTTTTCTTCAGCACGTCTTCCTCCGTCCCGGTATACTGGCAGCGGATACAGTAGTATTCCTTCTTATCCTTATCATAAAACATATCCAGATCCAGGTCGCGCATAAAGCAGGACGGGCACCGGTAGTTTAATCTGCCTTTTCCAGACTGAGCCATGTGACAAACCTCTCCTTCTCCTTTAATCTCCCCTTATACCCCAGGGTAAACATGGGACTGAACGCATAGCCTTCCTTCATATAGCCCTCCCGGTCCCTGCCCTCGCAGGTCAGAGAAACCTTCGTATGGATGGGCGGCAGCGTGCAGCCCACCCGGTCCGCTTCCGCCAGGACATATTCCCGGCATTTATATTCATAAGGAAGCGTCTTTTGCTCCATTCCCGCTTTCTCCGCCCAGAGCGTCAGGCTGCTCATGTCCTCCGGATATTCGTTAGTCCCATAGCACGCCACAAGGTATTCGTCAATCTCCACCTCCGCGTCCGGGTCGCTCATCTGAAGCACCCTGCGCTCGATCCGGATGGCTCCGGTCCCTTCCGTGAAGGTGAGGACCGTCTGCAGCTTCACCGTCAGTCCCTCAAACTCGATCTCCACCGGGTCAAGGGTCAGGATCCGATCCTTTCCTTCCTGAGAAACATGCGCCTTCGTCCGGCACAGGCACAGGTCCGCCTCTTCGCCTTGATAGAGCAGCTTTGCGCTCCTGATGGTGCCTTCTCCCGCATAGTGGGTAAAATACCCCGCCCGGTATTTCTCCTGAATCAGAAACGGATAGCTGGCGTCCTGCACATGAGGCGTGCCGATGCCCACCGGCCAGTTCAGTTTGGCGACGTAGGGCCGAAGGTCCACAACCGCGCCGCCCTGATCCATGTTGACGCAGGCGCGCATCCACGGATCGCAGTACCAGAACACCTGCTTTTTGCTGCCGTAGAGAATATCCCGCCAGAGCGCGCACTCCGGCTCCGTATAGGATTTTTTCTGCCGGTAGTAATCGGCGAATTCGCTCATGGTCATATCCAGAAGTTTTCCTTCTTTTTTGAGTTTTCCGTAATAGGCACAGCCGTCTTCGTAGGATTTTTTCAGAAGTTCGTACGGCGCCTCCCAGCGTCCCATCTTGTTCATCCAGCCCGGACCTACGAACATCATATTGTAGGCGTAACCGTTATTGAATTTCGCCTGATACCGAAACTGATCGATCAGGTTGTACAGGTACGGATACTCGCCGTTCTCATAAATCATACCCCGGAGCACATTCTGGGGATGGGTGCCGAAGTTGGAGCCGTTGCCGTCATAGCAGGCGATCAGGTCCCGGCTCAGATGGGGGATCGCCACGATTCCGGAATCTTCTTCCTCACTGGCCGCCGGCGCATGGGTGTTCTGCTTCGACGGAATCCAGGGCGCCCAGGGACCGCCGTCCATGAACGTATACCAGCTGTTGTTGCAAGTATGATACGCCTTGGGCCCCTCCTCCCAGCAGGTGGCGACGGCGCACTTGACGGACGGATACCGCTCCTTGATATAATTCGTCAGTTCCGCATCCATATAGTAGGAGCCTGTGGACTCCGGATAGAAGCCGAACCGCTCATGGAATTTTTCAAACACGTCCTGTACGATCGCCTTCTTGTCTTCCATGGAGAACATCCAGATACAGAAATCCTTCGTCTTATATTTTTCACGAAATTCCTTACACGGAAGCCCCAGAAGGGTCAGGCCGATCTCATCCCCATACTGCTCGTGGTGTTCTTTTGCCAGCTCCACCGCCTCGTCGTTGAACAGGCTGGCATAGGTCATCTCTATGGTCGTCTTCAGGCCGTTTTTGTGGGCGCACTCCTGCTGGACCTTGAAAATATCCAGGCTCTCCGTCAGAAGGGCTTTGCGCCCGATGTCCTCGGTCTGCCCGTGCCCGGTCACCTTCTCCGCGTATTCCGGCACCATCTCCGGGCGGTGAATGATATTTAGAATAAACTGTTCCATGGTCTGTTGTTATTCCTCTCTTTATATAAAATCCCCGTCAGCCCTTCACCGCTCCGCCGGTCACGCCTTCCACATAGAATTTCTGCATGATGACGAACAGAATCGAGATGGGGATGGACACCAGCACGCCGCCTGCGCAGAACTGGGTGAAATAGTTGTTGATCAGACTTCTGTCCAGCATCTGGTACAGCCCCACTGCCACCGTATACTGAGAAGAAATCCCCGCGTTCAGAATCATTTTCGCATAGACGAAATCCATCCACGGCACCAGAAAGCTGCTGATGACCGTGTAGACGATGATGGGCTGGCTTAAGGGCAGCACCATCTGAAAGAAGATCCGGGCCTCACTGCAGCCGTCGATCCTCGCGGACTCGCAGAGCGCCCTCGGCACCGTATCAAAAAAGCCTTTGGCGATCAGGTAACCCAGCCCCGACGAGGCCGAGTACACCATGATCAGTCCCGCATAGCTGTTGGTCAGATTGAAGGTTTTCAGGGTAAAATACACGGCGATCATGGCCAGCATACCCGGAAACAGATTCAGGATCACGGCGATGTTCATCAGCGGCTTTCTCGACGGAAAGCGCATCATGGAGGTGGCGTATGCCACCATCAACACGAACATGGTGGAGATCACGCAGGTAAAACATGCGATCACAAAGGTGTTCAGAAACCATCTGGGAAACTGCGACACCGAATCCGGCTGAAACAGCTTCACATAGTTAATGGCGCTCCACTGCTCCGGGAAAAAGGTACTGGTGTTCATACCGGAATACGCGCTGAAGGACGTGCATAAAAGCCACACGATCGGAACCAGCCAGATCACCGCCAGCACTGCGATCAGCACATTATGTAATACAACCGTAGATGTTCTGCTGTCTTTCATCTTTTTCATTATTGATAGGTCCCCTCCTTGTCTCCCTTGATCATCCGGTTAAACGCGATCAGCGTAAATACGGCGCAGATGATAAATACGATGATGCCGATGGCGGAAGCCATCTTGTAGTTGTAGTAATCCTGCGTCAGGCGGAACAGCCAGGTCACCAGAAGGTCCACTTCCTTTGCCTGGGAATTGGCCATCACCTGATTGGTCGTCGTATACACATTCTCGGTCAGAAGATAGATGACGTTGAAATTGTTGATATTTTTTACAAAATCCGTCACCAGCGCAGGCCCCGTCACGAACAGCATATAGGGCATGGTGATCTTCTGAAAGATCTGGAACTTGTTGGCTCCGTCCACTCTGGCGCTCTCCAGCTGCTCCGTGGGCAGATTCATCAGCACGCCGGTGGCGATCAGCATCTGATAGGGCACGCCGATCCAGATATTGATCAGGATGATCATCACGTGCGCCCAGCCTGGAGCGGACAAAAACGGAATATAGCTCGTAGACACCAGCCCGATATTCCGTAAGAAATCCGTCAGCCCGATGTTGGCGCAGATCGTGTTGACGATGCCGCCGTTGGCGAAGAAGTTCCGCACCAGCAGAAGGGATACGAACTGGGGCACCGCGATCGTTGCGATGAACAGCGTCCTCCACAGCCTCGGCGCCCTGGTCTTTTTGCTGTTCAAAAGCAATGACAGGACGATGCCGCCGATATAGGTGGTAATCGTCGCAAAGAATGCCCACACCAGCGTCCATCCAAGCACGCGCACGAACGCATAGCCAAAGGATACCGTCAGTCCTCCGCCGCCGAACAGACTGATAAAGTTCTGAAAGCCCACCCAGGTGAACAGTCCGCCGGGCGGCATATGATTCTGGTCATAGTTTGTAAATGCCACCAGAATGAGAAGCAGGATCGGCACGACCGTGAAGATCACCACTCCCAGCACCGGAAGGGCCAGCAGCGTAATATGGAATTTCTCCTCTTTAAAAGAAATCAGATCTTCTTTGAACGTCCTGATCCGTACGCCCGCTCCCTCCATCAGCTGAAGCCGGTATACGCTGACCATATTGCACATCCAGACTGCCGCCGCCGTGATCCACACCACGAAGCTGAACAGGGAGAACAAAAGGATCTGGAACGAGTTGTCATAGTCGTTGAACTCGTTTTTCATGGTCTCGATGTTAAAGGTTTTCTCCGGCATCACGCTTCCCAGGCCGCCGAATTTCGGCACATATTCCATGGCAAACTGAACGGTGAACACGATCACCGCGATCTCGAAGAGCGTCATGAGCGCCGCCTTTACATACTGTTTCCGTTTTGCATAGCCTGCGCCCATCCACAGCATCGAAAGCTTCACGAACAGGTCGCCTTTCGTGACTGCCCTGCAAAAGTCGGAGAAAAAACCTCCGCTCATCATTTCCGCAGACAGATTATCCTGTTTCATCCAAATCTCCTCCCTTCTACTCTATGGCTGCCGTCACGCCTTCCACCAGCGCGTCAAGCGATGTCTGGATGGCTGCCGGATCATTTCTGTCCAAAGCTCCCTGGGCGATAATCTCCCCGAAGGACTGTACCGGATCCCAGTACTTTCCGCCCGCCTTCTGGATCACGCTGTATTCCGACTGGGCGATCACGGCTGCGATGGCGTAATTTGCCTGCACCTCGTCCGTCGCCACTGCACGGAGGTTCGTCGGTCCGATCTGACGTGCCTCAAAACGCCGGATCTGGGATTCCTCGTTGGTCAGATACTCCGCCAGAAGCACGGCCCAGCCGATATTTTCCGAATATTCATTTACGCCGATGAACTTATAGCCGAACGCGGATTTCATGGGAACCGACGTTCCATCAATCGTAAAATCCGGAAGCCTTGCAGCCGCATATCCGTCGCCGAATGCCACCTGCGCCGCCTGTGCGTCCCAGGAACCGGAGACGATGGCGCACAGATTGCCGGAAGCGATCTGATTCGCCGTATCGCCGTCCGCAATGGACATGAACGCCGGATGTCCGGCGATATCCAGCATGGACTGCACCACCTGCACGCCTGTATAACCCTCCGGGCTGGTTCCGTTCCAGTCCATGGCCGTCGTCCCGTCCGGGTTCAGATCCGTCATAAAGCCCGCCCCGTAGAAAAATGCCGCATTATACCAGCCGGAAGAAAAGACCATGCCCGCCTTCTTTCCTGCCGTCTGCGCCGCCTCCAGAATGGTGTCCCAGGACCTGGCGTCCTCCTCTGAGATTACGGAAGAATCATAGTACAGGAAATAACTGTTGTCTCCCGCCATGGGAAAGGCATAGAAGGTGTCGTTTACCGTCGCCGCCGCCACGGAAGATTCACTGTTCGCCGCTTTGATCTCGTCAAGGGTCCTGCCGGGATAGCGCTCAAATGCTTCTTCATAATTCTGAAGGTCCGCCAGCGCGCCTGCGTTGACCAGATCGTAAATCTGATCGCTGGCAAACGCGAACACGTCCGCTGCCGCCTCCACATCCGTCAGGATCGTGTCCTTCGCCGTGGATTCCGACTCCACGCCCAGCTGGATGTCGAAGTCCACATCCGGATACTGTGCTTCAAAGCCGGCGATCAGCTCTGACAGAAGCGCCTGATCGTCCTCCGCGCCCCATACCCGTATGCCGACCGCATCCTCCGCTCCCGAAGAAGATCCGCCGCACGCGACCAGTCCTGCTGCCGTCACAACCGCCAGGGCAACAGCCGGTATCTTTTTGAATTTCATATGTTTCCCTCCTTGAAATGTATTTTGCGCAGTTTGCGCAATCGGTTGTTCGTATTTTTAGTATATTACTGTTTTTCTTGGTTGTCAATTATACATAATCCTCATTTTTTGCATCTATTTTTATGCAGATCGTCTTATTTTTCTGTTTTATTTGCGCAATATGCGCAATTCACTAACAAAAAAGACGTATGCAAAGCCGGATGTTTCCATATCCGGACGCATACGTCCTGCTGATGCGAAATGACAGAATCATTCCTGTTCCTCTTTTTCCTGCTGCTGCAACTGAAATAACATCTTTTGTGTTTCAATTTCTGCCTTTAGTTCTTCTTTCGTAGGAAGATATAACTTATACTTTGACGCAAAAAGTTGTTCGTTTCCATGAAGAACAGAATATCTTGCTATATCTTCATCTGTATCTGAGCACAATACAATCCCTATCGTCGGATTGTCACCTTCGCTGCGCTTTAATTCGTCATACATGCGGACGTACATATCCATCTGCCCCACATCCTGATGCGTGATTTTCTCCGTCTTTAAATCAATCAGCACAAAGCATTTTAAAATATAGTTATAGAATACCATATCGATATAATAATCTTCTTTTTCAGTCCTGACATGCTGTTGCCTTGCAACAAAAGCATATCCCTTTCCAAGTTCCATTAAGAACCTTTGCAAGTTAGACAATATACTGGATTCCAAATCACTTTCCGTAAAATCATTACTTTGTGCCATTCCTAAGAACTCTGCTATGACTGGATTTTTTATAAATTCATATTTATCATTTTGATACCTGCCAGTCAGCACTTTCATTTCTGATTCAACCATATCAGGCTTTTGTGTCCGAAGCATCCTGTAATAATACTGAGAAGATATGTTTCTCTGTAACATCCGCATACTCCAAGTCTGCTGACATGCTTCCTCTTCATACCATTTTCTGGCTTTCATGTCTTCTACCTGCAGCAAAACTCTGTAATGTGTCCACGACAAAATCTGTCCAGAAGATTTTGGACTCAGTGAGTCCAAAATATCAGGAAAAACCTCATAAAATTTCTTAAATTTATATAAGCTGCTAACATCAAAACCTTTTCCGTACTCTTTTGTTAAAGCTTTTGACAATGATTTCATTATCTCTTTTCCATAATTATCTGTTCAGGTGGTTCCTTTCAGCTCCTCTTCAACAATACGTTGTCCTATCAGCCAGTTTCTTTTAACTAATGTAGTATTAACTGCCTGATATGCCTGATGTTGTGCCGCTTCTATGATACTTTTCATATCTGACAAAATATTGTCTGTATTTGCGTAATTCATAGATTTTATTATTTCCATTCTGGTATCACTCATACTGTTTCTCCTCGTTCATGGATGCCAATAGACCGTCAATGCTTTCATCAACTCATTCAAAGTAGAGATACGATTCTTATCAAAGCTGTCACCAACATTCGCAGTCACTTAAAGATAACCGGTCTGTAACCAATGCATTCCGCCCTGCTTACTTGGTCGATTCCCTTAAGATCACCTGATAATCAAGCTTCTGCGGTTCCTGAAAGAGCTCTTCCCCAAGCATCCTCAGCATCTCCAGGCAGGCGTTTCTGCCCAGCTCCCTCGTGTCGAACCGGAGGCTTGTGACCGCCGGCAGATTCTGCTCCATCTGGTGGCTGTCATACAGGCTGGCCAGCCGGATCCGGGACGGGACCTCCACGCCCCGCTCTCTTAAGCACCCCAGAACCAGCGCGCTGATATGGTCGTCCATGCAGACGATCCCGTCCGATTCCGCCAGAAGGATCCGGTCCACGGCCCACATGGCCCTCCGGTAGTCCCCGATCTCCATAAAGATCAGCGCGTCGTCCGCATGGAACCCCCGGTCCTTGTGGGCGTCCAGGAAGCCCTGCTTCCGGCTCTCCGTCACGTGATGTCTGCCGGCTCCTCCCACCAGCGCGATCCGCCGCAGGCCCTTCAGCAGAAGAAGCGCCGTCAGTTCCCGGCTGGCCTCCCGGTTGGGATTGTCTATGGACACCACGTCCAGATCATCCGGCGGCCCGATGACTACAAACGGAATCTCCTGCTCCTTCAGGAAACGCACGGTACCCGAATTCATCGTCGCCCGGGTCAGTATGATCCCGTCCGCCTTGTGGTTCATGACCAGCCTTTGAAGCTGCTCCAGACGTTCCTCCTTCATCATCGCCACGATAATATCATAATTATATTCCGAGGCTTTTTCACAGATGCCGTCCATGCATTCCTTAAAAAAGGAGACGTCCGTATCCTCCGTCGGTATGACGAGCCCCAGATTATAGGTCCTGCTCTGGGCCAGCCCTCTGGCAATGACGTTGGGCCGGTAACCGTGGGCTTTTGCAAATGTCTGCACCCGCTCCACCGTCTCTCTGCCGATGCGTCCCTTTCCCGACAGCGCGCGGGACACGGTCGTCTTGCTCACACCAAGCTCCCGGGCAATGTCCTCAATCGTATATTTTCTTCTCTCCGCTTCCATCTTCCTATGCTCCCATGCGGCGGATCATCCTCAAGGAAAATCCATCCAGTTCCAGCCGGTCCCGGCAGATTTCCCCGGTCTCCGCGTCCTCCCAGTCTCCGATCCCCTGAAGGCTCACTTCGTCCTGCCGGAAATTCATTACAAACACGATTTCCCGCTCTCCGCTTCGGACCGCCGTCGTCACCCCGTAGGGCAGTGGGACGCCAAGGGGCGAATGCAGTCCCGCCTCCGAAAGAAGCTCCCGATAAAATGCCCTCAGGAAATCCAGTCCCGTCTCAGCCGCCACATAGTAGCCGGTTCCCTGCCCGAAGGAATGCCGGGTCACCGCCGGACATCCGGCATAGAAATCCTGTTCATACGCCGCCAGCACCTGGGTATCAGCCGCCGCATGGACAATCTCACAGATTCTTCCGGTGGAATAATGCGCCCCCTGATAGACAAATCCGTTTTCAAATCCTTCTCCCGGCGCGTCGATCTCCTCCGGCAGGATTCCCAGCACGTCCTCCAGCGGATGATGTCCCGTAAAGCACAGATCCGTATCATCCACCGCGCCGCCAAACCAGGTGCTCACATAACAGCCGCCATTTTCCACGTAAGTTCTGACCCGTTCCGCATAGCCTTTTCGGTACAGATAATTTACCGGCGCGCATACGATCCGGTAGCCCTCCAGCGCTTCGTCCATGCTGACAAAATCCACATCCACGCCCTGCTCCCAGAAGACCTGATAATGCTTCAGCACCTCGGACACATAATCAAGGTCCAGCCTGGGGCCGGACGCGTCCTCCAGCGCCCACCAGTTCTCCCAGTCGAACACGATCGCCGCTCCGGGCCGGTTGACGGTTCCTTCGATCAGCCCCTGAACGGCTGCCAGCCGCTCTCCCACTTCCGATACTTCCCGGAAGGTCCGGGCAGCGCCGCCGTTCCTGTGATCCACCACTGCGCCATGGAATTTCTCATAAGCGCCCCTGCCCTTTCTCCACTGAAAATACAGTACGGAATCGGACCCGTGGGCAATGGCCTGCATGGAGGACAGCATATGCATCCCCGGACGTTTGACCGGGTTAAAGGACCGCCAGTTCACGCAGGAAGGCGTGCTCTCCATCAGAAGGAAGAGCTGCTTCTTCATGCTCCGCATCATGCTGTGTCCTGCCGCCGCACGGACCGCGGCAGGCACTTCGTCCTTCGACGCGTGCCACTGCGGATAACTGTCCCAGGAGATTACGTCAAGACAGCTCTGCAGCCGGTGATAGTTGAGATTTTTAAAGAAATCCATAAAATTCGTCGTTACCGGACGGTCGGAATACTCCCGGACCGCTTCGATCTCCTCCCGGCAGAAATCCGTCATCTGGTCCGTCACGAACCGTTTCCAGTCCAGCTTCAGCCCGTGGGACAGCGCTTCCCCGTGGGGCGCGGGGCTGTGAATCTGCTCCCAGTCCGTATAGACATGGCTCCAGAAACGGTTCCACCAGGCGTGGTTCAGCGCCTCCAGCGTATGATATTTCTGCCGGAGCCATTCCCGGAAGGCGCTCTGGCACTGCTCACAGTGGCAGGCCCCGTCTCCCCAGTTGCCGCCCAGCTCATTGGAAATATGCCACAGGATCACAGCCGGATGCTTCCCGAAGCGCCTGGACAGCTCCCGATCCATCCGCCGGATCTTCTCCCGCATGACCGGTGACGTATAGCAGAAATTATGCCTGCGCCCCGGCAGGTTCCTTTTTTCATTCTCCTGCACCTGCATCACTTCCGGGTACTTCTGCGTCAGCCAGTGGGGCATGGCGCCGGAGGGCGTTGCCAGGATCACCTGGATACCGTTCTCATACAGCCGGTCGATCCGCTCCGCCAGCCATGCGAAATCATAGCGCCCCTCCTCCGGCTCCAGCATGGACCAGGAAAAAACTCCAAGGGTCACGCAGTTGATTCCCGCCTCTTTCATCAAAATAAGATCTTCTTCCAGAACCTCCGGCCTCTCCAGCCACTGTTCCGGATTGTAATCGCCGCCGTGCAGCAGTCTGCCTCCTGTCATACGGGTTCCCATCCTTTCCTGCCGACTATGGTCAGCCTGTCTCATGATTATTCAATATATCACCTTTTATCGGTAATTGCAACCGGTTGTTCACATATACCCGAAAGCAGCCTGAACTTTTCTCTGGCATCTACAGCGTCTCCAGTCAAATGTCAAAATTATTAACAAAATATAAATTTATTAAAAATTCAGAAAACAAATTATTGATAATTCATAAAGTATATGATAGTATATATCCGGCATTTACAATTGCCGGGAACATATGATAAACGCAGGCAAAAATTTTTCATGGTTGGTGAAAGTGTTGAAAAAATGGAAAGAAGCCAGTCTGCTTCTGACCGCACTGGGGATTGTCATGTTTATTCGGGAAATCAGCGGAATCGGTTGCCCGTTTCAATGGCTGACCGGTATCAGTTGTGCCGGTTGCGGAATGACAAGGGCTGTATTTTATGCAGTCTGCTTCCAGTTTGTCAAAGCATTTTATTATCACCCTTTATTCTGGGTGCTGCCTTTTGGAGGATTCTGTTTCATCTTTCGAGAAAAGATTCCTGCAAAATTACAAAAAGGCATAAAGTGGATAACCGTCGTCTGTTTCGTGGCAGTTTATCTGATGCGTCTGTTTTTTTCAGATCACCAGGTAGTCGCCTTCGATATGGAAAAGGGACTGATTATGCGGTTATGGAATTTTTTTACATAAGCTGAAGGAGGATATCGATATGAAAATCAAAGAAGACCGAAGCCTGATAATGTATATACTGCTGTCTCTTGTCACCTGTGGAATTTACAGCTATTATTTTCTGTATTCCATAGCGCAGGATGCCAATGTGGTATGTGCTGATGATGGAAAGAAAACGTCAGGACTGGCTGCATTTATCCTGTTATCCATTGTAACATGCGGCATCTATGCATGGATCTGGTATTACAGCCTTGGAAACAGACTGTCTGAAAATGCTCCCAGGTATGGGCTGAATTTTTCAGAGAATGGAACCACCGTGTTGATGTGGATGATTTTCGGCTCATTTCTGTGCGGGATCGGTCCCTTCATCGCAATGAATATTCTAATCAACAATATGAACGCTCTGGCGCATGCCTACAATGAAGGCCGGGGCCGGTAAAAGTCTGAAAGTCCCGCCGCCTGCTGTAACGGGATTGCGATGGAAAGCCAGCCAGCTGAAAAATCACCTCATTGAACCAGCCGGGACAGGCCGGAATGCGGATTCATCTGCATTCCGGCCTGTGTTTTCCCGACTTCATTTATGGAACATTACTTCACCAGATAACCGCCGTCCACCGGAATAATCGCTCCGCCCAGATAGTCGCTGGCATGGGAGGCCAGGAAGATGCAGGCGCCCTTCATGTCCTCTCCGGTACCCCACCGGTTCGCCGGGATCCGGTCCGTGATCTGCTGATACCTGGGATTCTCCGGGTCCAGAAGCGCGCTGTTCATCTCCGTCGCCATATAGCCCGGGGCGATGGCGTTTACATTGATGCCCCTTGCGATCCAGTCGTTGCTCAGCTCCTTGGTCAGCTGCGTCACGCCCCCTTTGGCCGCTGTGTACGCCGGGACGGTCTGTCCGCCGAACCAGGATACCATGGAAGCGATGTTGATGATCTTTCCGTACTCTTTTTTCAGCATGATCTTCGCCGCCTCCTGACAGAGGATAAAGACGGAGTTGAGATTGACATTCAGTACCTCGTCCCATTCCTCAATGGGAAATACTTCCGCGCTGTGGCGTCTCTGGATCCCATGAGCGTTGACGATGATGTCCAGATCGCCGCCCAGCTTCTCAACACACGCTGCAAAGCCTTCATACACGCCTTCTCTTTTTGCAAAATCCGCTTTTACGCCGTGGCAGCGAAAGCCTCTGTTTACGAAGCTTTCTGCCACCTCCTGCACTTTGTCGGAGGTGCCTACGATAACCACCTCGCAGCCTGCCTCCATCAGTCCTTCTGCCATGCCGTATCCCAGTCCTCTGGTTCCGCCGGTCACGATGGCTTTTTTCCCTTCTATATTAAAGAGGTCCATATGATTCACCATTTTCCTTTCTTTCACGGTCTGCCTGTCTCATTCAAACAGAATGACCATTTTCTTTGCCGACTCATCCGGATGGTCCATCAGATAAAATACTCTGTCGATCTCGCGGAACGGAATAAACGTAGTCGCGATCCCCTCAGTATGATATGCCCCCTCTTCCATGCGGCGGATCGTAGGCTCGAAGGCATTCTGGGACATCCGGGAACCGATGATGTCCAGCTCTCTCTGATTGATCATGGCCTGAGTAATCTTTTCTTCCGCCGTGGAAAATCCCATGGGCACCATGCGCCCCGCGTTGCACAGGATCCCCGGCTGCAGGCACATGGTAAGAGAGCCCGGGAAACAGGCGGAATCAAAAGCAACGGTACACCCGTGGCCGTCTGTGATCTCCTGAATCCTTGCCGCCACGTCCTCCTGCTTCGAGTTGATGACGTAATCGGCGCCGTATCCTTTTGCCCGTTCCAACGAGGAATCGCTGACATCGCAGCAGATGACGGTCCGGCAGCCCTTTGCCTTGCAGGACTGGAGGATGATGGAACCGATGGTCCCGGCTCCCAGGATAAACACCACATCGTCCTCGGCCACTCTGCCCCGGGCCGTACAGTGGGAACCGATGGCAAACGGCTCCACCAGCGCCGCATCCTCCCAGCTTACGCGGTCCGAGATTTTATAGACCTCTTTGGCCGGCGCAGTAAAATACTCTCTCCAGCCGCCGTCCGCGCCGGATCCCCTCACTTTCACATGTTCGCACACGTTTTTTCTCCCGTGGGTGCACTGATAGCAGGTCCCGCAGGTGGAGATCAGATCCACGATCACATGGTCGCCCACCTTTACATTGGTCACATTGGCCCCTGCCTTCACCACGATCCCGGCATTTTCATGGCCTGGAATGCGCGGATAGGTGGAACAGGGATTCAGTCCGTGGTAAATGTGGTGATCGCTCCCGCAGACTCCCGCAGATTTCATCTGAATCAGCACTTCATCTTCATTTGCCAGTTCCGGAACCGGTACCTCACGCACTTCTGTCTTATGCGGCTCAAGCACTACAACTTCTTTCATCATTTTTTTCATCTTCTTACCTCTTTTTATTATGTTCCGCATCTGCCCTCTCTCCGCCCCGGCGTCTGGAAGAATTTTCTCTCACTCCGTTCCGGAAAATCCTTCCGGGACTGCTTTCGGGCAGATGCTGTTTTTTACAAACGATCTGTCACTGCCATACTCTGCTCTATCCGATAATCGACGGCAGCCAGATGGACAGCGCCGGCACCAGTGCAAACAGGACGCCGCAGAAGATCTCCACTGCCACAAACGGGATCAGCTCCTTCGATACCTGCCCCACGGACTGTTTGCTGATGCCGCATGCCACGAACATACATGTTCCAAAGGGCGGCGTCGCCTGTCCCATGGCCAGCAGGAATACGAATACCAGTCCGAACTGCACCGGATCGATTCCAAATGCCATGGCGATGGGCGCCAGGATCGGTCCCAGGATCAGATTGGTCGCTCCCACCTCCAGGAACATGCCGCAGATGGTCAGAAGAATGATAATGATGGCCCAAAACATGTATTTGTTGGAGACAAATGCCAGCATGAAATTTGTCACCGCCTGGGGAATCTGGTAATAGGAGATCAGCCAGCCGAACATCTGCGCCGTCACCACCAGAATCATCAGGTTCGCAGTTCCCGTAGCGGTGGATTCGATGATTTCCCACACGCTTTTCATGGTGATCTCCTGGTAGACCGCCAGACAGACGATCATTCCGTACACCACTGCCACCACCGCGGACTCTGTCGGGGTGAAGATGCCTGCATAGATGCCGCCCAGAATGATGATCGGCATAATCAGCGCCCATACCGCATCCTTGAAGGAAACCAGAAAACGTTTGAACGAAAATTTATCCGATTTCGGAAAATGGTTTTTCTTTGCCTTGAAATACGCATAGATGCATAAAAAGATACAGCATACGATACCCGGGATCACGCCTGCCATCAAAAGAGCGCCCACATCGGTCCCCGTAATATTTCCGTAGATGACCAGCACGATGCTGGGCGGGATCACGATTCCCAGTGTTCCGCCGATGGCCTGTACTGCCGCTGCATACGCTTCCGGATATTTCCTCTCCACCATCTCCGGATACATCAGGCCGCCGATGGCTGCCGTAGTCGCCACAGAAGAACCGGAGATTGCGGCGAAGAAAGTACATGCTACGATGGACACCAGAGAAATTCCTCCGGAGATCCATCCCACCAGAGAATCCGCAAAGGCGACCAGTCTCTTGGAGAGACCGCCCTTGGACATCACGTCTCCTGCCAGCATGAATGCCGGGATCGCCAGCATGGAAAAGCTGTTGGAGTTGGCGAAAATTCTCTGGGCAACGATTACGAACGTCAGTTTGGGATCCAGGAGCACGGCGACGACACAGGCCAGCCCCAGAGACCAGGTGATCTCCAGACCGCATGCCATGGCCACCAGCAGGACCACGATCAAAGCAATTGCTGCAACATCCATTTTACAAATCCTCCTTTGCTTCTGTAAATTCTTCGTAGATATCCACCATGACCGCCAGTGCGTTCATCACGAATCCCAGAAATATGATCCCGTATAACAGGCTCATGGGAATCGCCATGGCAGGACTGACCTGATAGCCGCCGATCCGGATCAGCCGGTAGCCGCTGTATACGAACACAAGACTGACGTACATGGCCACTGCCCTGCGGACCACATTCAGCACCAGCAGCGCTTTTCCCTTCAGGTAACCGTCGATGATCTCGATTCGGACAAACATATGTTTTGTCGTGGCCAGATTGATGCCCAGCGCGATGATCGCCACAAACAGGTAGCGGGACAGTTCCTCGGACCAGGTCAGGCTCCGGAAGATGACGAACCGGCAGAAAGTCTGTAAAAATACGACTGCGATCATGGCAAGCAGCGCCGCTCCGATGAGGACACTGTTTGCTTTCTGTAGTTTCTTAAAAGCTGCTGTTATTTTCTCCATCTTTTCCTCCCCCTCTAGTTGGCTGCCGACAGATTCCGGATCCGGGTGATAACATCCCCGTACTCTGCCTCCCATTCCGTATAAAGTCCGGCTGCTTTATCAACAAATTCCTGTTTGTCCGGATAAGTAACGCTCATCCCCTGTTCCGTCAGCTGTCCGATGGCCTCTGCATCCATCTCGCGGCTCAGTTCCCGCTCGCTGACGCTGCATTCCTTCATGATCTCGGTGAATATCTGCTGGTATTCCGCCCCCAGAGAAGCCCAGGTTGCAGGACTCATAACGAGAAATACGGTGGAATACGCGTGCTCTGTCACCGCCAGGCGGTTGTTGACCTGCGCCACATTGTTGGTCAGGATGACCGTGGAAGGATTCTCCTGCCCGTCCAGCGCGCCCTGCTGGAGCGCCGTGTATGCTTCGCTCCAGGACATGGGAGTCGCGTCTGCGCCCATCTCCTTCCAGAATGCGATGTGGATCTGATTTTCCATGGTACGCACCTTCAGGCCTGCCACGTCTTCCACAGAGTTCACATCTGTCTTACTGTTGCTTAAGTTCCGGAAACCGGACTCCCAGATCCCCAGCCCGTAGAGCTGCACGCCTGAGAGTTTTCCCAGAAATTCATCTCCGATCTCCCCCAGGAAAACGGCGTCCGCCTGCTCTGTGGAAGTGATCAGGTACGGGATATCCAGCGCCTGAAAATCCCGGATAAAATTGCCGATGGTGGACTGATTGACCACGGCAATGTCGATGGTTCCCATCTGGCATCCTTCGATGGTGTCGATCTCAGCCCCCAGCTGTCCGTTATGATAAGTCTCGATCTTGTATTTTCCGCCAGTGGCCTCATAGATCCGGTCCGCGAAGATCTCCATGGACTGACCGATGGCCCCGGTCTCCGACGATGTCTGCGCCATGCGCAGCGTGATGGTTCCGTCCTGTCCGGTCTCCACCTGGTTATCCTTCCAGATGCTGAATCCGGACAGGATAAAAGAGAGCAGGATCACGCATGCCGTCAGAACTGCTGTCTGTTTTCTCATTTTTTAACCTCCTGTTAAAGTTCCGCAACACCCCGGACATCCTTCCGGACTGTTTCCGGGCCGTTGCTGTTTTGAAATTCTGCATTTTTTATTTTACGGTGTAACCAGCGCGCCGTCTCTTGCACGGGTCTGGGTCCAGGTGGTCACGGTCTTTTCACATGGATATTTTGCAGCTTCCGCTTCATTCAGATCCACGCCCAGTCCCGGCCGGTCATTGGCGTATACGTAGCCGTCCCTGTATTCCGGAAGGCCCGGGAATACCTCCAGAAGCGCGCCATGGGGCCCTTTCAGTTTCTGGATCACGAAGTTCGGCGGTTCGATGCCCGACCATTCCTGCACGCCGAAATTCGGCGCCGCCAAATCGATGTGGATATTGGCCGCATGCGCCAGAGGCGACATGTCGCCGGGGCCGTGCCATGCGGTGCGCACGCCGAACTGCTCTGCGAAGATCTGGAGCTTTCTCGCCGGTGTGATCCCCCCGATCTGACTGATATGTACCCGGATAAAATCAATCAGGCGTTCCGTGATCAGTGTCTTCCACTCCGCCGGATTGTTGAACAGTTCTCCCTGGGCAATGGGGATGCTGGTCTGCTGCCGCAGCTCCTTAATCCATCCGGTCTGCTCCAGCGATACCGGGTCTTCCAGAAAGAACAGGTCAAAGGGCTCCAGTTCCCTGGCAAGCCTCACCGCCTCCACCGGAGCGATCCTTTCATGGACGTCGTGCACCAGCTGCATCTCATATCCGATCCGTTCCCGGATCTGGCCAAACAGCTCTACCGTGTCCCGGATATATTTCCTGCTGTCCAGATACATGCCGTCATGGGCGCCTGCAGGCGCCGTCGCCGGTGTGCAGCCGTAGTCCGCTCCGCCGTATCCTCCGCACTGACAGCGCAGGTGCGTGATGCCCATCTCCTGATATTTCAGAATATTTTCGCAGATTTCTTCAATATCCCTTCCGTCCACATGCCGATACACCGGAACACCTTCCCGCACCTTGCCTCCAAAGAGCTGATAGACCGGCATGCCTGCCATCTTTCCCTTGATATCCCACAGCGCCATGTCGATCCCGGATATGGCATTGTTCTCGATGGGACCGTTTCTCCAGTACCCGTTCTGATGCATGAGCTGCCAGAGCTCTTCGATGTTCTGCGCATCCCTTCCCACGAGCAGCGGCTTCAGATATTCCTCCACCAGATGCTTCACGGTCAGATGACGGTACGCGAAGGTGGCGCAGCCCAGTCCGTACAATCCCGGCTGATTCGTATCCACCTTCACCACCACCAGATTGATTCCCTCGGGAGCCGTGCAGATGACCCGGATGTCTTTGATCAATACTGCCATTTGCTTTCCTCCTTTTCTTGTTACTCATCATACAAGTTTTAGTATATCTATTCGACGAAAACAGGATTCTGCTGCTTTTCATATGACTGTGAGCAGTTCGTCTTTTACATGGTTGAATCAACTAATCTTGTCAGTTATCATACAAGTTTACGTACAAGAAACATATTTCCTGTTCCCTGCTCCATTTACATTTTTTCCAGCGCTGCCTCCAGATGGCGATGCATCATGTCATGCGCCTTCTGTGCATCCCCTTCCCGGAATGCCTGTAAAATGGAAGTATGATAACAGATCCCTGATTCATACCCGAAAAGCTCGTTCATCTGCTCGTGATTTCTCCTGGTCTCCGCAAATACTTTGTGGAGGCTCTTCTCCAGCAGCGTATTTCCGGAGGTCCTGCAGATCACTTCATGGAATTTCAGGTCTGCCCGGACGAACCTGGGACGGTCCCCCTGAAACATCTCCATCTGCTCCAGATAAGCTTCCAGCGATGCGATCGTCTCCGGAGTGCAGTTCCTCACCGCCAGCCGGCAGGCGTCCGGCTCCAGAATCTGCCGGAACTCCAGCACCTTGCGGATATCCTTGCAGTCCTCCGAGGTGATCCGGTTCTCCGCTTCCTCCTGACTCTCCACATGGTTGTTGATCAGGTAGGTTCCCTTTCCCTGATAGCTCTTCAGGACTCCGAGCCCGATCAGATGCTGCAGTGCCGTCCGTATGCTGGAACGGCTCACGCCCAGCTCCTCCACCATCTGATTTTCGGATGGGATCTTCTCGCCCACTGCCCAGTCTCCGGATTCGATGTTCTCCTTCAGATAATCGACCACCTGACTGGTCACGCTCACATTTCTGATCCTCATGCGCTCCTTCTTTCCGTCGAGATAACTTGTCAGACAAGTTATGAGTTTATTATACCGCAGTCTGGATATATGTCAATACTATTTATGAGATTCAGTAAATTCTACCAAATTCGGATGTTTGTTTTTGGTGAAGATTACCATCCGGAAAGTCTTAGCGAAAGCTTAACCCCTCATTTTATTGACAAACGCACCGTTTTTCCATTATAGTTATTTTAGTTTACATAAAGTCATCTGTCGGGAGTTCTTCCCTGCAATGCAGAATTTCAACAGAAAGGTGTATGATTTGAGAAAACAACTGCGGGAAAAGATTTTTGAATCTCTGGCATCCGTCCTGCCCATCACTGCCATTGTGCTGATTTTAAGCGTCACCATTGCGCCTGTGGCGGCAGGAACGCTGGTGCTCTTTTTATTTGGTTCTCTGCTGCTGGTCTTCGGCATGGGCATCTTCACCCTGGGCGCGGACCTTGCCATGACCCCCATGGGCGAAGGCATGGGCATCGAGATGAGTAAATCCAAAAAGGCTCTCTGGCCCATCCTACTGAGCTTTGTCTTCTGCGTTGTCATCACCATGGCGGAACCGGATCTTCAGGTTTTGGCAGGGCAGGTTCCTGCCATCCCGAACATGGTGATCGTTCTGGCAGTCGCCGCAGGCGTGGGCATTTTCATGATGCTGGCCATCGCCCGGATGTTTTACAAGATCCCGTTGAACGCCCTGCTCATCGCCTTCTACGGGATCGTATTTGTTGCCGCCGCTTTTACACCCTCCTCGTTCATCCCCGTATCTTTTGATTCCGGCGGCGTGACCACCGGACCGGTGACCGTTCCTTTCATCATGTCTCTCGGCGTCGGCCTGGCCGCTCTCAGGAGCGACCGGCGTTCCGCGGAGGACAGCTTCGGTCTGGTGGCGCTGTGCAGCGTCGGTCCGGTGCTGGCGGTACTGCTCCTCGGCATCTTCTACCGGCCGGATTCCGCGTTCAGCGGGATGACGCAGATTGCGCAGATCGACACCACGGCGGACGCCGCGCGCGAGTTCGTTGCCGCCTTTCCCGGTTATCTGCGGGAAGTGGCGGCCGCCATCCTGCCTATCGCGGGAATGCTGCTTCTCTTCCAGCTTCTGACCCGGCGCTTCCGGAGGCGGAAGCTTTTGAAGATTACGGGCGGACTGTTCTATACTTACATCGGACTGGTGCTTTTCCTTACCGGCGTCAATGTAGGCTTCATGCCCGTCGGTCAGATTCTCGGAGCCGCCATTGCCTCCGGAAAGTCCGCCGGCATACTGATTCCCGTCGGCATGCTCATGGGCTACTTTATCGTGGCGGCAGAACCCGCCGTGCATGTGCTCACCAGACAGGTCGAGGCGGTGTCGAACGGCTCCATCACCGCCGGATCCATGAAAACCGGACTTTCCGTAGGCGTGGCGGTTTCCGTAGGAATCTCCATCCTGCGCATTCTCACGGGCATTCCGATCCTGTATTTTCTGGTTCCCGGCTACCTGATCTCCCTCCTTCTGACGTTCTTCGTTCCGAAGATTTACACCGGCATCGCCTTTGACTCCGGCGGAGTTGCCAGCGGCCCCATGACGGCGGCATTTCTCCTGCCCTTCGCCAAGGGCGCCTGCACGGCGGCGGGAGGCGATATCCTCACGGACGCTTTCGGCGTCGTCGCCATGGTCGCCATGACTCCCCTTGTAACCATTCAGGCGCTGGGACTGATGAGCGAACTGCGGAAACACGCGCACATCCGCTATCTGAAGGACCAGTTTGAACAGATCGAGGATGTCGTTCTCTATTTTGACGACTGAATCGGGCAGGGAAGGTTTCTTCCCTGCGCATGCAGAAAGCAGGTGAATCTATTTTATGGAAGGAAAAACCGAACGCCCAAAGCTTCTCGTTTCGATCGTGGAACGGCGGCGGGGAAAGGATATGATCCGGCTTTATAACCGGGAAGGAGTCAATTTTCATTACCAGACCGTGGGACGCGGCACCGCCACCTCGGAGATCATGGATATCCTGGGCCTGGAGTCCCGGGACAAGGATATCATCATCAGCCTGGCCGCCGCCTCTTTAATCGATCAGCTCACCTACCGGATGAGCAACGAACTCAGGGGAAGCGTGGATACCAAGGGAATCTTTTTCGACCTGCCGCTGACCGGCATGAGCAACATGATCGCCGCCTCTTTCAGCATCCCGCTTAACAGCGGCCGGAAAGAGCCCGCCCCCCGAATCACTGACGCCCTGCTGGAGAAAGCGTTCGCGCCCCGGCAGGAAGATACAGGAAAGGAAAAAACACCGATGTCCTCTGAAAACAGACACACCCTGATTCTCATCAGCGTCAACCAGGGTTATACGGAAAATGTATTGGATACCGCCAGAAGTCTGGGCGCGCGGGGAGGCACGATCCTCCGGGCCAGGTGGAGCGGCGCGAAAGCGCTGGAAACTTACCACGGCATCTCGCTCCAGACCGAGAAGGAGATTGTCATCATCATCGTCCCCAATGATCTGCGCAACCGGATCATGGATGCGGTCAACGAAAAACACGGTCTGAAAACCGAAGCGCAGGCGATCGTCTGCAGCATGAAGGTCGATCATTTCGCACCGATCTGATCTTTTTAAGGCGGATCTTTTTTAAGAAAATTTATGTTTTATTTTGTCGGCGCATAGGGTATAATGGAAAAACCAGAAGGTTTGGCGAGGTATTCTATGGAACTTACATTTGGAGAACAGATTAAGATCTTACTGAACAGAAATCATATGACCATACAGGATCTGGCGGACCGCTACGAGGCGGCGACCGGAAATAAGATGTCCCGTCAGAACCTGACCCAGCGGCTCAAACGCGACAATTTCCCGGAACAGGACATGCATGTATTTGCCGCGCTTCTTGGCCACCGCGTGTCTATCCGGCTCGAACCCACCGTGACCGTGACCCGTTCTGAATTTAACCGCTATCCGGCGCCCGTACCGGCCGGCGCGGAAGCGGCCGTATCCGCGGAGGCGGAAGAGGAACCGGTTCTGCAGCCGATCCTCCTCTCCCCCCTTCCTGATCAGACGGACACCGGAGAGACGGAGCCTGCGGCTTCCACAGAACGGCTGCCGGAAATCGACGCCGGCACGGAACCCGTCTCTGTCTCCTCACTGTCGGAATTGACGCTGAACGCCGCTGAAACTCCGGAGCCGATACGGGATGCCGCAGGCTCTGAAGAATCCCCCGGCCCGTATCCGGACGGACTGTCGATCGAGATTCCGGAGGCGTTCCGGAAACAGAAGCCCCGTGCCGATATTAACCCGCTGACCGGCCAGGAGTATCTGACCAACACCGTGCGCAGGCATCCCGACGATCCCGATTATATCCAGGTATACGACCGGATGACCCACTCCTGGTCCGATGTCGAGGAGTCCTTTTTCTGGGATTTCCAGCAGAAAAAGAAACAGATGCTGGGCAAGGATTATCAGGAGCCGATGCTGATCTAGCCGGCGGCCTCTTTTTCCATGGCCTTTCTCCGCCTGCTGATCATCCCGCCGATCCGGCCGGTTTCCCGGGAAGAGAGCGCTTTCCAGCCGCCTTCCCGCACCTTATCCAGCAGGCCCAGTTCTTCCGCGATCTCGTATTTCAGCCGGTCGTGCGGTTCCAGTTTCTCAAAATCAAGGTTTTTATTTTCTTCCATCGTCTTATACTCCTTTGCTTTTACATGGAGTATAACCAGGTACGTTACGCCTTATACCTTTCGATGTACTTTTCCGCCCGGCGCGGGCCGCTCCCCCTTCCGGACCCATGGAAGGGCGCCGGTCCTTAGACGCGCCCTCACCGCATGTCCAGCAGCCGGCACTCCTCTCCCTTTTCCACCGGAACGGCGTAGATGCCGGAGGCGTCCGAAACGGAACGGTAGACCCGAATCAGGGAAGCGCCCGTGCGGACTTCTTTCAGCCTCGCCTGCGGCAGATCCGCGAAATATTCATTGATTCCCCGTTTTTCCGTCAGCACAAACGGAAGCGGATTTTTCATGCCGCTCAGGATGTAAGTCCGGCCTGTGAGCTCTTCTCTGGTAAATCCTTTGAAGGCAAGCAGGCGCCTGCCGTCTTCCTGCCGGCCTTTCAGGAACGTCAGCCCCACAGGGCGGACCCGCTCCGCCAGCACTTCCGCGGGAAAGCCGCCCGGCTGCTCCGCCAGTCTGCCGGTGAACAGCCCGCAGCACCCGCGCCGATAACGTTCCGGCCTCCCGTACAGGCGGATCTCGGCCACCGGATACGCCGGATCCAGGCTGCCTCTTCTGATCACGACTTCTTTTTTATGATATCCCGCACTCTCCACCGTCAGGCAGAATCGTTCTTCTCCCGATTCCAAAAATACATACATTCCTTCTTTTTTCTTGGGAATCGAGTGCAGGACGCGCCCGCCGGACGTGAACAGAAACCGGCCGTCGCGCACCGGCTCTCCTGTAAAATCATCCACCATGCGCAGCACAAACGCAATCCGTATCTTCGACATTCTGACCTCCTCCGCTAACGCCCGATCTGCTCCGCGGTAAAATCCGCATCCACCACACGCTTAAATTCCCGGGTCCGCCTCGAGGACAGGATCACAGGCGCTGCCTGAAAATAGACCCCGAGCTGATAGGGAACGGAAAGAACCGACCAGATTCTGGTCTTTTCCTCAAAGCTCAGCATCTGCAGTGTCATGGACGGAGCCGTCTCGCCCTTCGCGGCCGCCCCCTGCAGCGCCGCGCGGTCCATCAGCGCCTGTGACACGCGTCCGAGGATCCGCTGTTCATTTTCCGGCGTGGACATCATCTGAGACCGGCTGTTGATATAAACCGCATAGTACAGGGTCAGAAGCCTGGGCGGATACTGCGCCCGGCTGCCGGTGAGACGAATCATGTCTACCTGCTGATACTCCCTTAATTCCTGTATGTCATACAAATATAAGCCCATCTGAAAATCTGCATTTTTGTCCGTCGGCGCCGCCAGTGCGATGGATTCCGGAGACGGGATCAGTTCCGGACAGAGTTCTTCCCTTAAAAGCTTCAGCACCTCGTTACTCACATCCGATATAATTGTAAAATCTGCCATCGTATCACCTCATCCGCCGGTTTTGAAGCCGTTCTGTGCAAACAGTTCTCCCGGAAACGTCTTTCCCTGCCTGCTGTATTCGTTCTCAATCCCGCTCAGAATATGGCGCATCTGCACCCCGCACCCCTCCGAGCGCGCCAGCAGCGCCCCGTGCCAGGCGGCGCTGCGGATGGAAGCGCCGGACAGTTCGAAGCTCTCGGCCAGCACGGACGCGTCCACTTCCGGGGATACCGGCGTATCCGCCGGAAAAATCTCCTCCCACAGCTCCCGGCGAAGCGCCGCGTCCGGCATGGGAAAATGCACCATACAGGAAATTCTTCTGCGGAACGCATCGTCAAAATTCTGCAGCAGGTTGGTCGCCAGAATGGAGACCCCCGCATACTGTTCCATCCGCTGCAGTAAATAGGCAGTCTCTCCGTTGGAATACCGGTCCTGAGCATCCGACACTTCGCTCCGTCTTGCAAAAACCGCGTCCGCCTCATCAAAAAACAGAATGCAGTCCAGTCCTTCCGCCTCGTCAAAGATCCGTCCGATGTTTTTCTGCGTCTCACCGATGTATTTGCTCGTCAACTGCGAGAGGTCCACCCGGTACAGCGGTTTTTTCAGTTCATGAGCCAGCGCCTGCGCCGCCATCGTCTTGCCGGTGCCGGGCGCCCCATAGAACAGGACGGAGAATCCGTTTCCGTAGGAGAATTTTTCCCCGAATCCCCACTGTTCCAGCACTTCCTCCCGGACCGCAGCCATCCTGCAGATCCGGATCAGCCTCTCATATTGAAACGCCGGAAGCTTCAGTTCCTCAAGGGTACGATCCGCCGGGAGCGGACAAAGCACCTCGGAAGCCCTCTCCCGGCAGGCATTCTCCGGATGAAAACAGTCGCAGAGCAGCTCTGCCCGCACCCGCTCCAGACGCCGCAGACAGACGCCCGCCGGCTCCCGCTCCCGCACCAGCCGCTCCGGAGAAAAGCCCGCCGGCAGAAGCTTTGTCGCCTCTCCCAGCACCTCCCGCGCCATCCGAAACCGGCATTCCGGTTCCGGTTCCGACAGTTTCTGGTCAAAAATCAGCGTATCCGCATCAAGGTCCAGATCCGATTCCGGCGTGCAGCCATCCTCCAGCACCGCCGCACAGAACCGAAAACAGCCGCTGACTCTGCGAAGCAGTCTCCGGCCGGCCGTCTCGTCCGCGCATACGCAGACTGCCGCCGCGTACAGCCGCGCGCAGAGCATACAGTCCTCCAACTCCTCTTTTGTCCCCGCCAGGACCGCTCCTTCCAGAATCAGAACCGCCAGTCCCTCCGCACGGAACAATTGTTCGATATAAGTTTTCCGGCCGCTCCCTTTCTTTCCCCGGACACACAGAACGGCCGCTCCTTCCTCCTGTTCCGCATACGCGAGAAATTTTCTGCCCGTCCGCAGCAGTTCTACCGATCCCCGGAAGCGCCGCTCCCGCGGAAAACGGAGCTCCGCTCCCTCCGGAAGCGCCGGCGGACGGCCGTCAAGCCAGGCGGACACGACCGGAGAGAGCCTGACCCGGCCTCCTTGCAGGACAGTCCAGTAAGGAAGCGGAGCCACCCCCAGTTCCTCCAGAAAAAGCCGCAGCTCCTCTTCGCTCCCTCCGCCCGGCCCCTCCAGGCTCCACAGAAGACACAAAAGTATCTTCTCCTCCGGGGCAGGTGAGAGCGCAGACAGCGCCTCCGGCCACGGGTGGACCGCACCCGTCCGCTCCAGTTCCGCGGACAGTTCTTCCAGCCGGCGGCTCAGAGAGCGAAGGCGCTCTTTTCTGTCCCCGGCATCCTGCAGGCAACGGGCGCCGGCCTCCCGGATCTGAAGGCCGACCGGATCCGCGCCCTTCATTCTTTCTCTCCCTCTCTCTTTTCAGAGTGCGCCGATTCCGTCAGAACCGACTTCATATGATCGTAGCCGATTCCCATCTCCAGCACCGCGCTGGCGGCCACGCCCTCATCCAGAGGGAGCTCTGCGGCTCCCATCACCGAAGCCCGGTACTGCACCATCCGCTCCCCCGTCTCGACCCGGGAACAGTAGAAATGCCCCACCCGCACCCCCTGATTGATCTCATTGATCAGGCTCAGAAGCTCTGATTCTGAAAGAACTCCGGCGTCCGCCCTCACCTGCGTGTATAAAGACAGGTATTTGACCGTCGCCGGCTCTTCCAGATCCACCAGATGCGCCGTCGCCAGATGAAGTTTCTCCGCCGCGTTTTCTTCCGTTAAGTCCGCCTGATCCTCCACCGTGGGCAGGCTGATCAGCAGGCTGACCGCCGCCGCATACGGCCCTTTTTCCAGCACCTCCGCCGGAATCTCCACACTGTTCAGAAATTCCGCCAGACGCTTCAGTTCCTCTTTTTTCTCTTCCTCTGTGTATGCCATCGTCTTCTCCTCTTATCCCTGACCGAACGCTCCCGCGAGTCCTTTCTGCAGATTTTTGGCGCTATCGCTTCCGATCAGATCCGACATGGAAGCGTCCAGTCCGCCTCTCAGCAGGCTTTTTAACTGCCGCACATTCTCTCCCTGACGGATCACGTCTTTTGCGTTTGCCTGCTCCAGCCTGGTGTCATCTGCAAAATGCCGGTCATCCCACACTTCGGACGCGCTCACTTCCTTCATCCGGTCCATGATCACCAGCGCCATATCGCTTCTGGTCGTATCCTTATTCGCCTCGGTTCCGATCAGCTTCCGCACGCCGTGATAGGCTCCCGTCACCCCCACTCTGCCCGCATCGTAGCCAAGCGACGCCACGTCGATGACCGTGGATGCGCCGATCAGACCGGCGCCCGCCCCGGCTCCGACTCCGGTCATGGCCGCGATCTGTCCGGCGAGAGTAAGGCCGGAACTTACCAGTCCGACCGCGCCTTTGATGATTGCCTCCACCTTCAGTATCACCGATTTGCGCATTCTCTTGTGCGCCTTTTCCGCTTCCCGGAACTTTTCCATCATTTCCAGCGCCTCCATCTGGCGCAGCTTTGTCTTCTCTTCCTTTGATTTCTTCCCCGGGGCCAGTTTCTTTTCACGGATCCTCTGTCCGAGCCCGTACAGTGCTTCCCGGTACCTGGAATCATTTCTGGAACGCATATCTTTTCTCTGGACAATCCGGATTTTGTCCGGATCGTTCTGGGTGGAAAGAGCGACGGTTCTCAGCATTTCCTTCCGTTTGTCGTCCACATCCGCCGCCCGGCTCTGGAACCATTTTCCGTCGATCGTATAAGCTTCGGCCGCCTGCTCGTCCTTTGTCTTCTCCTGGCTGTACTTTTCCCTTTTCGCCTGCATCCTCTCATAGATCAGATTACGCTCCCGGCGCATCATCTCCACATGGCAGGAGTCGCTTGCCATATCCCAGGTGTCCATGGCCATCTCAAGACCGCCTTTTAAAATCTCCAGCACCGGTCCCAGCAGCGGAACCGCCTCGATAAAACCGGACGCGATGCTTGTGGCGTCCCCGAACAACCCCACGATCTGATGCAGGGCGTCTCTTGCCATCTTATGACGCTCCTGCCCGTCCAGCGTGGGCGCTTCGCTGTTGTTTTCCATCTCTTTCTTCCCGATCTCAACGAAGGTCTGTATCATCTTGATTAGATGCAGGGCGGAATTGACCAGCGTACAGGCCATCTTGATCACCGAGACCGCATCTTTTTTTGAAAATTCTCCGGTCTCCTTCTTGCCGTCTTTGACGTCATGTTTGAACGCTTTTTTGCCTTCCATTTCTTTCGCGGCTTCCATGCTTCCCCCCAGCTCACCCACTTTCTCATTCAGATCCGCGGCTGTACCGAACATTTCCGACGCGCTCTCAAATTTATCGGAAAAAGCTTTCAGAAATTCCGCCGGACCGCTGAAGGCCTCCTTGAAGCCGTCCGCGATCTCCCCCGGAATCTCTGATCCTCTGCGCTTGATCTCCTCCCAGAGCCCGTTAGGCGCCGCCTCCTGTTCCTTATCGGCCTCTGTCTCTTCCGCCCCCTGCGGCCGAAGCGCCCCCACGTCTTCATCCTTCGTACGGGCGATCAGCGTCTCCAGAGGCGTCTTCCTCGCCTCGGCGATGTTCTTTTTCGCGTCCGTCAGCTTCTGTTCCCTGCGCTCCTCCCTGCTTTGCTCCGCTTCCCGCTCCGCCTGCTCCACCCGGGCGTGCGCCTCCCTCAGCTTTCCGTTGCAGAGTCCCAGCTTTTCCGCAAAAGCGGCCTTCTCTGCCTCTCCTGCCTGAAGCCCCATGCCCTTCTGAACCAGCGTCTCAAAGGCGTCGCTGATCTGCTGAAGCCGCTCCTGATCCCCTGCCGCTTTGCAGGCGTCCGCCTGCAGGCTCATCTGATCAAACAAGTTCAGGATCTGTCTCAACTGTATCTCGTCCTCCGTCTCCTGCCGGGGCGCCGGACCTCTGCCCTCCTGCTCCTTTTTCGGAGCTTCCTGCTCTTTCTTACTGCCAAATCCTTTCCTGAGGCTGTCCAATATTTTTCCCATACTCATCCCTCCTGCATCAGATCATAATACGGTCCAAAATCCGCCGCGATCAGCGTCTTTCCGGTCTTCGCCATCTCCCGCTTCACGGCAGTCAGCACATGACGCATGCCGACCGGCTTCCGCTCTCCTGCCGCCAGAAACGCCGCCGCCACCGCCGCATTCTTGATCTGGCTCCCGGAAAACAAATATTCCTGAGCCAGAAATACAAAATCCAGTTCCTCTCTCGGCGCCGCCTCCGGAAATACATTCTGCCAGATCTCCTGCCTGCGCTCCGCATCCGCAGCCGGAAATTCAATGATGAACTGAAACCTTCTTAAAAACGCGTTGTCAAAATTCTGCAAGAGGTTCGTCGCCAGCACCATGATTCCTTCGTATTCCTCGATCTTCTGCAGCAGATAGGCGGTGCTGGCGTTGGCATATTTGTCATTGGAATCCTTCTGATCCGTCCTCTGCCCGAACAGCACGTCCGCCTCGTCGAAGAACAGGATGCTCCGGCTCTTCCCGGCCTGTTCAAAGATCGTCCCCAGCTTTTTCTCTGATTCGCCCACATATTTCGACATCACTCCCGCCATGTCCACCTTGTACAGCTCCAGATCCAGCTCATTCGCCAGCACCTGCGCTCCCATAGTCTTGCCGGTGCCCGGCGGACCGTAGAAGATCATGGACACCCCCCTCCCGTACGCGAGTTTCTCCTCGAATCCCCAGCAGTGATAAACCTGATGATGACAGCGCACCTGATCGCAGGCGTCCTTCAGCATCCGTTTCTGCGGGGCGGGGAGCACCAGATCGTCCCACCGGTATTTTGCCGTGATGCAGACGGCGTCCCTGCCCAGCCGGTGATCGAGCTGATGCCGGCACGCTTCCAGAAGCCAGCTTTTCTCCGGCGGCCCTCCCGCCAGCCGTGCGTGTGCACGGTAGTCCTCCACGCTGTTTTTTACCGCCCCGGCGGACAGCGCGTATTTGTCCGCCAGATATTCCAGATCCAGCCCTTCCGGACGCTCTTCCTCCTTTAAAAAGGCTTTCCAGAGCAGAAGCCTTTCCTCTGTGGTCGTCCCCGGTATCCGCAGCTTGAGAATCTTGCGCTCCGGGCTGCGGATCTTCGCGTTCCATTCATAATCCGAGGTAAAATAAAGCTCGCCTTTCCAGAGCTTCGTCCCCCGCAGCAGCAGTTCCATGCATTCTCTGCTCACCTGATGTTCCTGCTCTTCCTCCGGCGGAATATGGCAGAAGCAGATGGCGGCTCCTCCCCTCAGAAGCGCCTCCCGGATGAGGGTGAACAGAATCCGAAAGACTTCCGCCGGTTCGCCGGGCAGCTTTCCCGCGTCCGCCAGAAGAAATGCCCTGTGGTTCTCCCTGCAGAGGGCGGACAGAAGACAGCGTTTCCCCGCGCCCGGCTCACCGCTGACGAACACCGCCTCCGGCCCGCCGTCCGGCCGGCTCCTACCCAGAAGCCCCAAGAGAAGCCGCCTGTGAATCAGCAGCGTTTCTTCCTGTGGATATCCGTACTGCACCAGCATCTCCAGCCGCGGGTCCGCGGATGCGGGATCTTCCAGATAGGATACGATCCTGTGGTCCAGTTTCAGCTCCTGCTCCAGATACCCTTCCGCAGGCAGGACGTCGTCCCGCCTGCCAAGATCGTACAGTCCGCAGAAGAAAAAGGAAAGAATCCTCCGGCGTCTGATGCAGCGGCTGCGGCGCAGCAGCCGTTCCTCCTGAGAGAAGGTACAGGTCCGGATGCACAGATCCATGGTAGGGAGCCGCACTCCGCTTTTCTCGTTCAGCAGGGAAAAGAGAAGGCCCAGATCATGGTCGGCTTCCGCCGCCCAGGAGAGAATCACCATATAAGCTTCCAGATCGTCCAGACCGAACGCATGGAACACATATTCCATGGGAATGATAACGCCGCCGCGCATCGTATCGCGCCCCGCCCTGCGCACGGTCAGAAGCTCCTGGTAGCCTTCCTCCATCTGCTCCTTCGCTTTTCGGGCAAACGGCCTTCCGGCGAAAAGCTGCTCCAGCTCCTCCCGGCTCATGATCGTTCCCCCGGCCCGGTGCAGGATCCCACTCTCCGATACGGACAGAACTTCCCGTCCGTAAACCCCCAGTATTCTGCGGACACAGTCCAGCAGAGCCGCCTGGTATTCTTCGGCGCTGCAAAACCGTCCTCCTGCTGTTTCTCTCATCACTTCTCATCCTCCGCCGCGTCTTCCGCCGCATCCGCGCGTGCCAGAGCCTGATCGCGGGCTCTTTTCCGTCCCCGGTAATACGCTTCGATCTCTGTCCTCTGATAACGGTACGCGTAGTTGGCGCCGGTCAGAAACCGTCTGGACTCGCCTTCCTTCACCGCCAGCACCGCCTGCAGCAGATGTTCCAGAATCAGATCCCGGACGCCTTCTTTCCGAAGCCTCAGAAGCTGCTCCCTGCGCATCCTTCGTTCCTGCTCCTGTTCCGCCGTTTCCTGAGACTGCGGCGGAAGAACCTGCAGGCTGCGCACCGTCTCCTGCCTTGCCCGCGCCGCCGCTCTCAGACGCTCCAGCTCTTCCCTCTCTTCCTCCCGGGAGAAGAAGGGAAGAAGCTTTCCGGCCGCCTCCATCTCTCTGCGCTCTGTATACGCCTTCAGAAAACCTCCCGTCCACGGCCGGTTCTTCCTTCTCTCGATCAGCACCGCGGCCATCTCCCGGCGTCCGGAGACGTAAGCCCGGCTCTCCCCCTGCCTTTTGAAAAGCGCCTTCTGCCCCGGCGCGCTCATCTCCTTCTGGCAGCGGCCCGCCGCCGTATCGTATCTGGAAGTTTTCATATGAGCGAACAGAAAGAGTTTCTCCCGCTGCGGATCGTAGCCCACCTGCACGACGCCGAACATATTTTCCCGCTTCCAGAGACGGTCCTTTCCGAAAAAATGTTCCGCCGCCGGATATTCCTGATAGCCTTCGATCCTTTGATGGCCGGAAAAGGGCTCTGTCTGCACATGGCTCACCGTCCTCAGCCGGTCATACGTCTCGCGGGCCTCTTTCAGTTTCTGTTCCGCAAATTTCTGTTCTGTCTCTCTCATCCTGCCTCCGCTCTCCTGTCAGCCGAAGAAACGGAAGAGAAGCATGGCGATGTCCTGCCGGCGGACGACGCCTCCCAGAAAGTCTTCCACATCTCCTGTCATAATCCTGCAGATCCCGTCCAGTGCATACTCTTCCTTCACCGCCTGATCCAGCCGCATCTGCATATGCTCTGCGCTGTACTGCACATGCCCGCCGTTCTCCGCTTCCGCCAGCCCTTTCGTGTAGAGGAACAACAGATCCCCCTGTACAAGCGGTATGGACTGCTGCCAGTACGGTACGCCTGCCATACTCCCAAGCATGAAACAGTTTTTCGCCGGAAGCGGCGCAAAATCCTTTCCCGCGCGCTTTACCAGCGGAACACTGTGCCCCGCGTTTACATAGGTGAGTACTCCCGTGGTCAGATCGACGATGCCGAGAAAGGCTGTGGTCGTCATGCCTTCGCTGCTCTCGCTGAGCTGATTGTTCGTCTCCGCCAGCACCTTGTCCGGACTGTAGCCAAGCTGGGCGTGGTTCTTGATCAGCGTCTTGGTGATGACCATGAGAAGCGCCGCCGGAATCCCCCGGCCCTTGATCTCGCCGATGACCAGCGCCAGATGAGTCTGGTCCACCAGAAACAGGTCATAGAAGCTTCCGCCCATCTCCTGCGCCACCTGAAGGCTGGCATAGATGTCGAACTCCGTCCGCTCCGGGAAAGCCGGAAAGATCCGGGGGAGCATACTGGACTGAATCCCGGTCGCCACATTGAGCTCCGCGCTGATCCGCTCTCTGTCGGCCGCCACCTTCTTCAGGTTGCCCATGTACTCCACCAGCTCGGCCGTCATCTCCTTGAGGCTCTCGCTTAAAAACTGGATCTCGTCTCCGGTGTCCGCATGGGGATCCCGGAAAACAAGCTGCGACGGCTCCAGGCTGCCGCTGCTCTGCCGGACGAAATCCTCCGCGCTGTCGGCCATCCGGATCACCGGAAGTACCACGCTCTTTTTCAGCACCCGCAGGAACAAAAAGAGGAAGATACCGCCGATGCACAGGGTGCCTGTGATCACATACAGCAGATACTGATAAAGCCGCCTGTAGATCTCGTCCATGCGGATGTCCACGCCGATCAGCGCCTGCGGCCGGCCGTCCTCCCCGCACACCGGACAGAGTCCGGTGAGCACATAATCAAATTCTTCCGTACTGTTGGGAATATAGAGGATCTCCCGTTTTCCCTCCATGGCGGGCAGGAAATGCTCGGATACTTTCAGAGGAAAGCCCTCTCCGGAGAGGTCGCCCAGCGAATCAATGTCCGTGAAAAGCTCCCGCTCTTCCTCCGTCACCGCGTTCCACACGTACATGGCGTTGTCGACCACGCCGTCGTTTAGCGGCCGGATTACATAGATGAACTCCACCTGAGACCGGCTTTTGAGATTGTCAAGTTCCTTCTGCGTCTTTTCATACTGCCTGCTTTTCTCTCCGCTCCCGATGCAGCGCATCATATCCTCCACCTGAATCGTACCCTCGGCAAGGCTGAGGATCGTGCGGATGTACAGCCGGTACTGTTCGAGGATATTGTGATAATACGTATAAAAGCCCATCACTCCGAGCGTCACGCTGATCGTCAGCGCGAAGACCGTGCAGATGGCCGCCATTTTCCGGCTGAGTTTTTTCTTCGTCCGTTTTTTCATACCGCCCTCTCCTGTCATCCTTTACGCGCTTTTTTGTGCCTTCCGAACAGGAACGCATACACCGCGTTCATCGCGCCCGACACCGCCGCAAACCCCGCAAGCCCGGTCAGAACGCCGGGACCGGCCATAATGCTTCCGAAGAGAACCGGCCCTGCGGATTCTCCTGCATTGTCCATAAAATTGAAGACTCCCATGGCGGATTCCTCTCCGTACTCCCGCACGCCCGGCAGCCTCGTAAAGAACAACTGGCGGACCGGACTGCCGAAGCTCGACGCCAGTCCCAAAAGCAGAAGCACCAGCACCAGCATAGGCGCTGTACTCTTCCATCCGAACATCAGAAGCCCCGCGAAGGAGAGAAAGCTGGACAAATAGATGCTCCATTCGCCCAGACGCCTGGTCACAAATCCGGTCACGGCCACGCTCAGATAGACGCTGCAGAGCGAATTTAACATCAGGAACAGGCAGACAACGCTCTCGCTGAACCCTTGGGCGCTGCCGTAGATCGGCACATAGTAGAATACAAAACTGTTGATGACCACGTACGGAAGCTGAATCAGGAACAGATACGGCAGCACGCCCCGGGAAGCGAGGAATTTCCCCATGTTCTTCTTCTCCTTCCCCTTCGGACCCTGACAGCCTCCCTTCATGTATTTACCCATGAAAAAGAACAGAACCGCCACCAGGCCCCAGGCCGCCGCCGAACAGCCGAAGACCATGCGCTGTCCCACGATTCCGGCCAGGGACGCTCCCAGCATCATCCCGCAGTTGATACCGGACAGGCTGCCCGCATTGAACAGAGAGAAACCGTCCTCCCGCATCTTATCGTCGCTGCTGCCTGCGATGAACATATTGACCGAGTTGGTGATCATCCCGACGCCGATTCCGTTCAGAATCAGCCCGGCGACCATCCACAGATAGCTCTGCCCCGCAAACATCATCGCATCCCCGGCCATACAGATGCAGGCGCTCGCGCCCGCCACCGCACGGAAGGAAAAGCGAAGCAGGATCCGGGCGCAGAACAGGGACATCGCGCCGATAAAGATCATATTCAGCGTAATCGGAAGAGAGGCCGCCAGTTCTCTCGGGATCCCCAGACGGCCGGTCACAAAACCGGCCACGTAGACGGGCAGGAAGGAACTGGCCACGTTAAACGCCATATAGGTAATAAAGATGCCGCACCGCAGCATATGCATAGGCATCACTGGCTGTCCTGCTCTCTGCTCCTCCCGATACTTTGCCTGCAAATCAAAGAAAGAAAGGATCTCCCCGAAGAGAAACAGGACGATCAGCACCACCATAATCACGATGAGCATGACCGAGCGCCGCATCTCTTCCACCTTGTCCGTGATCACCTCCTTTGTCGTACCGACCTCTATAACGCCTGCCACATTTCCCTGTCTGCCCAACACAGGTGCGCGCACATAGATATAGGAACCTGTCTCGTCGTCCTTGCCGTCATTGCGGACCACCTTTTTCAAATCATAAATATATTTCAGTTCCTGCGTCTCCGCCTCATCCCGGGGGTAATAAGTACCGATTGAGTTGTCCAAATAGGCAATGGCATATCCTTTGCCGTCTTCATACCTTAACACATTGCAGTACATCTCCCGCACTGAGGCATCCTCCCGGTTCATTCCCGTCTCCAGCGCCTTCATCAGCGCCTGATAGTCCTCGCCCATATAATCCTCGGAGGTCCGGATGCGCTCCACGCTCCCGGCATCCACCATGCCGCTGATCGTATGCGCCATAATATACAGCCGGTTCAGCAGTTCTTCCCGATAGACGCCGGCAAACTGGTTCAGCATCTGGGAGACGATGATGACCGACACCACCGCCGCCGTGCCGGCGGCGAGGATTCCGTTCTTCTGCACCTCTGACACCCGGAATCCCAGAAGCCAGATTCCCAGACGCGCCAGAAGCCACAGGCCGGCGAGAAGCAGCAGGAGCGCGGCTGCCTGGAAGCATGTCTCGCGCATAAGATAATCTCCGCCTTTCCGGAAGGTATCTCCGCCGAGTTTCTGTCCGCCGGACGGATCCTGCACGACAATCCCGGAATCCAGCCGCATCCCCAGAACCGTACTGCCGTCCGCACACGCCGCCCAGGTGACGCCGAGCACCTGTCCCCGATCCATAAAGACCTCCGGCCCGTTCTTGTCAAGGCGGTATACGGCATTCTGCCGGATATCCGTCACATAGAGACCTCCCTCCCGGTCCGCCGCGATCCGGTAGAACGCCGTACGCCCGGCATACGCCCCGTCGCTCTTTGTGTCATACAGAACCGTCAGCTTCCCGTCCGTTCCTTCCAGAATCCGTCCCCGCTTGTCCAGCGCGTACACCGCCCCGCTGTCCGGGTGGAAGGTGTAGTCCTGAATCAAATTGAACGCATTCTCATAGGAGTAGAACGCGTTCTCCTTTCTCTCCCCGGTGGAAACCGACACCGCACAGACGGAAAACCCTTCCTTTTGAGACAGCACATAGTACAGCATGCCGTCCCGGTACTGCAGCGCGAACAGCTTGTGTTTGTCCGGCCGATTCTCCTCATAGACCACATCCAGAAGAGTGTCTTCGTAAGCGCCGTCCGCGCCGTAGGCCAGAATGCACTCCCGTCCCACTCTGGAACCGGTCTCGTCCCAGCTCGCGTCCAGCAGATACACGGCGCCGTCCGGCCCGAAGGCAAGGTCTTCCGCATACCAGAAGGTATCCGCTTCCCTCAGGGTGCTTTTGAGCACAAGCACCGCCTCTCCCTTTTGATCAATCTTCACGACCCGGGAGCGCTCTTCGTCAATCACCCATGTATTCCCCCCGGCGTCCGCCTGCGCCAGATACGGATTGGACAGCACGAGATCCGTCCGGGGAACGAACGAATACCGGTCCATCCCCTGAAAAACATGGAAAGCGCAGAACAGGAAGACGAGCAGCGCTGCCAGGTCTCCTTTCAGCAGTTTTTTCTGTGTGAAATAATGTTTCATCTGCTCACCCTTCCTCTTCTTCTCTTTCTCTCACAGCGCCTGCGTACTTCGGCAGAACCTTCCATGTCCCCCGATCCAGATATTCCTTATATTCCGGACGGGCGTTGAAGATCGTCTCCTGCCCGTCGGCGCTCAGCCGCTCCGGATACAGCACCGCAGACAGTTCAAACGCCTCCCGGTGCACCTTTCTGCACTTCCGGTAAGAATCCGTCTCATCCAGATTATCCACCTGAATCACCTGCGGCGTCCCCCATATATAATAAGGAAGCGCCAGCATGGAGATGTAGTCAAAGATAGCGTCCGTCTTCTGCCGTTCTGCCGTCATGTGGTCAATCAGCCCTGATTTTCTGAAAAACGTTTCTCTCTTCTCGTGGAACAGCCGGCACAGAGGCCCGTTGCGCTCATGCAGCACCGCAGTCTCCACCTGCGGGTATTGCTCCTTCATGTGGCGGACCAGTTCCAGATACAGATCCGCGATCCTTCTCGTATGTATCCGGAACTGATCCAGAACGCGGATTCGGAAGCTCGGCTCCAACGGCATGAGCACCGTGGCCAGATATTTCAGATAAGAAATATCCGGTATGGGAACTGCCACTTTCGCCCCCAGCGCCGCTCCGAACGCAAACACCGCCTCGAGACTGTCATACTCCTGAGAAGTCACGCTTTCTTTCCAGTCACGAAACGCAATCTCCGCGATGTCGCTCTGATGCAGCTCCACATGCTCCGCAAATTCCAGGCCGCCCCTATGCTGCCGGTCATAATGCCGCCCGCTGCTGAAATCAAAGGAATAACGGCTGCCGTCCCTGTGGCGGACCTGAATCTCCACCTCGTAAGTTCCGAACAGGCAGGGGCCTCCTACCACCCCGATGGGGCGTCCCTGCTCTGCGGCCCGGCGGAGGCTGCGGATTCCGGCGAGGAGCAGCGGCGTCCTGCGGATCCACGGAAGACGGATTGCGGACAGCGCCGGAATCTGCCGTTCGAGATCGAAAAAGCCTCCCACACAAGCGGTATTTTTATAGGAAAGCAGCCGCATCTTTCCCACCCCCAGGTCCCGGAACAGTCTCTGCAGCACTTCCGCCTCGTAGCAGGACCGGAGATCCTCTATCGCGTCCTCGACCCCTTTTCTCGCCCGTCTGAGCGCCCTTAACTCCTCCATATGGCCGTACCCGCTCCGATCGGCCTGCTTGATCCGGCGGATCTCCTCCGACAGTGCCTCTCTATGACTGCAGAGGGAGCGGTAGACCGGGCACTCCTTCTTCTGCCCAAGAAGCTCCTCGTAGCGCCTCTGCACCCAGACATTTCCGTCCCAGTCCTCCACCGGCTCCAGACAGAAGAAATCTCCGGCCGTGATGGCGAAGCGGCGGATGTTCTCCGGATACGCCCCGTAGATCGTCTGCTCCTTTTTCGCATCCTGCCGCTTCAAAAGTTCCGTGATTGATGTTTTCATCCTCAAAAACCCGCCTTATGATCAGTAAATTTCCAGATAGACCGAAGCGTCCTCTTCCCCGCAGTCCTCATAGCGGCCGCACAGATACAGATATTCCTTCGCCGCCCGGTCCATGCGGTTGGCTTTCAGAACTTCGATAAAATGCAGCCGGGCGTCCGAATACCGCTGTTCCTGAAAGAGCTCCACGCCCTTTTCAAACATCAGCCTCGTTCTGCGCTTTCCGTTCTTATCCTCCGGCGGATCCCCGTCATATACATCATATAAATCCTCCTCAAGATCCGCCGCCTTCAGATAGATGCGGCCCAGATAGCGGCTGCTGTAGTTCTTCTCAAAGTCCGGAATCTGGCTGCGCATGCTGCCGGAGATCAGGATCCTCGCCCGGTATCGCCCCGCCAGCTCCTGCAGAAACTCGGCGATTCCCGTGGTCTCCGATATGGTCAGCATCCCCATCCGCTCCTCATGGCCCACCATGCCCGCCATCACGTCCCCGTAGGAAATCCCGATGGAATAATTTCCATGAATGTGCTCCGCCCGGTCCATGGCTTCGCAGACGGAGACCGCGGAGGCAAGCGCCCTTCCCGGCGTATCCAGATAGAACGCGCGGAATCCTGCATCCGCGAACCGTTCCACCGCCCCTTCCTGAAAAAGTACCTGCGGAACCGCCTGTTCCAGCACCTCATTGACAAAGCGGAAGACCTCCGCCGCCGTCCGCTTCCTTGCCATCTGAGAAAAACCTTCCACATTGAAGGAGAGCACGGCGGCGCGGATGTTCCGGCCCTCTCCGGCCAGAAATTCTTTCGTATCCTTCTTCTGAAACAACTCCAGAAGCCGCTCCGGAAGCATGGCCGCATAGAGCTTCTCCTTCCTGCGAGCCGCTTCTTCCTCTCTGACGCTCAAATCAAAAGCGCGCTTTATATGGTTGTATTTTCTGCGCAGCGCCGCAATCCGGCAAAGGGATGCCAAAAGCAGCGCCGCCAGAACCGCAGATCCATAAAATAAACCGAATAAATATCTCTCCACGTTGCCTCCCTGCCTGAAGTCCCACGGCCGGCGGTACCCGGCCGGTCTTCTTATTTTACCTGAATATTGACGGTTCCCGGATTCTGAATGTTGATCACTCCCCCGTAGGCGCACATACATTTGCTTGTATGGCTCAGACACGGCTTCCCGCCCGCCAGCACCGTGGGGCTGCCCGGAGCCCAGGGCGCCGGAATGACCGGAATGCACGGCATGGGTGTCAGCACCCCCAGAGCCGCCGCCGTAGCCGCCGCCACCGTCGGATTCGCAATGGAACTGCACATGCCGAAAGGCATGATGTTCACCATCGGAGCCTGATCCATGATCGTGGCCATCGGCATGCTGCCCGTCACCCGCACGGCGGGAAGGACATTGAGGACGGACGGCGCCATGCCGAAGCTGCACTGCAGCACGGCGCCTCCGAACACTGCGTATCCCATCTATTTTCCCTCCTCTTCCTCCGCCGGCTCCGGAGGCGGCTGGACAGACGCTTCCGAAAGCGGGATATTTTTATAGAAAATTCCTTCATAGGTCACAGCTCCTGTCGCCATGTCGTACAGCGTGCCCATACCGTTGTAGGCACCCAGCAGAAACTCTCCCTCATACATGAGCACTCCGCCGGAATACACCTTCCCCTGACCGTCGTACATCCCCTCCCGGAAATTTCCTTCGTAGATCAGTTCTCCGGTCTGTGGGTCATAAAGCTTCCCCTCTCCCTCGTACATACGTTCGCGGAAGTCTCCCTCATAGAGCAGCCTGCCGGTCTCCTCGTCGTACAGACGGCCCTCGCCGGACCAGCCGCCCCTGGCAAATCCGCCTTCATAGACCAGCCTGCCGGTCTCCGACTGATATTCCCTGCCTTCCCCGTCATACTGCCCGTCCAGAAAACTTCCCTCATAGATCAGACGGCCCAGCAGATAGAGCCGCCCCTGCCCGTTGTAGACATCCTCCTTCATCTCTCCCCGATAGACGACGTCGCCATTGGCGTCGTAGCAGACCGCCTCCCCCTCCATGGGCATATTCTGGAAGAAAACGCCCTGATAGACGATCTCTCCCTTCGCTCCGTACAGCGTGCCCTCGCCGTCATAGAAATTCTTCGCCAGATTTCCTTTGTAGCGCATCGTACCTTCTCTCGTATAGTCGATGCCGTACCCTTCTCTCTTTCCCTGAGAAAATTCCCCCTCATAGGCCAGTCTTCCGTTGTCATGGTACAGGGAGCCTTTTCCCTCATAGCTTCCCTGCGCAAAGCCTCCCTGATAGAGAAGTTTCCCGTTCTCCTGATACAGCGCGCCTTCCCCCTCGTAAATCCCCCGGGCAAAGCCGCCCTGATACAACAGCGCGCCGTTGTCTCCGTACAGCATACCGTTTCCTTCATAAAAGCCCTGGACAAAGCCGCCCTGATAGAGCCTCTGCCCGTCCTCCCGGAAGAGGGTTCCCGCGCCGTCGTAGAGATCCTGAGAGAAGGTTCCCTCATAGATCAGCACTCCCTTCTCCGAGTAGAGTTTTCCCTTCCCCTCATACTGGCCGGCGCCAAATTCTCCCTGATAGCGTAGCCCGCCGTTCGGATAAAAGAGCTCCCCCAGCCCCGCGTACTGCTCCGCCTCAAAGCCTCCCCGGTACAAAAGACGGCCGTCACGGTCGTACAGCGTCCCCTGCCCGCTGATCCGGCCTTCCGTCAGAACCCCCTCGTAGATCACGTTCTGACGCTCCTTCGACTCTGTCAGCCGGACCCTGCCGGTATAGCCTTCCATGTCCACGGAATTGATCACCATGGTCTTCACGAGAAAGCGGGACTCGATCCACGGAAATATCAGCCGCATGTACAGCGCCGGCAGCAGAATGAGCAGCAGAAGCAGCACATACACCAGCTTCTTCGCCACGTACCGGTCGCCGACGGCGTAATACCCCTTCAGCGAATCGGGCTTCTTCCCCACGCTGCGAATCTCCTTTTTGACGTCCGCGCTGACTCTGCCCACAATGGCATCCGGGCTGAAAATATTGAACAGTTTCTGATACAGAAGCTGAACCGGCGCGCCGACCGCCCGCAGGATCCGTTTCACACCATAATGCAATGAATTTTTTAAATGAAAACCGCCGGCCATGCCTGCCGCCCCTCTCTGTTTTTATTCTGTCTGCTCCACGATCACCAGATCGCCGATCTGATGGATCACCTGCTGCCCGGCGCGGGACCCGCTGTCATCGAGCAGAACAAAGATCACATACAGCACCGCCGCCGCCACGAGCGCCGCCTTCAGCACGCGCCTCAGAAAACCGAGCAGCTTTTTTACTTTCTCCCACAAACGGAACCAGAACGTCCGGGGAACGCGTTTCCTTCCGGGATCCTCCAGAAGCGCTCCGCTTACCGGCAGAAAGGCGCGGTACATTTCCAGATACGGACAAAGCAGTCCGTCCTCCAGCTCCTCCAGATACGCCTCCAGCTCCGGATAGAGCTTTTTGTCCAGCTCCGGGGCAAATAAAAACTCCAGAACCTCCAAAAGAGCCCAGGCGGCGTCCCCGGGCGAGGCGGCGTCAAACTGCCGGACCTGCAGAAAGTGATAATTCCACCTCACCTCCAGACTCCGGCTGACCGTGACCTGCTCCGGCCGCAGGCCGTTCACCGCGAAAAAAGGCGGCGGATCCTGCAGCAGCAGCCGTTTGAACAGGCCGTGAGCGATCTGTACCCGCTCCGCAAGGCTCATATGTTCCCAGCTCATCCGCTCCGTCAGCGCCTGATCTTCGCTGTACGCAAAAACCGCGTACAGCTTCTGTTCCCACTGAAAGCACTCCCGGTAGTCGGTAAACGCCTCCCGTCTGGCCCTCTCCTCCAGAAAAAGGGTAAAACTCTTTGCCAGCACCGGTTCCTGAATACCGACCAGAAGCCACAGTCCCGCCTCCGCACGCCTGCTCTCCCTGCACAGATATTCCGCCGTATCTTCCGTGCTGTAAAAACAGCGTATGACCCGGTACGCATGGTCGCAGTTTTGTATGATCATACGTTATACACCCTTTTCCCTCACAATCACGAAGACGGACGCCTTCACCTGCGGATAAGCGGTGCTTGCCGCCGTCACCTCATAGACCCCTGCCGTGTTGGGCGCCGTATACATCCCGTTTTCATTGATGCTCCCCCCCTGATCTTTCACCTGCCAGCAGACGCCGGTGTCCAGCATGTTGCTGCATACCGCTTCCAGATAATAGCTCTCCCGCACGTTCAGGTTCAATACATTGGGCCGGATGAAGATCCGCTGCTCTTTTTTGTCCTCCAGAAGCTCCCTGCGGTCCTGAACCGCCGTCCATTTCACCTCGATCCGCTCCCTGGGCGTCGCCGACAGAGTCCGAAGCCCGATCACAAACGTCCCGCGCTGGGCGTCGGTCCGGGCGGCCAGCTCGACTTGGGGCAGATCGTCCTCAAAGACGCCGGGAGCTCCGAAATACGTCTCCTGGGGCTTCTCCCCTTTCAGGCTCAGTATGACTGCGGTCCCGCCCATGCCAAGTCCGTGGGAGATCTCCCGGCTGAACAGCCGCTTCCCTCTGCCCGCGCCCGCGCCCAGCTCGATCGTCTCTACGCCCTCCGCAATCCGGACCCCCGCGGGATCCGAAAAACCGTTTCCTCGGCCGTCGCCGGCTCCCGCCGCAGCGCCCGCGCCTCCCCTGCCCTGCCGCCCTGCAAGCTCAAGCAGCGCATCCTGGAGAAAACTGCCCGATACATACTGGCCGAAGGGCATCTTCTCGATCGCATCTATAATAACGGCGTCCCCCGCCCGCAAAAGAGACAGTTTCGCCAGATACAGTTCCTGATCGGCACCGTCTTTCTGGATCTGATCCATTCCCTTTTCATGATATTCCCGGCGCACCTCTTCCTGCGCATCCCGCGCGCTGATCCAGATGACGCTTTTGGCCTGCGCTTCCTCTTCGGTCTGTTTTTTTCCGATTCTCAGCCGGAAGCTGCCGGGCGCCAGCACCGCCGTCCCTCCGGTATCCTTGAGCCCCATGACATCCAGCCCGTAGGAGAACCGGTAGCGGCCCGCCTTCTCAAAAAGCAGTTCGTCGAAGGAAACCGACAGTCTGGAACGGCCTTCATAAGTCATACAGTTTAAATCAAGCTCATAGGAAAAAGCGAACGAATCCTGCTGCCCTATATTTTCCACCTCGATCACCATCTCCACCCGGCTCTTCCCGCGGGCAAACCGGGGGCAGATCTGTCTGACACGGATTCCCCGGCCCCAGTATACGGTCTGAACCGACTCGAACAGGCTCCTGCCGGTCTGCAGTTCGCACTCCGGTTCCTTTCTTGTCAGAAACAGACGATATCCCTCGCGGATTTTATTGCAGGCTTCCCCGCCTTTCTGCCCGCTGCGGCTGATGCTGTGGACCCGCTCGGTCTCTTCCTCCTCATAGGCCACGCACAGATAGAGATAATCGGTATTGCGGTCTTCTTCATAATCGGAAAAACCCTCCAGCATGCCAAGCTTCCGTACGGCCGGCTCGTCGATGACGATCTCCCGGCCCGCATAATCCAGCGCCAGCCCGCTCTCCACCAGGATCGTCATATCGTCCACGCCCACCACGTTCATTCCGGTGACCACGCCCGCTCCGTACAGGAAACGGTTCAGCATCCGCCGTTTGTCGTTGCCGTACTTCTGCTCCAGCCGGAAATCATCCACAGAAAGCAGCTTTCCATAAAAATAATGATTCCTCTCAAACGGAAAGTATTTTGTATTTTTCATCTCAGTCTTCGCTCCTTTCTTCTCCGGCTACCGACGCGAAAGCCAGCCTGCTGTTCTGTCCAAGGACCGCTTCCTCATACCGGCCCAGCACACTGTTGACGCCCAGATAGGAATATCCGTCCGCAAAGATATAAGGTTTTAATACGATCAGATGCGGCTCCATCCGCACCGGCCGGATCTGTTCGATGATCCGGATCAGGGTCTGATGCTCCCTGTATCCCGGGACGCACTCCTCCGTCACCAGCACCGTGAAGCTGTCCGGATCGTCCTCGTAAAGTTCTTCCAGAAGTTCCCTCTGCACACCGTTCTCCCGGAAGCGCGCCACGTCCTGCCATTCCACCACAAAAGGCTTCCTGCCGGTGTACAGTTCCACGAACAGCTCTATGCCGCGCCTGGTCCCTCTCGCCCTGTAAAATTCCATAATATGCTCCAGCAAATACCGGAGCTGTTTTTCCGTCCATATGTACGGCTCTTCCACATCCAGCCATCCGGCCATCCAATTGAGGATGCCGGGCTGCGCCAGACCCGGTTCCAGCCAGTCGGAAAAACTCCGGATCCTCTCCCCCACATCGTCGTACAGAGACTGGAAAATTGACAGGTACCGGTCCAGAAAGGAGTCGTTGCCCATCTCTTTGCGGTACAGTTCCGGCAGGTACTGCATCCAGCTTCGGGCGGGAAAACAGATCATAAACGTCCCGATGCGGATCTCCTCCTCCGTCTGCGGATAAATTTCCAGCAGGAACCACATATATCTGCCCTCCAGACTATGGAGCAGAATATCCGGTCCGAACGGAGCCTGTTTCTTCAGGAACGGCTGCAGGTATTCTTTCTTCCGGGAAAAGGAGATCGTTTCCGAGCGGATCACTTCTCTGACACCGGGGCCGTTCTCCCCGCACGGACCGTTCAGTTCCTCCGCCGTATAAAAGGAGATCCGCACGGCCGCCCTGTCCCGCGCGCAGTCCTGACAGGTCATCCGGTGCCAGACGGTGCCGGACTCCGCACTGTCCATCACCCGGGAAAAAAAGACCGCACGGCCGCCGTAACCCGGTTCGACCAGAAGCCCCGAAGGCCCCGCCGTCACATGCTCCGCGTATCCCCGCGTATAGTCGGATGTCTTGTTGAAAACAAAATAATTCATCGTTTCCCCTTTTCTTGTCATTCTCCCGCGAAAGAGCAGGAACACTGCACCTCGATCTCATCCGCGATCCCGTTGCACGGAAAACGGATATCCCCGTAAGGGCTTTTCTGCACGCCGTTCCCCCTCGCTTCCAGCAGCAGAGAACGGATTTCATACACACAGGGCAGCCGGTCCACCTGTCCGTACAGCCCGCTACTGAATACCGTCCCGCCGAACTGCGTCTTCATAAAGGACAGCGATTCCTCCACCGCGTTTCGGATGATCTCCCGCGCTTCCTGATACTGGGGATGCACCGTGACTTCCAGATAGACCGCCAGACGGATGTAAGCCGGAGAGAGGAGCTGAATCCGGGTTCCCAGAAGCCGTCCCGCCTCCAGATGCTCCTCGATATTCCGGATAAAAGCTTTTGTAAGGCCGGGCCGCTTCTGCGGACTGCAGGGCTTCACCACCATCTGCACCGTCTGTTTCTCCGGAGCGTCCCCGAAGATCGCCCGGCAGCTCTCGATCCGAAGCCCCGGCGTCTGATAGACCGCCTGTTCATAATCCTGGGCCGTCACCATGCCCCCGGCAGAGGAAAGCTCTCTGCGGACCCGGTCGAACGCCTGCCGGACCGTCTCTTCCTCCCTGCCCCCGCAGGCTTTCCACGGATTGTCCGCCGCAAGTTCCCCGAGGAACCCGCACGGGTCCGCGCAAAGCCGGTGCGCCTTGACGTTCCCTTCGCTTCCCTGCACCCTCACATAGGAGGCCAGCAGGACCTTTCCCTCCGGCGCCCTGCCGTGAAAACCGTCTCCGAAGAGAATCCGCCCGCCCGCGCCGTCCACACAGTAATGGAAATCTTCCGGCCCCGAGCCGGCGAAGCTTTTTCTGCGCTCCCATCTGCGGTAATATCCCGGTTCCTCCGGCTCCTCCACCAGAATCACAAGTTCTTCCTGCGCGACGCACGCTTCATCCAGCAGAAAGCATTCCCCGGGAAATCCGCGCCCGGTTCCCAGAATCCGGTGTCCTTTGTACCAGTCCTCGTCCCTGCAGGCCAACACATGGATGCGGCCGCCCTGCGGCACCTCTTCCTGCGGACAGATTCTCACGCTGCCGTCCCGCGGATCCGGCGCCTCAAGCCGCGCCTGAAGCTCCCGATAGAGCCCGCCCTCCTGCAGAAATACTTTCAGATTCCCGCAGATGCACAGGTTATGGGATACTTTGTAGGTTCCGTTTCCTTCTTCCTTTGCCGCAAGCCAGCAGGCCGCCGTCTCCTTCTGCTTCACCCGGAGCGTATTCAAATCCAGAAAAGAGACTGCCGGCGGCATCTCATACTGACTGTCCTCCAGCCGCAGCCGCAGGATGCAGCCGGTCTCCCCCTCCACCTCATGCGGCGTCATCTCCTCCTCCAGAGCGAAACGGATCTGGCCGTCAAACAGCAGGCCGAGCGTCCCGTCGTTTATCAGCTTTGCTTTCCGGAAACCGCTTCCGCTCCAGCCGGCCAGGCTGAACGCAGCCAGCGGACGGGTACCGGCCTCTGCCGGATTCCTCGGCCTCTGTCTGCCCTCATTGACCCGGACGGTTAGACGCAGCTCCTTTTTCACCGGCAGCGGTCCGCTGCAGCGGATGTACAGGCAGGTTCCAGGCTCTGCTTTCCGCCCGAACGGCCAAAACGACACCTGATTTCCCATGGTCATCTGCTCGGTGTCCAGACATCCGAGACGTTCCCGGCCAGGCGACAGCGCCAGGCAGGAGACAATCGCGGTTCCCGGAAGCTCCTGCGCCTCCTCCGTCTCAAAAACGATTCCGGAAGCCAGAAACCGCGTACCCTGCGGCACGCTCAGCGCCCGCTCTGTCTGCACCCGGACAAAAGCTTCCGCGCCCCTCCTGTGCCTGATATCGTCCCCCAGAAGATGAAGGTAACTCCGTCTGTGAACGTCTCCCACATGGTCCAGCTCATACTGCTGAATCTCCTTCAGCCAGGCAAACAGTTCGATCAGCGTCATTCCCGGGTCGTGATAGTTAAAGTCCGTCCACTCCGGATAGCAGCCCGCGATCTTGTTTCTCGCCTGCTCCAGCATCTCTTCAAATGTAATCTGATCCAAATGAATATCCGGTAACATTCTCTCTCCCCCATGTTCATGGCTGTGCCGCGCGGACCAATACCTCGTGCTCTCCGCTGACCGGCAGCACGTACGGGCGGGAGCGGACCGTCTGAGGCTCCACTTCCCTGCGTCCTCCCGGCCCGTCTATGAAAGCCGTCAGATAGACTTTCTCGATCCGCACGATCTGCGGAATCTCTTTCAGCACATTCCGGATCTGTATGGCGCGCGGAAACTGGCCGATGTTCCACCCCTCTTTGTCGAAATGACCTTCCGACGGGTCCAGAAAGGCCCGGATCCGCTCCTGCGCCTCCTGTCTCACCTGAAACACTTCCTGAAAACTGCCTGTCTGCACTCTGGCATGCACCCGCACCTCCACAAATTCCGGCGTGACAACCGCAAACTGATTCCTCTTTAAAATCCCCGGTTCCATCCGCTCCTGGATAAACCCGGCCAGCGTCTCCGTATCCAGCCGTCCGTCCTTCGCGCATACGACCAGCGTCACGGCTCCGCTCTCCCGCTCTCCCTGCGCGTTCCGTCCTCCGAAACAGCGCACTTTCTCCAGCGACCGGCACGCCTCCCGCGCCAGCGCTTCATAATCGCCCGCCGTCACCGCCCGGCCCCGGTGCCGCAGGGACGCACCGCACCGGCGCAGCGCCTCCGCAGGCGTCTCCTGATCGAGACCGCCCCAGAGAGGTTCCGGGTTGCTGACGCCGGTCACAAACCCATAGGTCTGGTTCAGCCGGTTCACCTGCCGGGAGTCCGCATTGCCCGCTGTCCCCCCGCCGCATTTATAATGAATCCGGATTCCTTCCTCCCGTCCGAAAGGCGGAACCTGGCCGTGGACTCCGTTCCCGAAGAGAACGGTTCCCCCCGCCCGGTCTACCTGATACACCCGCTCCTGCGGGTCCGCATCGCTCAACTCCTTCGTCTCCGCCCAGGTCACCCAGACGGCCTCTTCCTCCCGCCCTTCCAGAACCTGTACCTGAATCTCTGAGAGATTCCCGCGCATGAGCGTGAAACTGCAGTCCTCCTCATAGCGGTTCAGCGTGAAATATTCCGTCTCCTCCTGCTCCACATGGCGGATTTTCACTGCGTTCATGTAAAGCGCCCGCAACACCGGATAATGGATTTCCTCCTGCCGATTCGAATAAAAGCCGCTCTCGTCTCTGAGCCGAATCCAATACAGGTCACGGCCGAACAGCCGGCATCTCTCCCAGTCATTATCTCCCGCAAAGGTCACAAGACCGCTCCGGACCAGACCGCAGGTTTCATCCGCCGGATTCAGGTCCCGGAATCCTTTCTTCCCGTAATACTCCCAGCCAATTCCGCCCTGTTCTCTCAGCATCCGTTCCTGAAACTGCCACAGCATCCGGATGGGCGCGCCCGCGGGCGGATGTTCAAAACCTATGTACAGGATTTTTTCCTTTTCGCCAATCCCGGCAAAGAGCCTTCGGCCCCTGCCGTCCGCCCGAAACGCGCTTCCCTCCAGTATCCGCTCTTCCAGGCAATCTCTCAAACAGACATATTCCGGCTGTTTCCCCGGGTAATCGCAGACATAGGAAAATTCCGCCTCGCTGATCACCGGCGTCAGATAATTTCCCTGCAGCTTGTAAAGATTGTTGATCTTCAGGATCCGCGCTCTGATATAACAGGTCTCGCAGGAATTGACCAGGATCGGAGTCATATCCGCAGGGCACGCAAAGGAAACGGTCTTCTGCTGTCCGAGCACGTCCGTTCCGGCGGAAAATACATCGCCGTATTCCTTTCCCGGGAACAGACGGCTCCATCCGCTGCCGTTAAAATATTCCCAGATCACTTCCTCAATGGTCACGTCGTATTCCGGATCCGGGCGGAACTCCGAGCGCTTCATAATCCATTTCCACTCGATCGGGGACTTTTCCACCCCGGATTCCAGCGGCACCTTTACAAAATCCATCTGAAAACGCAGGCTGACCCGGGCGCCTCTTTTCCCCAGCGCTTCCCCGGAGCCAAAATAGACTTCTTCATACAGATGCGGCCTTTCCCCAAACGGAAAATATGCCCCTTCCCCGCATTCGGAAGAAGCACCGTACACATATTCCGGCTTCAGACGCTCTCCTCTGCCCAGAATCCGGATCTCCTCCACCGGAACCGGCCCCAGCCTGCGGATATCCAGGTTCTGAAAACGCACGGCGTACGTCTCTGCTCCCTCCGGCCCGGAGCCGGCAAAGGGCGGCTGATTCCGGCCTTTCCAGAGCTGAAGGCTCCCGGACAGCGCCGCCGTCCTGTCAAACTCCTGCCATCCGTCTTCGCTGAGGTACGTGATGCGCACAGCCTGCGGATCCGCCATCTGTTCAAGGATCCGCTCGTCCAGAAGTTTTCCCTCTCTGATATAAAAATGCAGTTCCAGACAGGCTTCTCCCCGAATGCGAAAAAGCTCCCTGTGCGTCAGATACAGTTCATGAGACTGCAGATTCTCTCCTTTCTCCGCGAACAGTACCAGGGGCTTTTCCAGCTCCTGGGGCAGTTTCTCCGCCAGACAGCAGATCCGGTCCTTCGCTCCGTCCGTCAGGTAGAAACAGACCGGAACGGCCGGCGTCACATACAGATCCGCCTGCGTCTCGAACCGGCTCATGCCGTCTCCGCCCGGAAGTTCCGCCGTCATACCGGCGTACGTGGGCACCTCCGTCCCTTCCGGCGCAGCCGACGATATCTGGAAAACCGCATGCCCGCCTGCCGGCGCCGCCTCGTGCAGGCGGGCCCCCAGACAGTTGAACAGGGCAAGCTGATGCTTATACCCTGCGCGGTTCCACTGCTTCAGCGTCCCCTCCAGCATGTCCGCATACACCTGGGCCAGCGCATACCCGATATCCGGATGCTCCGGATCAAAATTCCACTCCGGTGTATAATCCGCCGCGATCTCACCGATTTTCTGCAGGATATCTCCGCTCGTGCGGGCATCCAGTTTCCACTCGCTCATCTGCACGGTCCCCTTCCCTGCCGGCGCTATGCGCCCATTCCTTCATTTATATAATAAGGATATACCAGGTTATACGGATTGTTGGTGCTCCGGACCACGTAGCGGATCCCAATCAGCAGCGTTCCTTCCGCATCCTGCTCATTTACAATGTCCACTTCCACATCGGTGATCCGCGGTTCCCAGACCATCAGCGCCTGCCGGACTGCGTCTTCCATCTGCACCAGCGTCGTATAATCCATCGTATCAAACGCATATTCATGAATGTCACACCCGAATTCCGGCCGCATCACCCGCTCGCCCTTTCTGGTCATCAGAATCACGCGGACAGCCTGCATGATGTCCTCTTCCAGAGAGACCGTCTTCATCCTCCCGGTCGCTTCATCTACCTCAATGGGAAAATGAAAACCGGTTCCCAGAAATCCTTTCGCCTTCTCCCATTCTGTCATCCCTACTGCTCCTTTTTAATTGATCTGAACCATAGCGCCCTTTAACTGGGCCGTGCCTCCGGCCTCCAGCTTGAGTGTCCCGGATCCCTTGATCTGCGCGGTGCTTCCCTCCAGCTTCATGCTCTGGCCTTTCAGTTCCAGGCTCTGGTCCGCATTGGCGGTAATCTTGCCCGCGGCCAGCTTCACGGCTCCCCCATTCGCGTCCAGGGATACCATGCTCTTCCCGCCCACGCTCAGCTCCAGCTTTTTGTCCGCCAGCAGGGTGAGCGTGCCGTTTTTTCCGTCGATCTGCAGCCCGTTCTTTTCGTCTTTGTCGCTGATCCGGATCGTTTCCTTCTCATCTTCCACCACGATCCGGAGTTCTTTCGGAGTCCTTATAAGAATCTGCTCCTTGCCCTCCTCTTCCGAAAAACAGATCTCGCATCCGCCTTTGGTCCGCAGCTTCTTCACAGGATTGTGTTCCGCCGCCGTCTTCTCGGGCAGGACGCTTTTCCGGTTCCAGACACTGCCCAGCACAATCGGACAGTTCCTGTCGCCCATGAGAAATGCCAGGACCACTTCATCCCCTACCTCCGGCAGCGCATAGGCTCCGTATCCGTTTCCCGCATAGGGAGCGGCCGCCGGAACCCATCCCGTCAGGTTCTTTCCCTCTTCTCCCAGAAAATACTCCACCCGGATCTTTCCCGGATGCCCGCTGTCCCAGTTCTCCTTTACAATCCCCAGAACGACTCCCGGGATCTGCCGCGCCGCACGGGAGCGGGACGGGAACAGTTCCTCATATACGCCCATTACGCCCATCCTTCCGTCTCAAATTCCGTTACGAAAAATTCTTCGCCGATCTCATGGCGGACGCCGGTGACATAATATTTCCGGTTCGCCATGTCTTCCAGCTTAACGATCTCCACATATCTTCCCGGCACGATGCCCGGCAGCCCGATACAGGTTCCCTGAGCGCGCTGCACGCCTGCGGTCTGTTCCCTGGCGAGCGCTTTGGCCCGGATGCCGGCTTTATCCTGCGTATCCGCCTGCGGATCCAGAATACAGGACAGCGGCGTTCCGGAAGAGAGGCTGGCCTGGGGTTCCCCGGACTTCGCCGCCGCGTCCGCCCGGATGATCTTCTGCTCCTGCGCGTCGTACCCGGAGACCTGTACCTTCAGATCCAGATAACCGGCCTCCATCCGGAACATCTGCAGTTCCCGGCCAAATTCCATCTGCATGACCGGCCGGGTCTCTTTTGCCGGTTTTCTGAAATACGCCGTATCCCCCAGCACGAAAAATTCTCTCCCGGCCCGGCCGCTCCCGGCCAGTTCCCCGGCGATGAAATCATAGTCGGTGGCGTTCTGAGACAGAGGCGTCTCCAGATTATCGCTCGTAGCGTCAATCTCTGCTTTGCAGAGTCTGGAATACCCGCCCAGAATCGTTTTCACCGCGTCCGAATAATTTTTTACGTTGTGGAGAATCTGATGCACCCCGCCCAGCATCATGAGACGGCGCACGTCCATGACCGTGACGACCAGACAGGGAGTCTCGGTAAACTCCGCTCCCAGAAGTGCCACAAACCCTTTGAGCACTTTGGTGATCTCGGAACCGTAGCCGATTCCTACTTCTACGATTGTTCCCAGCTTTATCCTGTTCTTGATTTTTTTGTCGAACATGCGTTCTTCTCGTCTATAAATATTGCCGATGCGGATCACCGCCATACTCGCGGCGGACAGAGAGAGGGACAATTCCACTTTGAGGATATTGCGGGTCATGTCCTGATCCAACTCCCTGCCGTCCACATACAGACGTACGGCCGGTACGGTAAAGCCTGCATATTTATTTATCAGCGTTTCGTAGGTATAAACATCGGTCATCAGACCAGCCATGCCGCAACCTCCCTGTCCTTTCTTTCTCTTTTCACAGCGCCGGAATCTTCAGCATGGTGCCGGGCGGAATGCCCAGCGGATCCGCGATCTCGTTGGCTCTGGCGATGAGCTTCCATTTCGACATGTCCCCGTACTCCTTCCGGGCAATGTCCCAGATGCTGCAGTCCTCCCGCACCATCTGGCACTTGGTCCGATCCGGCGACTGGAAAGGAGATTTTCTTTTGGCGTCCTTTTCCGGAGCCGACGTAAATGAGACGTTCACCTTTGCCTGAACCGGCATCCCGGCCTCCGTAAAGCGTGTATAGGTACTTTTCACGGAAGTCACAACGCCCCGGAAGGAAAGGGAGCCCCAGATAAATTTCACAATCGGCGGCGCGTGCACATCGGAATCAATGTAGACCAGATCGGTAAAATTTTTGACCACCCTGGACACGGCCGTGGCTTTTTTCACGCCTTTCTCGCCGTAAATCTTGACTTCTCCGGTATCAAAATAAAGTTCCATCTCCAGAGTGGACGCCTGTCCGCCCTTATAATTCAGAAACGGATTGTCAGCCCATGCCGCCGGAGCCTCCTTGTATTTCGCCTTGTCGGATATGGTATACTGAGATGGGTTGAACATCACTTCCATCTCCTGCCCTTTTTTGATCCCCTCAATCACAATAATTTTCGCTTTTTTCAGCTTGATCGTCTTGATATTGTCCGACCAGTTCTTCTGCATGGCTCTGCCCTTCTCCTTTTTGCAACCCGCACGGAATTGTCAGGAAAATCCCCGGCGCATGCGCTCCAGCCGCAGCCGCTCCTGAAACTGCCGGTAGACCGCTCTTTTCTGTTCCGCCGGCGGTTCTTTTTCTTCTTCCATCTTCCGGAGCACATCCTGCTTCCACTCTTCCATCTGCTTCAGCTTCTTCTCCTGCCGGGAGGTCTGCGCCCGCAGCTCCCTGAGCTGTCTCTCCTGCTCACCGTACGCTTCCGCGGATACCGCCTTCTCCTCTCCAGGTCCGGGAGAGGCTTCGGGCTCCGGCTTTGTTCTATGTTCCTGCACCAGCATGGCGGTCTCTGACAGACTGCGCAAATCCGGCGGCGTCAACTCCGTCGCGCCTTCCTGCAGCGGATTCCCCGGTGCCGGCTCGCGGGGGATCAGAAGCCGTTCCAGATCGTGGTACAGAGTGCTGTGCCCGGAGACTGTACTTTCAGCAAACTCCTGTCTTTCCAGCAGACTTCGCACTTCCCTCAGGAAAGTGCGCGTTTCCGTCCCGCCAACTGTTATTTTTGTTTCCTCCATCTCTCTTTCAGACTCCTGCTCATGGCGGACAAGAAGTGTTTCCAAATCGCGATACAGAGTGCTCCGCTCGAAGGCGGTACTTTCGACAGATTCCTGTCTCTCCAACAGATTTCGCACTTCCTGTAATATGGTATGCGTTTCTATTTCTCGCACCGTTTCTTTTATCTCGTTCGTCTCCTTGGCCCGCCCCTGTTCGTAGCGAACGAGGAGTGTTTCCAAATCGTGATACAAGGTGCTCCGCTCAGATTCTTTATTTTCAACGGATTCCTGTCGTTCCAGCAGACTTCTCATTTCCCGCAGAAAAATGTGTGGCTCTGCCTTGCTAACCGTTATTTTTGTTTCCTCCGTCTCTCTTCCAGACTCCTGCTCATAGCGGACGAGAAGCGTTTCCAAATCGCGATACAAAGTGCTCCGCTCGGAGGTTGTACTTTCGACAGATTCCTGTCGTTCCAGCAGGCTCCGCACTTCCTGTAGTATGGTACATGTTTCTGTTTCGCGAACCGTTTCTTTTATTTTGTTTGTCTCCCTGGTGCGCCCTTGTTCGTAACGGACGAGGAGTGTTTCCAAATCGTGATACAAAGTACTCCGCTCGGTCTCCATACTTTCGACGGACTCCTGCTGCTCCAGCAGGCTTCGTACTTCCTGTAATACAGTACGTGTTTCTATCTCGCGGACTGTTTCTTTTGTCGCTTTTGTCTCCTTGGCCTGCTCTTGTTCGTAACGAACAAGAAGCGTTTCCAAATCGTGATACAAAGTGCCCCGCTCGGAGACAGTACTTTCAACAGATTCCTGCCCCTCCAGCAGGCTTCGCAGTTCCCGCAGGAAAGTATGCAGCTCTGTCACACCGACTGTTAATTTTGTTTCCTCCGTCTCTCTTCCAGGCTTCTGCTCATAACGGACGAGAAACGTTTCCAGCTCACGATATAAGCTACTCCGCTCGGAGGCTGTACTTTCGACAGATTCCTGTCGTTCCAGCAGGCTCCGCACTTCCTGTAATATGGTACGCATTTCAATCTCGCGAACTGTTTCTTTTGTCGCTTTTGTCTCCTTGGCCTGCCCTTGTTCGTAGCGAACAAGAAGCGTTTCCAAATCGTGATACAAAGTGCCTCGCTCGGTTTCTTTACTTTCAACGGATTCCTGTCTCTCCAGCAGACTTCGCATTTCCCGCAGGAAAGTGCGCGATTCTGTCCCGCCGGCTGTTATTTTCGTTTCCTCCGTCTCTCTTCCAGGCTCCTGCTCGTAGCGGACGAGAAGTGTTTCCAGCTCACGATATAAGCTACTCCGCTCGGATACTGTACTTTCGACAGATTCCTGTCGTTCCAGCAGACTTCTCACTTCCTGTAATACGGTACTCATTTCTATCTTACGTACCGTTTCTTTTATCTCGTTCCTCTCCTTGTCCTGCCCCTGTTCATAGCGGACGAGGAGCGTTTCCAAATCACGATACAGAGTGCTCCGCTCGGAAGCTGTACTTTCGACAGATTCCTGTCGTTCCAGCAGTCTTCGCACTTCCTGTAATACGGTACTCATTTCTATCTCGCGGACCGTTTCTTTTATCTCGTTCCTCTCCTTGTCCTGCCCCTGTTCATAGCGGACGA
>CAJUNR010000008.1:68691-131145 GCA_910587765.1 uncultured Lachnospiraceae bacterium
ACCGTTTCTTTTATCTCGTTCCTCTCCTTGTCCTGCCCCTGTTCATAGCGGACGAGGAGCGTTTCCAAATCACGATACAGAGTGCTCCGCTCGGAAGCTGTACTTTCGACAGATTCCTGTCGTTCCAGCAGTCTTCGCACTTCCTGTAATACGGTACTCATTTCTATCTCGCGGACCGTTTCTTTTATCTCGTTCCTCTCCTTGTCCTGCCCCTGTTCATAGCGGACAAGAAGCGTTTCCAAATCGCGATACAAAGTGCTCCGCTCGGAGGCTGTACTTTCGACAGATTCCTGTCGTTCCAGCAGGCTTCGCATTTCCCGCAGGAAAGTGTGCAGCTCTGTCCCGCCGGCTGTTATTTTTGTTTCCTCCGTCTCTCTTCCAGGCTCCTGCTCATAACGGACAAGAAGCGTTTCCAGCTCACGATACAGCGCGGCCTCCGCGGTTTCGGCTGACTTCCGCCTTTTTTGCAGACGGTCCAGTCTTTGCAGCATCAGCGCCGGCCCCGACGTTTTGGACGTTTCCCATTCATGAAAATCCAGCATCTGCCGGATCTCATGAAAAAAAGCCTGTTCTTCCAGCTCACGGCCGATTCTCCGCTCATGATAAACCAGCAGCCGCTCTACATTCGCTTCCAGTTGCAGGACTTCCGGCTGTATGCGCGCTTCCTTTGGCAGATGCTCCCGGCTTTCCGGAACTTTACCGCTCTCTTTCAGCAGACGCTCCGTCTCCAGCAGCGTCAGAATAGTCTCCGCTTTCTGCAGCGTTTCCGTTCCCCGCTCCAACATCCGATCCGCGTCGTCCGGCAGCAGCCCGGAGTCTTCCGTATCCTGCCGTTCCATTCTCTGCAGAAGCCCGCCCATCTCAGCGGACACTTCGCGCAGAACCAACGGTAGCTCCTGCAGCTTCGGACCGCTTTCTTCATCCCGCGCCGGCAGGAAAGTTTCGTTCCCTTCCTCCCCGGGCAGGAACAGACGAACCAGTTCCCTGGAAACTGCTCTTCTCTCCCGCACCTTTTTCTCAGCGGGCAGCGCCGCCAGCCCGGCGATCAGCTTTGCCGCCTTTTGCTGCACTGCCTTTTCCGCCCGCAGATACTTCCCGTCCGACGACGCCCCGCGCGCTTCGCTTCCCGGAGCGGCCAAGCGAATCTTTTTCTCCGTTTCCCGCAGAAATTCCCGCATCTCTGTGAGCCGGATATATTGATAATCCTTTAACAATCTTTGCAGCAATTTTTCCGTCTGCTTCCGTTCCGAAGCCCGGTGCAGCATCTCCACGCCTGCGGGAAGAACCGTCTTTTCCATGATGCGGACAACAAATTCCCGGTTCCGTTCGATTTGCACCGTCTGTTTTACCGTTTCCCACTCTCTTAAAATATAAGCCAGCGCCTTTTCTTCTTCCGGTTCCTTCTTCTCTTCCTCCGTATCCGGCAAAGCCGCCGGCAGCAGGTATACCATGGAAGCAGCGTCAAACCGATATCCCTCTCCCTGGCCGTAATGCTCCATGATCGTCTTTACAAACAGCGAGTTCTTACCGATCGTATCCGGAAGCAGCGCCCTTCGATGTCCCGTCTTTTTTCCGATGACCTGCAATTTCATCTGCCTCCTGTTGTCCGCCCCGATCATTTATTCGGAACCGTGGCCGCGACGAGACCGGAATGCGCGATCTCCAGCGTCTCCACAAACAGCTCATTTTTCATGGCATCCAGACCGGAAAACTGTTTCCGCACGATCACGCCCCATTCGACCGAAAAAACTTTCTCGACTTCCCGGGTGCTCCCGTACAGTATGATGAGCAGGTTCCTCAGATGCATTCCCTCTGCCAGCGTATCGAACTTCCGTTCCGTCGAGCGCACCCTGACTCCCTTTTCCATAATCAAAGTATCCAGTTTTGTCCTCGCCTTCCGCACAAAAAGCGGGTACAGACTGTTGCCGCCCTCGACCACGGCATCATACTCTATCTGTGCTTCCAGATTTGATACTTTTGCAAAGCTGAACGCCTCCTCACCGATGTAAACGCCAAAACTGTGGCCCGGAAGCAGCAGTCTGTTCTTCTTATCCGCCACGGCATCTCCTCCCGTCTGTCACAGCCGGAATGCATTCTCCGGCTCCTGATTCAGCCGGCTGTTGATTTTCGACACTTCTTTGCACCAGCGCAGCCGCTCCAGATGGTTCATCTTCAAGATCTCGTCGTGTCCCCAGTGCATGTAATAACCGATAAACGCGGATTCCTCATAAATCTTGTCTGCCGGATACGTAGTCAGTCCCCGGCTTCCATAAAATTTATGGGCACCTCCACCGTCTTCCGGCAGTGAGGGCAGAGCCCCTTATACACCGGGATCTCCATCGTATTGATCCGCTGATACAGATCCTGCAGATAGGCCAGATCCATCGTGTACAGCCCTTCGATCACCCGGGTGTCCACCGCGGGAAGGCTTCCGAGCTTCACTATCACCCTCGCAAGAAGAATGATCGTCAGATACCCTGGATTCTGCTGCACTCTCGCATCCTTGAGCGGAAGGATCTCATCCGCCGCGTTCGCCATGCGCATGACGCCTTCCCGGTGCAGGTTCCCTTCCCGGTCCATGAACCCTTTGGGCAGCGTAAAGGGAAATTCGGTCTGAAAGTCCATCGGCCAGTCCTCCTGTTTTTATGGTCTTCTTACAGAAAACAAGAAGGTGCTGCAAAACGAAAGCGTTCCCTCTTACGTCCTGCAGCCTCCTTCGTTTCCCGTCGCCGGGCGGTCAGGAAACTCTTGTCATCCCTTCGTGGGCAATCTCCAGCGTCTCGATGGCAACCTCGGAAGAAGTCGCGTTGAAATCCGGCGCCGTATAATGCATGGGCCATGCGTTGATGACCTGCCAGGAAGCCGCCGGCGCTTCCTCGTCGTCCAGCAAAGTGATCGTGATCGTCTTGCGGTCCACTTCGCCGTTGACACCGGAAGTCATCCACTCGTAGAGTACCATCGAATCTGCCAGTCCCTGCTTCAGCGTAATATTCCCGTACTTTTTCAGTCCCGGAATCTTCATCGGTGTCTGCACCATGTCGCCTTCCCTGTACTCCATCACATCAATGGACGCGTCGAAGCCGGTAACTTCGGAAAATCCCCCCGCATCCAGTCCGTCAATCTCAACCTTGTATCTGAATTTACCATGTGGATATGGCATAATTTACTACACTCCTTTCTGTCCTTTCCTGTCCTTCCTGCACAGACAGCATTTATTCCGCCGATTCGCTGGTCTTCTGAGAGATACGGAAGATGACAAATTCCGCCGGTTTCACCGGAGCCACGCCGATGACGCAGATCAGACGGCCGTTGTCAATATCGTCCTGACTCATGGTACTGCGCCCGATATTTACGAAAAACGCCTCTTCCGGAGAACTTCCCGCCAGAGAGCCGTTCCGCCATAAACCGGTCAGGAACACGCTGATCGTCCTCTGAACCCTCACCCAGAGCACTTCATCGTTGGGTTCAAAGACCGCCCAGTTGGTATTGGCCTTGATGGACTCCTCGATAAAGATGAACAGCCGGCGGACATTGACGTATTTCCAACTCGGATTGCTGGTCGCCGTCCTCGCGCCCCATACCCGGATGCCCTGACCCGGAAACGCCCGGATCAGATTGACTCCTTTGGGATTCAAAATATCCTGCTCTCCTTTGTTGAACTGGCAGTTAAGCCCCACGCACGCGCGCACGACTTCGTTGGCCGGCGCCTTGTGAACGCCTCTCGTGTTGTCGCTCCTCGCGTAGATACCCAACACCGAGCCCGAAGGCGGAATCGCAATGTTTTTCTTATCCAGCGGATCAAAGATCGTCAGCCACGGATGATAGAGCGCCGCATAATTGCTGTCGAAGATGTCCCTGTGCGCAATCACATCGGACACCTTCCGGCTGTCTTTGGGAATATCCAGCACCGCGAAACGGCTTGCCAGATTCTCACAGTGCGCTACCAGCATCAACTGTACGTTCGGGTCTGTCACCCCGGGCACCGCCATGATGGACACCACATCATTGTCCAGAAACGCCTGGATGCCTGTCCTCTTCGCCGCCCCGTTGTCCGCACCGATAAAATCCGCCGCGGTAATGCCGGACACGGAACCGTTGCTGCCGCCGGTAAAGGAGATGGTGGCAACGGCGTTGTTCTCGCTGTCCGCTCCCAGAAAGCCCGCAAACGGCGGCTGAGGCTCTTCCGTCTCTTTCCCCACATACTGGGCGGTGATCAGATCGGACTTCGCCACTTTCTTGTCCAGATAGTTGGGCGCGTTGATGTTAAAGGATACGTTCTCGTACAGCTCCACCTGATCGTTGTACTTGACCTCCAGCGTAAATTCGCAGGTGGTGATCACTTTGGCGGGAAGCAGATTCCTGTCCACCACGCCGTCGCCAAATTCCCTGACAAAGGTGATGACATTGTCCTGGTTTTTCACAACCTTGTTGTAAACGACTTCCGTCTTATCCGCATACATGACCATGTCGCCGGGCTGAAAGCCCGCCCCGTTCTTTACCAGATACTTTTTGCCGTCCGCCGTATCCAGCACTTCCAGAATCTGCGTCTTCGCCTTGCTCGAAGGCGTCACGACCACGCGGATATCGTCTCCCCAGACCCCTGGGTTTTTTGCCGCGAACCGGACCACCGCCCCCTCTTTGGCAGGCGCATAGCCGGCCGCACATTTCGCGTCCTGCGGAGCCACACGCATCACAAAGCACCGGGAGCCTCCGTTGATAAAGAAATGTTCCACCGCATATGCCAGAAAACGATACTCTCCAAATTCATTTTCCGACAGATACCCTCCATAAGTCCTCTTAAAATCCGCAAAATTGGTAATCAACTGAGGGACGCCCTCCACGGGCCCCCGCTCCGCCAGGCCGATCAGGCCTGCCGTGCTCGTCCCCACGCCTTCCATGGGCTTCCCGCCCGACTCAAACTCTTCTACATAGACTCCTGGTGATAAATATTCAGCCATGCGTGTCCCCGGTTCCCACCTGTCTGCCGGGAACCAGATTCCTCCTTTCTTCCTGCGCTCTGCATCTGCCGCGGTTTTTATGTTTATAGACACACTATATCACCCGATTCTACACATTTTTATAATCACTCTGACCCTTTTCAAGCCGATACGACAAAAAATACGGTAAATACCGCTTCCAAACCGGCATTTACCGCATTTTTTCATTTTATGTAAACTTGTTTCTCACCGCCTCCTCATAGGCACGCATGACCTCCTCCCCCGGATCCACCCCCAGTTCTTCCTGAAACAGCCTGACCGCCGACTCGAAGGTTTCCTTCAGAAGACTCCGCTCTCCCATGGCGCCGTAGCATCGCAGAAGCCCCACCAGCGCCTCCTCCGAATAGCGGTCCGCCTCCCGGCAGGCGCTCCAGCACCCGATCTCGGTCTCCAGATCCCCCTGTTCCCGGCAGTATTCTGCCAGAAGCCGGCAGGTCCGCGTGTACGCCCGCTCAAAATACGCCCTCCTCGGACTGCACCAGCCGCCGTCCACGGTCTCCAGATACGGACCGTATTCATGCAGGATCCGTTCCCGGTACGGATACAGTTCCTCCGCCCTCCCCTGGTCCGCAAGGGAGAAGATCTCCTGAAATACGGACAAATCCGTATCCAGAAGCAACAGGTCCAGTTCATACTGGTGATTCCGGTAGCGGATCAGTTCTTTCAGCTCCGGCCAGGGATTCAGTTCTCTCCGAATGCTGTAGATCATATTGTGCAGCATGTTCACCGCATGGCCGGGCTCCTTCTCCGGCCAGAGCAGCAGAAGAAGATCTTTTCGCTCCACCGGCCTTCCTTCCCGATCCATCAGGCAGGCGAAAAGCTCCATGGTCTTTCTGGTTCTCCAGGAAAGCTCTCTGCTGTCCGGCCGCACTTCCGCCCGAAAATTTCCGAAGCAGTGCACATACAGTCTCGCCCCGCCTCCGACCCGGTTCCACATATCCTCCGCCAGCGTCTTCTTCTCTGCACGCAAGGGCGGGAGCTTCCGCCCCTGCTGCTGCAGCTTTTGACAGCTTTCTTTCAAAAGCAGATCGCCCTTCTCCCGGTCTTCCGCCAGAAGCCCTTCGTAAAGTCTCTGATAGACGGCGCAGGAAACATCCTTTTCCGCCGCCTGTGTCATCGCCTCAAGCCCTTTCCCGTCGTCCCCTTCCCAGAAAGCCCGCACCGCCGTTAAGAACAAAAGCTCCGCCGTCAGCACGGCCTCCTTCTTCTCCAGACAGGCCAGACACTCGCCCACCTGTCTGGATTTTCCCTCCTCCAGCATGGACAGCCCCGCCTTCCCCAGGATCGCCGCCAGCAGTTCCGTGTTCTCCGCCCGCAGAGCGTAGTCAAGCGCTACCGCAGTCTCCTGACGGCTCAGATAACAGCCCGCGATTCTGCTGCAGCTCTCCCGTCTGGTCTGCTCCCCGGCGCGCTCCTGAAGAAACTGGCGGAACATCGAATGATACCGGTAGCTGCCCGCCTTTTTGCCCACGCGCATAATAAACATATTTTCCTGCAGCAGATATTTCAGAATCGCGCCGGCGTTGTGGATCCCGCAAATCTCATTGCAAAGTTCCGGTTGCAGTTCTTCCGCAAAAGAAGTGCGCAGCAGAAACTGCTGAATCTCGTAGGGAAGTCCTTTAAACAGCTCGTACGTCATATAGTTCCCGATCAAAGATTCCTGGCTGATGTGGCTCCACTCCAGCTTCAGCGCGCGGTTTCCCAACTGGCGCAGACAGAGCGCCGCGGACATCACACCTGCGGGCCATCCCTCCATATTCCGCCAGATCACTTCCGAATACCGGTCCGCCTCTTCCTCCGTAAGCATGCGCCCGACCACCGCACGGACCTCTTCGCTGCGAAAACTTAACTCTCCGTACCCCAGAATGTATCCCTGCCCGCGCATGAGATATCTCGAAAACAGTTCCGGAACCATGCTTTTCGTAGCAATCATCATCCGGAACCTGCCGTTTGCATGGTCCAGCAGTTCTTCCAACAGCAGAAAAATATCCCTGTTCTCCAGCACCTGAAAATCGTCCAGCACAAGAACAAATTCCTTCTCTGTATGATTCAGATGTCCCGTGAGTTCCGTTACCAGCTCGCGGATCATCCGCTGCATGCAGAACCCTTCCGCCAGAACGGACAGATCGGCCTTAAACGCAAATTCCCCCAGCGCACGCTGAAAAGACAGCACCAGATACTGCAGAAAGGTCGCGGGGTCATTGTCGAGAGCGTCCAGATGATACCAGGCGCAGTCGCAGTCCAGAAGCTGCGCATACTGGGACATGAGCACGGTCTTCCCGTACCCGATGGTGGCATGCAGAATGACAAGCTGCTCCCTGGCACGGACAAGCTGTTCCAGAAGCTTTTCCCGCACCTGAAATTCTTTCGGCATCTCCGGTATCTGTATTTTTGATTCCAGCAGCCGCTGTCCGTTTTTCTGCATGACACTCACCCTCTTTCCGGCCCGTTTCCCAATCCCATATGTTTTTTCTCTCGCTTCCGACGGCACCATTTTGCCGGATCCGGCATTTTGGGGACGATTATAGCACCTTTATTTGTATATTTCAACTGAAAAGCGGAACACATAGTTCTTGACTTTATAAGGAAAAGCCGATACACTTGGTTTAATTACAGAAGCGAAAAAGGAGTTCTGCAGCGATATGTATCATACGACGGTGACGCTGAAAAAGGGGGAAGGCCGCACCCTCAAAGCAGGCGGCATGTGGATTTACGACAATGAAATCGAGAGTATCATGGGCGCGTTTGAGAACGGAGATCTGGTGAATATTCACGATTTTGACGGATATTTTATGGGCTACGGCTTTCTCAATATGCACTCGAAAATCCGGGTGCGCCTCCTGTCCCGCAGAAAAGAACAGGTCATTGACGAAGCGTTCCTCGAACGCCGGGTGCGGGCTGCCTGGAACTATCGGAAAACCGGCTGCGATACCGGCTGCTGCCGGCTGATTTTCGGTGAGGCAGACTTCCTCCCCGGACTGGTGGTGGACAAATTTTCCGACGTGCTGGTGGTAGAATCGCTCGCCCTCGGAATCGACCGCATGAAGCTCACGATCCTGGAAATTCTCAAACGCGTGCTGGCCGAAGACGGGATCCGGATCCGCGGAATCTACGAACGCAGCGACGCCAAAGTGCGGGAACAGGAAGGAATGGAGCGAAAAAAAGGATTTATCGGAGAACCTTTTGACACAAAGGTAGAAATCACGGAAAACGGCGTCCGTTATCTGGTCAACGTGGAGGACGGTCAGAAAACCGGTTTCTTCCTCGACCAGAAATACAACCGCCTCGCCGTCCAGCGCCTCTGCGGGGGCAAAAAAGTGCTGGACTGCTTCACTCATACGGGTTCTTTTGCCCTCAATGCCGCCGTCGCAGGCGCCGTCAGCGTCCTCGGCGTCGACGCCTCCGAGACCGGCTGCCGACAGGCGGAAGAGAACGCCCGGCTCAACGGTGTAGAGGACCGGGTGACGTTTCGCTGCGCCGATGTATTCGACCTGCTGCCCCGTCTGGAGCAGGCGGGAGAATCCTACGACGTCGTCATCCTTGACCCGCCCGCCTTCACCAAGTCCAGAAGCTCCGTCAGGAACGCTGTCAAAGGATACCGGGAAATCAACCTTCGGGGCATGCGGCTGGTACGGGACGGCGGCTTTCTCGCCACCTGCTCCTGCTCGCATTTCATGGAGCCGGAACTGTTTCAAAAGACTCTGCGCGAAGCCGCCAAAGGCGCGCACCGAAGGCTCCGCCAGGTGGAATTCCGCACCCAGGCCTGCGACCACCCGATTCTCTGGGCGGCGGACCAGTCCTATTATCTGAAATTTTATATTTTTCAGGTGTGCGAGGAGCTGTAGACGTTTTAAGAACCAAAAAACGGCGCAGAACAGCACCCGGATAACCGCGCACAATAACCATAAAAGGAGATACTACCATGCCTTTACTGAAAGAACGGGGCTATACGGTCAATGATATTTATTCACTCCCGGAAGGGAAACGGGCGGAGTTGATAGACGGACAGATTTTTTATATGGCTCCCCCCAGTACCGCACATCAGCGGATCCTTGCATTCCTGCATGTAGAAATAGCAAACTATATCAGGGAGCATAAAGGCTCCTGTGAAGCCTTTCCCGCCCCCTTTGCCGTTTTCATAAGCGCTGACAACAGGAACTATGTGGAGCCGGACCTGTCCGTTATCTGCGACAGAAGCAAACTCGACGAGCGGGGCTGTACAGGTGCGCCGGACTGGATTATAGAAATCGTTTCCCCCAGTAGCAGACGACTGGACTATTACACAAAGCTGTCCCTTTACCGCGCGGCAGGGGTACGGGAATACTGGATTGTGGATCCGATTAAACGGGTGGTGGTTGTGTATGATATGGAGCATGACGAAGGTCCCGTTATCTGCACCTTCCAGGACAGGATAAAGGCGAATATCTATGACGACTTGTGGATAGACTTCCACGAGATCAGCCTGTAAGCAAAAAAGCTCCTCCAACTTTGGAGCGACGAATGTTGTCGGTACGAATTTCGAACCATCGCCGCCGATCTGATGTGTCAGGTCAAGGCGTACATTCAAATACGGTTTGCGCGGTTTTAGGATGTGCCTTTTGTTACCATCGCTGTGTGGGGAATGAACGACAGTTCGCTCTTGCTTCCTGCCATGGGATGTGGTATATTTAGAACGTAAAAGGAACAACCGCCCACAAGGGGTTGGCCGATAGAAGATAACAGAATTGCCACCCTGCTACCGCCAAGTATACAAGGGTGGTTTTTCTGTGCCCGTTTCCGGGACTTAAAACGCTACTGACAGAACTTTATGATAAAGGTCAGCAATGCGAGAATGAACATCCCAAAGGCCATCAGGTCTTTAAAGTCAAATTTCATCCGCACCACTTCCCATCTTATGTAATGAGAGGCCAACACCTTGCAGTGACACGATTGTTCCTTTGATCGTATTCTATCACAGAGCCGCTTTTTCTTCAATCCCGTTTCATATTTCCAGCACGGCACCCGCACGAAACACAACCGCAGCGTCATAACTGAAATCCTTACTTTATCTCGGCTTTTCTGAAAACCAGATGTGTCGCCGTCAACGAAATAACAATCACCGCTGCTGCAGACACCGCCGACAATGCCAGTGTTCTGTTATCGCTCGTTTGTGCAAGGCTGAAACAGGTCAGCCGGAAAACGCTCCCGCCGATGAAGTTTCTAAGGATATTGCAGGACACAAAGCTGAACACAACCGTTACAGCTATTCCCGATGTAACTTTTTTGAGGGCAAAGACAATAAACATAACGATACAGATGTTGGCACATATCTGCAATATGACAACCAGCAGCCAGACAAAATCCGTTACAGAAAATATACTGGTGTCAAACCTGTACTTAACAGCAAATCCAATAACTGTTGCAAAAACATAGGTTAAATGAAGCAGCACTGCCATGATAACGGTAGTAATCGTTCTGACAATAAATACTGAAAAACGGCTGTACCCTGCTTTTATCTCATTATGTATCGTTCGGTTGAGAAAATCATTGCCTGTAAACCAGGCCGCAACAAGTGAAATGATAAACAGAAAAGAGGTATCGCAGATCGAAAGAGAAAACACCGCTGCCGTATCCAGATTTCCCGGAAGCTTGAGAAATCCGAGAAAAAACCCTGCCGCTGCATGAACAACCGCCGCAAGATACATGATAATAAATCTTTTCGCTTTGTATTTTTCAATGATTAGCTGATTATACATTGCTGTCACCTCCCGTAATGCTAAGGAAGTATTCTTCAAAGCTTTGCCCCGTAACGGAAAGTTTTTCGTCAAGTTCATCATGGGTGAGCGACGCGATGATCCTCCCCTTATGGATCATATAATAATCAGTGGCAAGCAGATAAAGTTCGTTAAGGATATGACTTGACAGGAACAGAGTCACGTCATTTTCCTCATTCAGCCTTTTGAGCAGGCTGCGCAGTGCGGATATGTTTTTCGGATCAAGACCGTTTATCGGCTCGTCAAGTATAAGCAGCCTCGGCTTACCGACAAGAGCCATTGCTATGCTAAGTCTTTGCTTCATGTCCATAGAGAATGTTCCTGCTTTCTTATCCTTAACCTCGGTCAGTCCCACCATTTCAAGCAGCTTATCACATATTTCCTCGTCGGGATTACCGACCAGGATACGCTGCAATTCAAGGTTACGGTAAGCAGAGTATTCCGGATAAAGGGCCGGAGCTTCAATGGTACTGCCGATCTGCCGGCGCATTTTCAGAATGTCGCATGGTCTGCTCTTCCCGAACAGTGAAAAGGTGCCGCTTGTCGGGTAAAGCAGCCCCGTGAGCACCTTCATCAATGTGGTCTTACCAGCGCCGTTCTCGCCGATAAAGCCGTAGATATGCTTATGTTTGAGACAAATGCTTACATCATCAAGAGCAGGGAAATTACCGTATTTCACGGATATTCCGTGTGTTTGCAGGATCACGCTTTCCATTTTGCAGCCCTCCTTTCATGATCCAAAGGTACGCCTGATCTCGTCACGTTCTCTCCCTGCTTCCACCCAGTTTTCCACATATCCGCAATCGCAGCAGACATAGCGTATCACCGGTATTTTTTTCATCAATGTAAAAGTCGAAGTATAAATATTGTTCCCGCTGGCATGACGGTATTGGTGATCGGGAACCCGGACAATATTTTTTGAGCTGCATTTCGGACAGCGTTTTGTATTCTTCATAGTGCTATATCCTCCTTACAACAAGTGACAGACTTAGAACTTCAGCTATGACAACGCAGAGTGAAACCCATATACCTGCAGACCACATACCGATCAACCCTGCCATTAGAAACATCATCAGCGGCACAAAATACTTTCGCGGGTGGTGCCATAAATCATTTTCCATCTTCCAGTTGCGGACAGGGCAAAACCACTCCAACAGGACCGACAAGACAGCGCTTTGCAGCGCGATTACAAGTCCGGTAATGATTTCTGTGCAATTTACGCCGCCGTGCCGAATTTGCCAGCTAATCAGATACACGCTGTTTACCGCCATATTGACAGAAAAGATAAAAAAGCAATAGCCCGTGCAAAAACGTTTTGCCTGTCCCGGAAGTGTCCGGACTGCCTGCTCTAAGCCGGGGTCACAGGAAAGCAGGATACAGATGGGGGTATTTACAGTCAGAACGGCAAACCCCAGCGGCATCACATTGACTCCCTCAAATTGTCCTGTTACCAGCGGCATGGCGCCGGCAAGCACGCACAATCCGGCGGTATTCATAAGATAGTTTTTGTTTGTGATCAGATAGCGCAGCAAATAGAAAAAGATGCTTCCTGTCCCTTTCGTGCGTTTGATTAATAATTTTGCCGATACCGGGTGATAGAAAACGTAAGCGTCTGCTTTCATTAACCTTAAAAATGAAAGGAGCATACCTGTAAACGCAATAAAACAAATAATCACCGTTTCCCGCACAAGGAATATTGGCGCGAAAATTGCTCCACCCCATAAAATGAAAACAGGCAGAAACATTTTTCCCTTTGTCATGGTATACCATGCGGCAGCCGAAAAGCAGCCGTTACAGGCGCAGAGCAAAGACACGGCAATCTGCGGCGCGCTCCATTCCTGTACGGCAAAGAACAACGCCAGCACAGGGAATGTTCTGGTAAGTAACGTATAACCGGTAAATGCCAGTACAAGAGAAAATGTCATTTCCCTGTTCCGAAACGGCAGCATGAACAGCCCGGTCATACGGTCTGCATTTTCCGAAGAATGAAGCGTCTGCCACATGATACCCGTTGAAAAGGCCGTAGCGGTCAACAGGAGAACAGACGGCGCAATTTCTATCTCAATTCCTGCGGTATGGACAGCAAGGAACAGGATCACGCAGACAGTAAGGCTTTTTACAGCGCGCTCATACTTTGCGCCGAAAAGCTGTTCCCCGAGGGCTTGTAAAATCCTCATTCTTTTAATGCCTCCCGTATTTTCTCTGCTTTGATTTCCTGTCCGGCAAAACATCTTTTTATCTGCCCCTGTTCCAATACCGCCACCCGGTCGGACGTAAGGCAGATACTTTCAAGAATATGGGACGAAAAAAGGATCGTTCCGTATTGCCGATAGCCGCCGATCTGCCGGTACAGGTATTCGGTACTCTGAAAATCAAGTCCGTTCACAGGTTCGTCCAGTATGAGCAGTTTTGGCTTCAGGGCAAAAGCAGTGATTAAATACGCCTTTTTCCGATTGCCCGTTGACAGTTCTTTCAGCAGAACATCGGTGTATTTCTCAAAGTGAAAACCGTGTATCAATTCATCAATATCAGATAACTTCCTGCCGTAAGACGCTGCCACATAGGAAGCATACTCGCGGAACGTAAAAAACGAAAAAGAATGATCTTCGGCAAAAACAACATACCGTTCTTTCTTAAACTCCCGGTCACGGAACAGAAACGGTTCTCCCTGCCACCAGGCAGCTTTCACCTGAAAAGTGTTAAGCAACCCGGAAAGCGTTTTGATAAAAGTGGTCTTGCCCGCCCCGTTTAATCCGATCAGCCCTGTCACTTCATTCGTTCCCAGCCCCATCGATAGCTTCTCAAGAACGGGCTTTCCCGGCGTATACCACACACTCAAATCATTAAGGACAAGCATTTTCCCGTTGTCCATGATATTAACCCCGCCCGTCTTTGTCCTTTTCCCAAGTGGAATACGCAGACCATAGAAATACGATGCTCAGCGCGGCATACAGGGCGGCTGATGAAAGATTTGCTTTCACCGCGCTCACAGCCGCAGCCGTCAGCCAGACCATACCCAAAATCAATCGAAAATAAAAATGACGCATAAGACAACCTCCGTTTCGTTTTGTGTGTAAATCTTTATCACATCTACAGTATAACTGCAAAACAGGGTTCCTGCCGTTTTGTCCGTAATCGGTTGTTTTTTGTCCATGAAAAAACAGACCGCCGGCAGGAACGGTCTGCTTTTCCCATGGATTGATTATGTCTTTACTGCTTCAAAAAATAATGTGACAACAGCGCGGAATATATGATCGCCGTACTCTGTTTCGATCGTCCCGTCATAACGCCCGGCGGCGGTACAGACGCTCCTCAGTCCCCAGCCGTGCAGGGTTTTATCTGCTTTGGAAGTCTGCAGCTTTCCGTTCGTTTCGGCAGGGGCCGCACCGCACCCGTTTTCCACCTTGATAACCAGCATATCATTGATGCGGCGGATTGTTAAATTGATAAACCGAAACCGTTCCTCCGCATTTCCTGCCGCTTCAAGGGCATTATCCAGAAGATTGCCTAAAATTGCAACCAGGTCAACGCTCTGTATATTGGTGCGGCGTGGAAATTCAATGTTTGTGCCTGCTTTTATATTTCGGGAAACAGCAAGGGCAATCTTGCTGCCTATCAGATAGTCTACGGCTTCGTCGCCTACCCATGTGGCTTGTGTGATTCCCTGTATGGGAGAACGCAGATTTTCGATGTAATGGACGGCTTCCGTGATATGGTTTTCCGACAGATAGTGATACACTACATTGATATGATTCTGGAAGTCATGGAACAATTTTGCGTTCGCGGCATAAACATTTTTCAGGGTCTGATAGTCATGCTCCAACAACGCATTTTTTTCTTTTTCAAGCAGCATAATCCTTTTTTCCATTTCATACTGGCGGTTAAGGTTGAAAAACAGGATTGCCAAAAGGATCAGCATAGAGAAGATAATCCAGGTTGTCAGTTGATCGTCGTCGATAGCTATGGTATTCTGCCCGGACAGGAAAACGGTCCCCAGCAAACCGGCGATTGCAACTCCGGCTGTAATCCGTGACGACCGCTTTTCATTTCTTTTATGCGATTTCACAGTAAGAAAAGCAACCCCCAGCATAAACAGCCGGACAATCCAAACTGCCGCTGTAAATCCATTCGACCGCATGTCAAGAAAACGGTCGGATTGAAAGACAACCCCCAGCCCGGCCGATAGAATAAATTCCCACAGAGCGACCGTTATTTCATAAAAGAAGGTGAGAAACAGGCTCATCCGAAGCTGCGCCGCATATAGGAAATATGCAGTCAGTATGACTAAAATGATTTCTATCCCCGTCAGATAAAATTGCTGAATCGAGAAACAGGACAGCGCGGTAAGAAAGGCTGCCGCACACACAGAAGCGATGCCTGCCTTTTTCCTGTTTCCGGTTAATTGCTGCAATGTTATAACAAAATACAGCCCCAAAAATATCCGCAATCCATTTGTAAAAAAGAAGGAAAGAATCTGATACCAGGTCATCCTATATGCGCCCCCCAAAACCTGTTGATCTGTTTTTTTACTTCCTGCAAATGGGAACGGCTGATCGGAAGCGTTTCCCCATTTTTGAGATATGCCATGCTGCCGCTGATTTTCATAATCTGTATGATATTCACGATCGTACCCCGGTCAATAAAAATAAATTCCTGCGCCTGCAGTTCATCAAAAACCTGCTGCAGGCTTTTTCTGACTTTCGATGTTCCCAAACGCGAACAGATCATGGAATTTTTTCCGCCGTCACGCTGGATATAGAAAATGTCTTTGTACGGTATTTTTTCCATGCGTCCGGCAGCCTGGATGAGATACTCCCTGCCGGCCTCCAGCTCAATCAGTTTTGCAGCGTCCGTCACAGCGGACGTCAGACGATTCGTCAGGTCGCTTTTTGGCACATAACGGAAAATCGAAAGCTCAAAAGCGTCAATCGCATATTCGATATGCGACGTGATAAAAATAATCTTTACATTTGGTAAATGAGGTTTGATCTTTTCCGATAATTCCATGCCTGTCATTCCGGGCATTTCTATATCAAGCAAAATCAAATCATAGAAAAAATGGTCGTCTGTAATATCAAAAAGAAGATTGCTGCTCTGTGTGTAGGTTGTAATCTCATAACCGATTCCGCAGGAGCGCAGACAGTTTTTTACAATTTCCCCATGAGATTTGACAGCTTCCTTATCGTCGTCACATATTGCTGTCTTTACCAATGCGTTCACCCCGTTTCCTGTATCTTTATTTACTTTTTCTTAATCTCTACCGTATAATTATATACATCCGGCCGAATAACCTCAAGCTGCTTTTTTTAAGCAGCGACGCCTTGAAAATCCGGCAAATACAGCGCATCATAAAACCAGACAAACAACCATTGAACTATAAATAAACGAAACAAAAGGCGGCTTCCAGGGAAACCGCCCCATGATATGTGAATCATTATGCTTCTTTTTTGTTTTTTATCATTGCAATAGCCGCAAGAACTGCGTTAATCAAACACCAGAACGACCATATAACAAGATCGCTGTAATTACCATATCCCGCAAACCCCATAAGCGCCGCCAAGCCAAACAAAATGACGAGCGCAATATTACCGCCTTTGCCTTTGGATTTTCTGGTAGCCACCGAGACAATTCCGCCCGCCAGCATTAAAACTCCAACGATGATTCCTGTAGAACCTGACGATCCGCCATTATTTTCCAGTGCGTTCACCATCCCCGCTGCGCAGGACTGAACGGCCACCAGAATAAATAAAATCATTGACAAGATCCCTGATACTAATTTCCACGTTTTCATATTTGACCTCCATTTCATCACAGCCTGTAAGTTTGCGGCCGCACAATTTTTCCTCCTACTGCGCCGAGAATGTGACCGGTTCTGAATCGGCAATCGTAGAATAAGAATCCGCATCATAAATATGGAATTTCAATTCCACTTCTTCAATTGCTTCAATCCCGTTTTCTTCCAGATCACTTGAAAGCACCGTAATATCGTCTATGGATTTCTTTCCGTCATAGATCGTAGTAGAAAACAAAGGATTCATCATAAATCCGTTGATGGACAGATCATCTAAGGAAATACCTACATTTTTTCCGGAATCATTTTCGAGATACAGGAGAATCGCCGTTCCCCAAAAGCTGTTTTCATCCACCGTCTTTCCGACAATTCTGATGCCGTCCTGATGATACAGTTCTATCCCTGCGTCATTCGGCACCGTGTCCATATTGGCATACTCGGATGTCTCGACGACCACACATTCCGAATCGAAAACCGTATCATAAGTAGCAGAGTCACTTACACGGAAATAGATCTCTATTTTCCCCACATTCTCAATGCCCGCCGCTTTCAGCCCTGTGCTGGAAAAATACAATGTATCATTGGATTTTTTGCCTGCGGCGACTATCGAAGAAAAGAGATCTGCAATCATATAATCATTGACAATCAATGCGTTGCAGCCAATCGTGACGTCCTTGTCCGAATTATTTTCCAGCAACAGTTTAAGTCCGTCGCCCCAAATACTGTCCGTAACATATTCTGTAGCAGTGACGACAATACCGTCCTGATCAACAAGTACCTGCTCGTCAATGGTTACCGCCGCGCCGGACGAATCCTCAGAATCCTCTGAACCATCAGAGCTGCTTTCGCCGGCATCTGCCTCTTTCGGGCCTTCTCCCGAAACAATCTGTCTGGTTTCGCCCGAATCAGACTGCCCGCTTCCCAACGCCATTGCCGCAAATACAGCCAGACACAGCAGGCCGGCAGCCCATTTCATGTTTCTTTTCATCTCAAATATCCTCCCTTGAGTATAATTTATATATAATCCATGCAGCAAGCGTCTCAGTGAGAAGTTCAGCGAAAATATCAAAAACATCAAATGTTCCCGGAACAAAAGAAGCCTTCTGCACCATTTCCATCGCCGCTGAGAAAAGAAAAGCGATTAAAAAAACCTTCCGTACGCCTGCTCCATGATTACCGATGATACAAAACAACGCAAAAACGAGCGAATATCCCCACATCATATCCGGCAGATAATTCCTGACCATTCCCGAAAAGACGCCCCCTGTCCGCAGCACAGGCATATGGACTGTCCCACCGGTAAACTCCACTGCTTTTTTGATAAAAAATACATCCGGCGACAGCATACCGTATATAAGCGCGCCGGCTGCTATCGGGCATATGATATGCAAAACCATGGTCATTTTTCTGTTCGCGTTTTTCATCCGCTTCATCCTCATTCCGCTGCCAATCCGTGCGCATCCGCCTAATTCTGCAGGCCGCTTGTCCGCAATGTCTCCATTCCATGCTCCCTCAGTATTTCATTGACCTCAATGATGTCCCCCGGGCGCTCATTAAAAATCATCATCAACAGGGCGTCCCTCGGCCGCTTCGCATACAGTTCCGGCATTTCATACTTTTTCAGCGCCCGCTGCGTCTGCGCCAGAGACATTTCGGCAGCATAACAGATACGCAGAATGACATCTCTCTGTCTTGTCCTCTTTTCTCCGGACAGAAGTTTATAGCCGTATCTTTCCGGAACGTCCGCCCGCAGAAACACAAGCTGCTGTGTGAGAGCTTTTTCACTTAAAATATCTTTCATGTACACTGTAAAGTCCGCATCCGTCAGTTTTCCTGTATTTTCCCGGCAATAAGCGTCAAAATTTTTTATATGCGTGCTTTGCAGTACTTTTTCCAGCTCACCCGTATTTTTCTCTTCCATGAATTTCTCCCATCTGTTATAATGCAATCACAAACCTTTGAAAGGAATGACAGCATGGACGACAGCGGCCGCCTCGAAATTTCTTACTATAACACCATTGCGACTTTAAACAGTGCGCATAACATATATCTGGTACAGCATCGGGAAACCGAAAAGATCTATATCAAGAAAATACTGGACGTCTACAATCCGCGTATCTACGAATATTTAATGGAACACCACATAACTGGTACTCCCAAATTATATAATGTATACAAAGAAAACAGACAGCTTATATTGATCGAAGAGTTTATTTCCGGCATCCCGCTGCAGAAAATGGTAGATGACCGGATGCTCACGCTTGATTTGATTGCGCAGTTTATGGGCGAACTGTGCAGCATACTGGAAAAACTGCATGTTCTTGACCCGCCCATCATCCACAGGGACATCAAGCCTTCGAACGTCATCATTACTTCCTGCGGCCATGCCGTCCTGATTGACTTTAACGCCGCAAAATTCTTCACGGATACAGCCGAACATGACACCGTACTTCTGGGGACAAAAGGCTACGCCGCCCCTGAACAGTATGGATTTGGCTCCTCCACGCCCCGGACCGACATCTATGCGCTTGGCATTTTATTAAAGGAACTTTCCCATGCCCTGCCTGTCCCGACAGATAGATTCGATACCGTCATCGGCAGATGCACCGAGATGAATCCGTCCGACCGGATCGAAACTGTACAGGAGTTAAAAACCGAGATCCAGACACTGCAGAAGCGCAGCAGCGGCAGTGCGGCGTGCCTGCCGCTGAAAAATTTTGTCCCGCCCGGTTTCCGGACAAAAACCCCCTGGAAAATGCTGATTGCAGTCAATATGTATTTTCTCATCTTTTCGGTGTGTCTTTCAATGGAAGTAGAGGGTGCGACGGTTTTTCATCTCTGGCTGGAGAGGATCACCGCTCTATCCGTCATGCTCTCCGTTGTCTTTTGCTGTTTTAACTACTGCAATATACGCCGCTTCCTTCCCTTATGTACGGATCGGCGCCGGCTTATTCGTTATTCAGGGGTGCTGATTTTAAATTTGGCGGTGGTTTTTCCGCTGTTATTTGCGATGCTTCTGCTGGAATCCATCTTTTGACTTCTTTTTCAGTGTAACACATTTTTTCCTCTGCCGTTGCCACCGGTACGGTGGCAATTTGCGGTTCCTTTTACAAAAAACGGTCTTTCCTGCATTCTGCGCTTTTACACGCCGATCGCCTTCCCCAACTGAAAAGAATAGATCAACCGCTCCTTCACCTTCCTGCCGGTCAGCATCTGCAGGGCCCGGTCATAATAGTCCAACTGGATGCGGTACCGCTCCGCCAGTTCCTCCGCCCGGCGGACCCGGTCCGTCTTGTAGTCCACAACCACCGCCTCTCCGTCTTCATAGAAGAAAGCGTCGATGATTCCCTGGACGAGCACCGTCTCTTCCGGATCCGAGTCCGGGATCTCCGAACCAGGAATCCCGATGACAAAAGGCTGCTCGCGGTACAGTTCTCCCCGCTCCTGAGCCCGCCGCATCCGTCCGGCGAGATCCGTTTTCAGGAACGCCCGGATATCGACCGTCCTCACCGCCTGTTTCTCCTCCTCCGTAATCCTGCCGTCTCTCACAAGCCGCTCCAGCTCCGCCTCCGCGCCGCTTTCATCCCCGGCGCAGCCCAGATTCAGGCATTCCATGACTGTATGATAGACCGTTCCTCTTGCCGCACCGGCCTTCTCCTCGCTCTTTTCCACAAACTGCGGAATGAGCGGGATGATATCCGCCTCCGGATACAGCTCCTCGCTGCCGTCCGACTCCTCCGGCACACGGAATTTTTTCAGCTCCGTAACGCTGTATTTCTGCTTCGTCTTCCCCGCGGTATCCCACGGATAGTTCCAGGACAGACGCTCGTCCACCTGCCGGTAAAGTTCCTCATTCCTCGCCTGGAAGAGCACCGCCTCCTCCAGCTTCTCTCTGGTCAGCGCCTGTTTCACCTGACGGCTCACCGCCTGTTTTACGAGCGTTTCCATGGAAATCCGTTCCTTTCGGATCCTGCTCCCCTCCCGGTTCCTCCCGGACAGAATCCAGGACAGGCAGTTGTCCGCGCCGGAAAGCTGCAGGAACAGAAGCTTTTCGTCTCCGCAGGCCCCCTCTTCCTCCAGAAGCTTCTCCTTCGCCATTCCGGTCAGAATCAGCTTCTCTCTGGCTCTTGTCATGGCCACATACAGAATCCGAAGCTCCTCTCCCAGATTGTCCAGAAGATTCTGCCGGCGGATCAGCCGCTTGAGAAGCGTGGGCCGGCGCATGCGCTGTTTCAGATCCACATAATCCAGTCCGATTCCGTACCGGCTGTGAAGGACGGCTTTATCCCGGCTTTCCTGCCTGTTAAAGCTCTTGCCCAGCCCGGCCGCGAAGACGATGGGAAATTCCAGCCCCTTGCTCTGGTGCGTGCTCATAATCCGCACCGCTTCCCCGCTCTGCCCGGAGATATCCGCCTCTCCGAAGTCCATACGGTATTTCTGCAGCCTCTCGATATAGCGGATAAAATGGAACAGTCCGTGATAACTGATTTTCTCATAATCCTGCGCTTTCTGCAGAAGCATCTCTATATTGGCAAGCCGCTGTCGGCCGGCCGGCATGGCCCGAACCTCGTCCAGATATCCGCTCTCGGTCAGAATCTGCCACAGAAGCTCGTGAATCGACGTGCATGCCGCCAGTTCCCGATAGCGTTCCATCTTTCCGTAGAAGCTTTGGAGCCGTTCCCGAAGCCGCTCCTCCGGCCCGTCCTCCAGATAACTCCTGCACGCCTTCGCAAAGCTCTGTTTCGGATATGCCGCCTTGACCGCGGCCATTTCCTGCGAAGAAAAGCCCCCCAGCATCCCGTGCATGGCGGCGGCCAGCGGAATGTCCTGCGCAGGGTTGTCAAGCGTCCGCAGATAAGAAAGGACGGTTTCCACCTCCAGCGTCTGGAAATAGCCTTCTCTGGACTGGGCGCTGGCAGGGATTCCTTCCTCCTGCAGTACCCGCACAAAAGTCTCGCTCCAGCCGGACATCGTCCGCAGAAGGACTACCATATCCCCGGGGCGCGCCGCGCGCAGTTCCCCGTTCTCCGTCACCTGCTCTGTCTCAAGCATCCGCCGGATCCTCGCGGCGATCAGATGGGCTTCCGCCTCCGGTCTGGTCCAGCCGCACTCCGCCTGCAGATCCTCCCACTCCTCCTGGGACAGAAGCAGAAGTTCCGCCTCACATCCGTCCTTCTGCGGATAGACCGCGCCCGTCTTCAGAGCCGCCGCCTCGTCGTAGTCGATGCCGCCCAGTTCCCTGCACATAATTCTTGCGAACACTTCATTGACCGGAGCCAGCACCGTCTCCCGGCTGCGGAAATTCTGGTGCAGGTCGATGCGCACCCCTTCCTCTCCCGCTTCGTACCGGCGGTATTTTTCCAGAAAAAGCCCCGGCTCCGCCTGCCGGAACCGGTAGATGCTCTGCTTCACATCGCCCACCATAAAACGGTTCTCCCGTCCCTTCCGGCCGGCGCAGATGCTGTCTAAAATCGCCTCCTGGACCAGATTGCTGTCCTGATACTCATCCACCATAATCTCCGCGAAATAATCCGCAAAGAGATCCGCCGTCTCCGAGGGAACCAGTTCCCCGTCTTCTTCCCGGGTCAGAATCTGCAGAGCCAGATGCTCCTGATCGGTAAAATCCAGAATATTTTTCTTCCGTTTTTTCTCGTTCAGACGCTCTAGAAACGCGAGCGTCAGCTCCGTATAGACCCGCACATGCTCCGCGGTCTTTCGCATCTGCTCCATGCTCTGTTCTCCGGACTGGGAGAAATACTGCTTTGTCAGCCCTTTAACCGCATCCTTCACGCCGCTACGGATCTCCATCACCTGTTCGCACAAATCTTCGTCCGCGTCCGCCATCGCTTTGGAGCGGCGGCTGGGAAGCCGCGCAAACCGGACTTTCGTCACCTGTTCTTCGTATTCTTCCACGCTCCGGCACTCCAACAGCTCATCCAGAAACGCCTCGTCCTCATGCAGCGCCTCCTCATAGGCATGAGGACCCGACGGCGCCCCGGCAATCATAAGCGCCTTCCTGATCTGCTTTCTACAGTCTCCCGCCGCCGTCTTCAGCTCCGCGAGCATCGCCTCCGCCCCCGCGAAATCCCGGAACGACGCCCCCTCGGGCAGCTCGTACATGGCGGCGCAGGACGTCAGCCACCGCACCGGACGGGGACTGGCCACCGCGTACTCATAAAGCTTCAGAATCAGTTCCGCCAGTCCGCTTCCCCGGTTTCCGCTCCCGTAGCTCTCCGCAAAACGGACGAACTCCGGCCTCCCTTCCTTGTGGGCCTCCTCCAGAATCTCCTCCGCCGTATCCTGTTTCAGCAGACGCATCTCCCCCTCATCCGCAATGCGGAAACCGGGATTCAGATCAATCGTATGAAAATAATTTCGGATCACATAGAGGCAGAAACCGTGGATCGTGGTGATCTGCGCTCTGGCCACCAGCGCTTCCTGTCTCTGAAGCCACTCGTTTCCCGGATCCTCCTCCAGACGCTTCTGCAGCGCTTTCCCGATCCGTTCCTTCATCTCCCCGGCCGCCGCTTTGGTAAAGGTCGTGATCAGCAGCCGGTCCACATCCACCGGATGCGTCTTGTCCGTGATCAGCGACACAATCCGCTCCACCAGCACGGCGGTCTTGCCGGAACCTGCGGCCGCCGAAACCAGAAGATTCTTCTTCCTCGTATCTATGACCTTTTTCTGGTCCTCTGTCCATGATATACCCATAAATTTCTCCTGATGCTCATTACTCTGTTACGTTTCTTCTTCCAGTCTGCCCCAGATTTCCGAGGGTTCCATCGGACGGAGCCGCCGCTTCCCGCAGCCCTCCACCTTCCGGTCAAACCCGCAGACACTGTGATAGGGACAGAACCGGCAGGCGTCCTCGTCGCCCAGCTCATAGGGCTGCATCCGGATATCGCCCTTCAGAATCCGTTCCCCGTATTCCACAAGCTTCTTCCGCACATGGCGCGTCAGTTTCAGAAACTGCTCTTCCTCCGCCACCGAAGAGGACGCCGTAAAGCCCCCGTCCTTCTTCAGCCTGACCGGAAGAAAATCCGAACCCGACATCAGTTCCCGGTCCATCAGCGTCAGTACTTTCCCGTCTGCGCTTGCAAGTCCGTTCCAGGCAAGCGCCTTCAGAAGCTTCCGCTCCGGATCCTCCGATTCCTCGTAGTCCAGCAGCGGATCCTCAATATGATAATAAAACATCCCCGCCGGATGCACATCGCCTTCCTTCCCCGCTTTCAGCGCGTCCATGGCGGCATTCAGATAGACGACCAACTGCAGCTGCAGCCCGTAGTAGATGCTGGTCAGGTCAAATCTTGTGTTTCCGCTCTTATAGTCAATTACCCGAACATATGTTTTTCCATCTTCCCGGCACACGTCGATGCGGTCAATCCGCCCCTGCAGACGCATGCGCTCGTCCTCCGACAGCAGGAGGGACACGCTCGGAAGATGCTCCAGATTGCGGAAAGAGACTTCCGTCTCCTCCGGGGCAAAGGAACCTTTCTGAAGCTGCCGCAGGATGGCCCAGGCCGTGCGTCTGCCGATCCGGCGCACCCGTTCCAGCACATAGGCATCCTGCGCCCGTCCCGAGAGCACCCGGTCCGCATAATCCTCCATTGCGCGCTCCAGCGCCTGCTCCATCCACGCATCCCGCATCTCATCCGGCACGTGGAACCAGTCGTAGGGACTTTCTTCGATCCGGTCGGAAAAATATTTCAGCGCCCCGTGGAATACATTTCCCATGTCCACGGCCTCCAGTCCCCAGGTCTCCCGCTCCCGAAGCCCCAGCCCGTACTGAAGAAAATGGGCGTAAGCGCAGGCGGCGAACTGTTCCAGTCTGGTGACGCTCCCCTCCAGCAGCGTCCCGTAGAGCGCTCTGGCCACCGCCTGCCCGATTCCGCTCTCATGGCTGGCATAGCAGGCGGCGTCCATCAGACGGCCGAGCTTTTCCTGCCATTCCTCCCGGTCCGCGTACCACTGAAGCAGCGCCGTCTGCTCCGGTCCGGCCGTCCGCGACCGCACCGCTTCCACCGCTTTGGTCAGTTCCCCCACGCTGCCGCGCGGCGTCACCAGCCGCTCCGGCCCGGCCGGATCTTCGGACGTGCGGACCGACACTCCCGGAAACAACTGCCGTATCGAGGAGATCAGCCAGGAAGGCCGGAGCGCACCGCCCTCCGCGTCCGTCAGGCTCCAGCTCAGGTACAGCCGGCGGGACGGTTTGGTCAGGTTCAGATAAATATAAAATTTCTGGATGTACGTCTCCTGTCTGGACGTAGGCGCAAGCTCCGTCTCCTGCTCCGCGAGAATTTCCCGATCCATCTCCGAGAGAATCCCGCCCCTCTTCTTCGCCCTGGGCACGCTTCCTTCATTGACCCCCACGAAGAACAGCACCTTGATGTCCTTTAACCGGCTCCTCTCCATGTCGCCCACGACCACCTGATCCGTTCCCGCCGGAATCAGGCCTACCTTCATCTCCGACAGTCCCGCATCCACAAGCTCGCTGTATTCCGACAGGGACATCCGGCAGTCTCCGAGCAGCATCACCATCTTGTCGAACAGTTCCATAACCATTCCGTAAATCTGCGCGTATTCTCTGGCGCGGGAATGATCTCCCTCCGCTTCAAACCGTTCCTCGTACTCCTTCAACTGTTTCTGAATCTGAAGACCGACCAGACAGTCGTAGATCGCCCGGGTCCTCTTCGCGGTGTCCGCCTCCTTATCCTTCAGATCCCTGCGGAGTGCTTCCAGTTCCTGTATTACTCTCTCCCGGACTGCGTTCAGCTCTGCAAGCTCTTCCTCCTCCATCCCCCGCAGGGGCCGCTTCCACTCCCGGTTCCAGCCGGAGAAGCCCCGGACACCGCGCGCGATCACATAATTCTCCAGACGGTCCGTCTCCTCTCTGGAGACGCCGGCCATGCCGCTTCTGAGCATACGAAACACCGGTTCATAGGCAAAATCCTCCTCAACCGCCGCCAGCAGCGCTCTTAAAAATTCCACAAACGGATTTTTCAGCACGTCCCTTTTCCGGTCCGTAAAGCCGGGAATCCCCAGCCGTGCAAACACCTGCTCCATCAGCGTCCCGTAGAGCTCCAGATCGCCGGTCACCACCGCCATATCCCGGTAGCGGAACCCCCCGTCCCGCGCCAGCCGCTGGATCCGGTTCCCCACCAGTTCCGCTTCCGCCCGGGGACCGGAAGCCGCATACAGCGCGATCTCCTCCGTCTCCTTCTCCCAGACGCTTTTCCTGCGCCGGAAAACGGCGGACTCCAGAAAACCCAGCGCCGGCGCCTGCGAAAAGCGGCAGTTCCCCGCCTCTTTCAGAAAGACCGGCTTTTCCGCCGGCACCTTTGCCTCCTCCGCCAGACGCATCAGGCTGCGGATCGTCTTCTTCGTCATGTGGAACAGCTCATATTCCGGTCCCGGGGCAAACGGGTCCTCCGTCCCGTCGATCGTCAGTGTCACGCAGATCTTCTCCGCCAGCGGCAGAAGCTTCCGGATCAGGCTGAGCTGCACCGGCGTAAATCCGGTATACCCGTCCAGCACGATCACGCTCCCCCTCACTGCCTTTGAACGCTCCACCGTCTGCTCCAGTGCTCCCAGAATCTCCTCCGCCGTCAGGTACGTTTCCGCCAGACGGGCCTGAAAGCCGTCATAGATGACTTTCATGTCCTTGAGTTTAAAATAAAGCTGGGGATTGCCCCGGTTCCGCTCCGTCATCTCTTCCAGTTGTTCTCCGGTCACCCGGTACTGGGTAAATTCCGACAGCAGCGACTTGATCTCGGAGATATATCCCAGCTTTTTCATATTGCCGCCCAGCAGCGTCAGTTCGTCCTTTTTCTCCTCCGCCAGACGCCTGAGAATCAGATTCTTTCCCGTATCCTCGAGAATCCGCCGATGTTCCCCGCCCACTTCCTCAAAGACCCTGTGCGCAAGGCGCTCGAAACTGAGGACGTCAATGTTCATGATGCCCCGCCGGGGGTGCATCATTACCAGATCCTTCTGCGTCTGCATGGTAAACTGTTCCGGCACGAGGACCAGAAACTGTTTTTCCGGCGCTTCCGCCGCTTCCTTGATGATTTTTTCAAATATGTAGTGGGATTTTCCCGCTCCGGAATTTCCCAGAATCAACTGTAACGCCATCTGCTCCTCCCCTTTATGTTCCGGCGGTCACCGCCGGCCTTCATCCGCCGCCGCACTTCCCGTCACCGGGATTCCTCCGCGCCTGCCAGCAGATCTTTTACCACCTCCGAGGCCAGCAGCAGTCCCGCCGCCGCCGGCACGAACGCCATGCTCCCCGGGATCGTCTTCCCGGAATCCTCCGACCGGATCAGCTCCTTAGGCGTCATCGCCTCCTCCGCGGAACAGACGACTTTGAGCGTCCCGACGCCCCGTTTCCTCAGTTCCCGCCGCATGACCCGCGCCAGCGGACAGCCTTTCGTTTCATAGATGTCTTTCACCGCCAGGCACGACGGATCCATCCGGTTCCCCGCTCCCATCGCGCTGATCAGCGGCGTCCCCGCCTCCTGGCAGCATTGCGCCAGCGCCAGCTTTCCGGACACGGTATCGATGGCGTCCACCACATAATCGCAGCTTTCAAAATCAAAGGAATCCGCGTTTTCGGGAAGAAAAAAGCACTCTCTCGTCTCCACCTCCGTCTCCGGACAGATATCGGCGATCCGTGCCTTCATGACCTCTGTCTTATACTGCCCGACGGTGCTGCGAAGGGCGATGATCTGCCGGTTCAGATTGCTGACGGCGACCACGTCGTCATCCACCAGCAGGAAACGCCCGATGCCGCTCCTCGCCAGCGCTTCCGCCGCATGACCGCCCACTCCGCCGAGTCCGAAGACCGCCACCTTCGCCGCCCGAAGGCGGCGCAGCCCCTCCTCCCCGATCAGAAGCTCCGTTCTTGCAAATATCCCGTCTCTCATATACGATCCCGTTCCTCCGTTTCATTATATATTAATCACTGGGGATTTGACCCGGAAGAGGTCAGAGTACTCTTCCGGGTCCTCCCAGTCCCCTGTTCATACTGCCGCTCTCGAATCCTTTCAGGTCCAGCGTCACATAGGAGAATCCAAGTTCACTCAGCCGCTCCTGCACCTGCCGGTACCGTCCGTCTTCCATCATAACCGGGAGTTCCTCCGAAAGCAGCTCGATTCTCGCCAGATTTCCGTGCATCCGTACCCGCCGCTGGCCAAAGCCCAGCATCGCCAGATATTCCTCCGCCTGTTCCACCCGTTCCATCTTCTCCGGCGTAATCCGTTCCCCGTAGGCAAAACGGGAAGCGAGACAGGCCATGGAAGGTTTGTCCCAGGCAAAAAGCCCGAGTCTTCTGGACATCTCGCGGATCTGCGCCTTTGTAAAACCGCTCTCTTTCAGCGGGCTCTCGACCCGCAGCTCCTGAAGCGCCCGCAATCCCGGGCGGTAGTCTCCCTGATCGTCCAGATTGGAACCCTCCATCAGCACGGCAAATCCCTCCTCCTCCGCCGCCGCCAGCATCCTGCGAAAAAGCGTCTCTTTGCACAGGTAGCACCGGTCCGGCGGATTGTCCGCAAATCCGGGGATGGAAAATTCATCCACGCGCTCGATCCGGTGCCGGATCCCCTGCTGCCGGCAGAACGCCTCCGCCTCCCCGAGTTCCCGTCTCGGAACCGCCCGCAGAGAGACCGTCAGCGCCAGCACCTGTTCCCCCAGCGCCTCCCGGGCCGCATAGAGCAAAAAGACCGAATCCACTCCCCCGGAGAAGGCGACTGCCGCCCTCCCCGCCGAAGCGATCCGGTCTTTTAACTGCACATATTGATATTCCAGATCATCCTGATATGCCATACGTTCCGCTCCTAAGCCGCTGCCGCCGCAGGGCCGTGCGCAAGATACACCATCGCCGCCAGAACCTGCAGGCATACTCTGGTAATGTACTCACAGTCCTCTTCCACGCTGCGGAATTGTTTCATATATTCCCGGTGGTTTCTGCGGATGTAATCCAGAATATCCTCCACCGAATAAAGCCGTTCTCCCTCCTCCGCGCAGAGCGCACAGGCTCTCTCCCGGATATAGGAACGAAGCCGAAACTTCAGATATTTCTCATAAATACAGTGATCTCTCAGGCTTCCCGGATAGTTGCTGTTGTGCGGAAAGGTAAAATAATCCGCGATATAATGGAAAACCTGTCCCAGATCAATCATATAGCGCATGGAATCCTCCGAACGGCGTCCCGCATCCTCCGTCAGACTGCGGATCTTGCGTTCCACCAGAGCAAAGGTCTCCTCATATTCATGACGAACCGTTAGGAAAGACGGCCTGCAGTCCGGCAGCAGACTCCCCACATAGAATGCCTTCCATCTGCGCCTCAGCACATCGTCCCCGGCCTCCCGGACCAGAAAGCGCGCCAGTGAAATATGCGATTTTTTTCTCATCGAAATCCTCCGTCCTCTCATACCGATATCTACCCAAATCGACTATATTGTAGCACACTTTTTCCGAGGATGCACGAACTTTTTTCATATATCTGATTCCTGATTCCTTTTTCCTTATTTGCCCGCATTCTGCCTTTCCGGTTACGGCCACATCTTTTCATATCCTTTGATGATTCTGCCGAGGCAAAACGCCGACAGCACCGTCCCGGCTCCGATGCCATACAGTTCCGTATGATTTCCCAGACACAGCAACACGCTGGCGGCCACCAGTGAAATATCAAATACATTTTTCACCAGTGAGAAAGGTATTTGGAAGACTTCCGAGATCGTCTTCACAATGCCGTCCGTAGGCGTCAGTACCAGATCCGTTCTGATGCACAGGAAAACGCCCATAGCTGTGACAAACATGGTCATCAAAAATAATACCATCCGCAGCCACAATGAAAGCGCCAGATCCGGAATCATCCAGTCATAGACATCGGTCAGAAGTCCGAACGCCAGAGAAAGCGGCACCTCCAGAATATAAGTCAGCGTCACCTTTTTCGACAAGATACACTGCATCAGTACAAACAGAAGATAACACAGGATAGACGCCGTTCCCAGTGAGATCCTGTAAATCTCTGAAACAGAATACATCACGGAACTGAAAGCCGCAACCCCAAGGGCATAACGGATGTTCAGCACGACTGCCGCTGCGATCAGATTCAGTCCAATGATATAAAGCAATATTCGTTTTAACAAACTTCTCCCTCCGTCTTTAAGCGCCTCATCTGTCCGAAAGCAGCCGCTCAATCTGCGTCAGCGCTGCATAGTCCCTGTAATGTCCGATCACCTCTGAGGCCGCCGCTTTCGCTTTCGGCGTTGCATTTTCCATGGCATAGGAATGAGGAAAGCGCTTCAGCATGGGGATATCGTTATCCCCGTCGCCGAAGACGGCGACTTCCTCCCTTTCTGCTCCGACGATGCGCATCAGGCGCTCCACCGCTTTCCCTTTATCTACCTCCCGATCAGTAAGCTCAAACACCTTCGGTTCGAAGGGGGCATTTACAACCTTGTCCGAATTCTGTCTGATATGATCCTCCAGTCTCCGGTAACGTTCCGGGGCCAGTTCCAGACAATTGATCTTCAAAATCTCCCGGTCACAGATTTCCGGAACATCCGCGCCAAATACATACTGTGACAGATATTCTTCAAACTCTTCCGGGGTTTTCCGGACCCAGGTATTCCGCCAGATGCTCCTCTGCTGAAAATCTTTGATGTATTCGCTTTCGGATATTCGTACATATGTTCTGTCTTCCGTAATAAATTCAAAATGATATTCCGGAAATTTCAAAAGCAGTTCTTTCACAAAATCCGGCCGTATGCTCTGCCGGAAAATCACGTTTCTCTGTACATCCAGGATACATGCGCCGTTCATGACGATCAGATACACCGGCGCTTCCCATAAGCCCTTATTTCTCCGAATGCCGTTTATATTTCTTCCCGTCGCAGCTGCAAAGAAGCAGCCTTTACGGTGAACCTGCCTCAGGCAGCGAAGGATCTTCTCATCCGTCTCATGCGCAGTATTCAGCAGCGCCCCGTCCAGATCGCATACAAACATTTTCATTTCCGTCTCTCCCTCTTCATAAACAACAAACTGCAGGTTTCGTTGACAAACCTCTCGTCATGAATCATAAACAGAATATCTGTCAGGCCTGCCGTCCTACTTAAGACGGCAGATACCTGACAGATACTCTGTTCTCCCATTAGTCCAGATTTGTTCCGTTTGACTCGATCACCTGACGGTAATAGTCAAAGCTGTCCTTTTTAATCCGCTGAAACGTACCGTTTCCGTAATCGTCCATATCCACATAGATGAACCCATACCGCTTCGACATCTGTCTTGTGGACTCGGACACCAGATCGATGCAGCCCCACCAGGTATAACCCCACAGGTCCACGCCGTCTTCGTTAATGGCGTCGCTCATGGCCTTTACATGGTATTTCAGATATTCTTTCCTGTACGGATCATGGACTTTTCCGTCCTCTGCGACCACATCTTTGGCCCCCAGCCCGTTTTCCACGATGAACAGCGGCTTCCGGTACCGGTCATACAGTTCCACCAGCGAATAACGAAGCCCTGACGGGTCCGTCTGCCAGCCCCATTCGCTGGAAGGCAGATATGGATTTTTCACGCCGTTGAACGTATTGCCCGGCGCCATATCCAGTCCTTCTTTGTCTCCGGCCTCGCAGGAGGTCATATAATAGCTGAAGGATACGAAATCCACCGTTCCGTTTCTGAGGATCTCCTCATCTCCGTCCTCCATATGTACCTGGAATCCTTTGTTCTCGATCTCTTTGAGAAGGTATCTGGGATATTCGCCCAGCACCTGGATATCCACATACCGATAGATGCTCCGCATCCGTTTCTGCGCCGCCAGATTGTCCTCCGGTTTGCAGGTAAAGGGATAGAACAGGAGTTTGGTCATCATGCATCCCACTTTTGCCTCCGGATACATCTCATGGCACATGTTTACGGCCAGCGCCGATGCAATCATCTGATGATGCATGGCCTGGTAGATGGCCTGCTGGAACGGTACGTCGTCAAACTGGTCTTCAATCAGCCCGCCACTGGTCACCGGATGGCGCAGCATGGCGTCCACTTCATTAAAGGTCAGCCAGTACTTCACGTAGGGGCCGAACCGTTCAAAACATACCTTTGCATATTTCATGAACAGACCGATGGCCTCTCTGGAATACCAGCCCCTGTATTTTCTTACCAGAGCCAGAGGCGGATCGTAATGCGACAGCGTTACCAGCGGTTCGATGCCGTACTTTCTGCACTCCTTGAACATATCTACATAGAACGCAATGCCTGCCTCGTTGGGCGTCTCGTCCTCCGGATCTGTGAAAATCCGGCTCCAGCAGACGGACATCCGGAATACTTTAAATCCCATCTCCGCAAACAGCTTGATATCCTCTTTATAGTGATGATAAAAATCAATGGCTCTTCTTTTGGGATAGTTTGCATCCGGTCCCGCATGCAGTGCCTCTTCCAGATCACCGGACGAGAATGCAAACTGTTTGGTCATATCATCGATCCCGACTTCCCGGTATGCCAGGCAGTCCTGAATCGTCATGCCCTTGCCGTCCTCGTCCCATGCTCCTTCCACCTGATTGGCGGCCGTCGCGCCGCCCCACAGGAAACCTTCCGGAAATCTTAATGCGCCTTCATTTTCATACATATTTCTTCCTCCATATTGTTCCGCAACTCTCCTTCCAGGCCCCCGCATCTGGGAGTATTTACTACCGCATCCGCGTCACGAAATCCTCCCGGGGCCTGTACGGTCCGTTGCTGTTTTTCATAAACTACTGAACATTACTCTGTTTTACATCTTCATAAGTGATCAGCTCAATGTTGTTGTCTCTGATCCAGTCTTTCATCTCCTGACTGATGACCGCTTTCAGATCATTGACACGGATCAGTGAAAATGTGGATACTTCCATCAATGCCGGATCAATATATCCGCAGTGGAAGATCAGGATACCGTGCTCTGCTTCCACCAGCGCCCGGTCTTCCCGAATGGAATCCATGGCGTAGGCGTTGATCTGCTCCTCAAAGGGGAAGGGCCGCTTATACCACATTTTCGCCGGAGACACCATATGCGCCGCCGCTTCCAGCTCTTTGGCCATGGGAATGCCGTAGGTGACAGATACATCTTTTACCGCTTTGTCGATGGTTTTATTGTGATAGGAATGTCCGTTGATGTATGCCGGATATCTTCCCACCAATTGTTTGAACCGCTCGATCTGCGCGCTGACCTCTTTCACACACTCGTCATAATCCATATGATCCTTGTCCGCATCCTGCTCGTCCAGTTCGCAGTGCTCCTTCTTAGTGTACATGATTCCGTCCGGTTTTGCGATGGTCGGAATCTCCGCCGGATTCGACACGCAGGGACCGGTACAGATGTTGATATCAATCCCGAGACAAATGTCCTTGTCTTTGATCAGTTCCGCTGCCAGCGGGCTGCAGGGCATGTTGGCAAACATCCCCACGCAGGTCAGCACTCCGTCTGTGACGCCCTTCATCACTCCATAGATCACGCCCTCGCTGATTCCATAATCATCTGCCTGTACAATTAATTTCATCTTTCTTCTCCTCTCTGTTCGCTGTTTTATATCAACTTTACATTTCCATTCTGTCTGATGCACTCCTGATACCAGTAGAAACTGTCCTTACGGTATCTCTGAAACGTTCCATGCCCCTCGTCATCCGCGTCTACGTAAATCACGCCGTAGCGTTTGGACATTTCCACAGAGCCGCAGGATACAAGGTCAATAATCCCCCATGGGGTGTAACCTATGAGATCGACGCCGTCTTCCAGCGCATCGCCCATTGCCTGAATATGCGACTTCAGATAGTCGATCCGATAGCCGTCATGGACGCTTCCGTCCGCTTCCAGCCGGTCCACGGCTCCCAGTCCGTTCTCCGCAATAAATACCGGTTTCTGATAACGGTCGTAGATCTGGTTCAGCGTGATCCGCAGTCCGGTGGGGTCCATCTGCCATCCCCATTCGCTGGATTTCAGATATGGATTTTTATTTGCAATCACGAGATTCCCGTCCGTCTTTTCCCAGTTGGCGTCCGCCGTGGATACCTGGGTAAAATAATAGGAAAAGGCTACGAAATCCACGGTCCAGGCTGCAAGCAGCTCCCGGTCGCCCTCTTCAAACCGGACAGAAACCTGTTTTCCTCTGAAATAGCGGTCCATATAGGCCGGATATTTTCCCCTGACCATAACGTCCGTATAGAACCAGTTGGTATACTGTTCATCCTGAAGCTGCGTCAGATTGTCCTCCGGAGAGCAGGTGGCCGGATAATGACAGAATCTGGCGATCATGCATCCCACCGGTTTCCCGGGAACCATGGAGCGCGCCAGCTTTACCGTCAGCGCATTGGCGATAAACTGATGGTGCAGGCACTGAAAGACCGTCTGGTCCACATGTTCTTCTTCCTCTTCGATGATCCCGACGCCGTTATACGGATGAAACCGTCCTGCGTTGATCTCGTTAAACGGCAGCCAGTAGTCCACATCGTCTCCAAACTGTTCGAATAATGTTCTGGCATACCTCAGATAAAGATCAATCATCTTTCTGCTCTTCCAGCCGCCGTACGCGTCGATCAGGTGGACCGGAACCGCATAGTGGAGCATCGTCACAAACACTTTGATCCCATACTTATGGCATTCCTGAAAAATATTTTTGTAATGGGCAAGTCCTTCCGGGTTGGGCCGCTCATCGTCCCCGTTGGGATAGATCCGGGACCAGCTGACGGACATTCGGTAAACCTTCATGCCCATCTCGGCAAACAGCGCAATATCTTCCTGATAGTGCGTATACTGCTCGCTTCCCCAGCGGAACGGATACTCGCCTTTCTCCTGACAGCGTCTGGCTTTTTCAAACTTTTCCCGTGTCATCTTCTTATATTTCCAGTCATTTTTCTGCTGCCTGGTGCATTGAAAATTTCCCGGCCGCATATCCTGCGTATCCAGGCCTCTGCCTCCCTGGTCAAATCCGCCCTCTACCTGAGAGGCGGCAGTGGCTCCGCCCCATAAAAAGTTTTCCGGGAACATCTTAATTTTCCTCCTCATCACCGACTCCAAAGAAGTAAGTCAGCGCGGCCGTCAGAAAGAACGCGGTTCCCAGGCCGATCAGCATCTTCACAATGGAACCGGCAAACGCGGGAAGACAGATGATCGACGGCATCGTATAAGAGATGCATTTGGTTCCCAGCGCCGAGACTAGGCCACCGGCCACCGCGCTGCCGGCCATAAGCGCAATCAGGCATCTCCGGTATTTGAACGCGCAGGAATACAGGCCCGGCTCCGTGATCCCCACAAATCCCGATACAAATGCAGAGAAGAAATTCGTCTTATTATCTGAATTTTTTGTCTTCAGATAAGCGCCCAGACACATGCCGCCCACCGCGATCGTGGAGCAGGCGTCCACCGGCGTGATCAGGTCATATCCATAGTTGGCGAAGTTCGCCATCTTGATCGGCACCATCGCCATGTGGAAGCCCGAAAGGACGACAAACGGACGGGTCAGCCCGGAGATAATTCCTCCGACCACCGGCACATTGGTAAACAGCCAGTTAAACGCCGAACCCATGGCCGTACTCAGATAGACCGCCACCGGACCGATGATGAACAGGCTGAGGGGAGCTACAATCAACAGCGTGACCAGCGGATTCACAACGACCTTTAAATGTTTGTGCGTATGCTGGTCCACAAATTTATAGACATAGCTTAACAGCCAGACCGAGATCAGGATCGGCAGGACGGACGACGAATAGCTCATCATCGGGATCTCCAGACCGAAGATGTTCAGCGTCTGATTGGCCAGCGCCGCGATGGTCGGGTGCAGATAAATCCCTGCCATAACCGCCGACAGCGTCACATTCGTCTTAAAATGCTTTGCTGCGCTCACAGCCAGTAAGAACGGCAGGAAATAAAACGCCGCGTCCGCGATGGCATTTAACAGGACATACAGTCCGGAATCGGTGGCAATCCATTGATAGGTGGACACCATGATCAGAATTCCTTTCAGAACGCCTCCGCCCGCCAGCGCCGGTATGATCGGCGCAAAGGATTCCGAGATCACATTGAAAATATTTTTGATGGAAAACCCTTTTTTCTGTCCCGGATCATCCAGATTTTCGTCAATGGCGTCTTCTTCATCAATCCCTGCAAGTTTGCAGATCTCCGCATAGATATCCGCCACTTCCTGTCCTACGATCACCTGGAACTGTCCATTCTGCTCCATGATGCCCATAACGCCTTTGATTCCCTTTACCGCATTCTCATCCACCAGACTGCGGTCCTTGAATGTGAACCTCAGCCTTGTGATACAATGTACCAGATATTCAATATTATCTTTGCCTCCGATATTCTGTAAAATATCTTCGGACATCTTTGTATATTTTGACATATACGTTTCCCTCCTTGATTTTATCTATACCGACATGATCCCGCGCGCTGTATCATGTTCCAGTCCTAAACATCGAACAGGGAAGATTTTCTCCCTGCCCGCCGTACGGGGTGCGTGCTGCGCAGCAGCGATTTTCCCTGCGCACCCCTGTGCATAAAAAAACCCGGAAAGAATGACGTCAAAAATCATTCATCCCAGGTAATGCCCTTACGGTAACAATCCTTCTTTCATATATAATCGATTCACATGAATGATAAAGTACAGCATTTCTTCTGAACTGCATCTCTCATGGAAGATCTCTGTAATATATTCGTTAATCTTCAATACACATGCATAGGTTTCCGGATAACTCTTTCTCATGGAATCATACAGTTCCTGATTCTGATCCGTGAATTCCTCTTTTCTGCTTTTTCGATCCACAAAATATTTCATGTGATTTTTAAACCGGAAATAATTGAAACTTTCTTTGTCGATCTGAATGTCAAAATGCTCTTCTATGATCTCGGTCACTTTCCGAATGATCACTCCGGACGATTCCTTTTCCTCCAGTTTCCCCGAAGTCCCCTCCATGGCATTCAGGATATGCATGGTGATGCTTGTAATTTCCCCCTTGGGCAGAAACACCTGATATCTCTTTCCGATATTCTTTACAAAGAATGCTGCAAGCTTTGTAATTCCCGGCTGCTCGTACTCCAGCTCGTAGGAATAAGGAAGTGAGATGTCCAGTCCCTTTCTTGCGCGTTCCACCGCAAAATTGATATGATCCGCAAGTATAAATACCAGATTGGGATTTAAATTTTTTGCCACCTGATTCTTGATTCGCAGCACCATCTTGGACGCCACCCGGATAATGTCCTCCGGAAGCTCCTGCAGCAGGCCGTAATACTGCGGCTCAATATCATAAAAGGTTCTTTCCACTTTTGATAAATCCGTCAATTCATATGGAATTTTCGGAAAACCAATTCCTTTTCCAAAAACAATAAGTTCTTTCCCGCGACCATCCAGAGCGATTGCAACATTGTTTTTAATCTTCTTTATGATCTTCATCTGTTTCTCTCCTGTTACTCCATCAATACTTCGCCGGTCTCCACCGTCTGGCCGTATTGTTTCAAATGAACCTCCTGATCGAAACCGGATGTGAAGATAACCATGGTCGTCATATCGATTCCCTGTTTTTCCATATATTCTGCGTCATATTCGATCAGAGCATCTCCTGCTTTTACCCGGGCGCCGCTTTTCACGAGAAGCTTTAGCCCCTGTCCGTTCAGGTTCACCGTGTCCAGTCCCACATGGAGCAGAATCTCCAGTCCGTCCTTCCGTCTCATCCCGACCGCATGCTTTGAATCCGCGGCCATGGTGATCTCTCCGTCGATGGGAGAACATACAACATTCTTTTCAGGTATCACTGCAAATCCGTCTCCCATCATTTTGGAAGAAAAGACCTGGTCTTTTACCTCGGTAATCGGAATGCAGGTTCCTTTCACCGGTGAACAGATGTTGGTTGATTCTTTTTTGAAAATGCGAAACATGATGCCTCCTCCTTAATTTTCTGCACAAAAAAACTCTCCGCGCATAACCCATCTATTAAGGTAATGCCTCGAAGAGTAACAATCCTTTCTTAACTGGTCATTATTTTATCACAAGTGTCTTTGTTTTTTCAATCATCACATTTCATAAAAAGAAATTCGTTTTTTTGTGAAAAGTGCACAATCCAATCGTTCCTGCCCTTGAGTAAATATCCACGATCTCATACCTTTCATTCACAAACGGCCGAAAGCAAAAGGATTCCATATAATTTCCTGGATTCTGCCATATTCTTTCCGCATCCGTCCGCACAAAAGCCCTGCCGGGATGAATATGGATTCCGGCAGGGCTCTGTCGCGTTCCTGTCAGCAGTGCTCCAGCACCACGCCATGGGCGATTCCCGGAATGGACTGCCCTTCGTTAAAGCTGACCTTGGACAAGAGCGCCCCGGTAGGCACCAGAAGCACCCGCTTCCACTCGCCTCTCTCCAATTTCGGCAGAATATACGCCGCCAGCGTCGCAGCCGCGCAGCCGCATCCGGAGCCGCCCGCATGGGTATCCTGCGTAGTCGCGTCATAAATCAGCATCCCGCAGTCCTCGTGCATGTCTCCCAGTTCGATGCCGCGCTCCCGCATGAGATCTTTCAGGATGGTCTGACCGATGCTGCCCAGATCGCCGGTGATAATCCGGTCGTAATCATCCACGCTTCTGCCGAAATCGGCCAGATGCTGGTAGATCGTATCCGCCGCCGCGGGAGCCATGGCGGCGCCCATGTGCATGGAATCCTTCACCCCATAGTCCACCACTTTACCGGTGGTGATTCCGGCAATGCATACAGAGGCTCCTTCGGCGAAAGCGGACCCGCCGGCGGAAAGTACGAAGGCGCCGGCTCCCGTGACCGTCCAGGTAGTTGAAAGGGGACGCTGCCCGGCATATTCCAGGGGAAATCGAAACTCCTTTTCCGCACTGGCAAAATGACTGGAAGTCACGGCCATGGCACAGTCCGCATATCCCGCGCTCACCGCCATAGAGGCAAGACTTAAACTCTCCCCGCAGGTGGAACACGCCCCGTACAGCCCGAAGAGCGGAATCTGCAGTTCCATCAGTCCATAGGAAGTGGCGATTCCCTGCGCCAGCAGATCGCCGGCATAAAGATAGCGGACCTGCTCTTCATTCATGCCGGCTTTCTCCATAGCTTTCCTGGCCGTCCTGAGCTGAAGTTCGCTCTCCGCCTCCTCCCAGGTGTTTTTTCCGAATTTCGGATCCGGTTCGATGCAGTCAAACAGATGCCCAAGCGGCCCGTCGCCCTCCTTGCTCCCCGCGATGGAGGCCGCGCCGATAATCTTCGGCGGCCGGTGATATTCAAGACTGGCCCGTCCTTTTGTCTGATTCATATGGTTGCTCCTTTCTCTTTCCCGGCGCCCGCAGAACTTTCCGGTTCTTTTAAATTTATTTTTCCTGTCCCCTGCAAAAATATTCGCGTCCTTATGCGGTTCCAGACCTTTACAGACGGCGGCCGGACAGATTCGGTATAAAATCATTCTTCAGGGAAACGATAAAGAAAAAGGAGTGATGGCTTTATGAATGTAAATGAAGAACAGAAACAGCAGTATAACGACTATATCAAACAGGTCACGCCGACCCACAACCTTCCTTATGAAATGTTCAAGGCGTTTGTCACCGGCGGGGTGATCTGCCTGATCGGACAGGTCATCCGCAATTTCGGCTCACAGATGGGTATGGATCAGGACACGGCGGGAGCCTGGTGTTCCATCCTTCTGGTCTTTCTCAGCATCCTGCTGACCGGACTGAACATCTATCCTTCCATCGCCAAATGGGGCGGCGCCGGAGCGCTGGTGCCGATCACAGGCTTTGCCAACGGCGTGGCGGCGCCCGCCATCGAATACAAAAAGGAAGGACAGGTCTTCGGCATCGGAAGCAAGATCTTCACTATCGCCGGACCGGTCATCCTGTACGGAATCTTCACCAGTTGGGTGCTGGGGCTGGGGTACTGGGTCCTGAAAAGCATGGGGGCGGTGTAGACCGCTCCCATCTTTACATATTGCAGAACAGGTGGTTCCATGCTATGATAAAAACAAAAAAGCCTTGAATCATTTTCGGACGAAAACGGATTTGAAACTTGATTGCATAACAGGAGGACGGCGATGGCAAGAGTACAGGCCAGAAAGGGAAAGACACAGAGTAAAAAGACGACCCCGCAGACCAGAAAGGTCCGGGTGCAGGGGAACGATATGATCTTCGCACTGGACATCGGAACGCGCAGCATCATCGGCATGGTCGGGATCGTGGAGGAGAACCGGGTACATATCACGGCTGTCGAACGGGAAAATCATGCGGAGCGGGCCATGATCGACGGGCAGATCGAGAACATCGAGAAAGTATCCGCGCTGGCTGCCAAAGTGAAAAAGCGTCTGGAGACAAAGGTAAAAACCAAACTGACCCGGGTCTGCGTAGCGGCCGCGGGACGGGCGCTGCGGACCCGGAGAGCGGATTACGAGCTGGTGCTGCCCGGCACGCAGTTGATTGACGACGAGATCATCAGCCGCCTGGAAGCCGGCGCCATCGGGAAGGCGGAGGAAGCCTTCGACGCGGAAAACGAGACGCAGAACGACACCCGGCGCTTCTATCTGGTCGGATATACGGTCTGTCAGTATTATCTGGATCAGTACACCATGTCCGATTTAAAAGACCACCGGGGACAGAATGTGAAAGTCGATCTCATCGCTACCTTCCTGCCCAGCGAGGTGGTGGAAAGTCTCTATACGACCATGAACAAGATCGGGCTCGAGGTGGCAAGCATCACGCTGGAGCCCATCGCCGCCATCAATGCCGCCATCCCCGAGAATCTGCGCCTTCTGAATCTGGCTCTCGTCGATATCGGCGCAGGTACTTCCGATATCGCCGCCTGCACCGCCGGCAGCATCACCGGATATACGATGGCGACGGTGGCAGGGGACGAGATCACGGAAGCGATCATGAAGAACTATCTGGTGGACTTTGGCACGGCCGAGACGATCAAGGCGCAGCTTCTGTCCGAAGATCTGATCGCATTTACCAACATTCTCGGTTTTGAGCAGAAAGTTTCCCGGGAGGACATTCTGGAGAGTATCCATGACGCGGAGGCGATGCTGTGCAGGGAGATCGCGGACAAGATTCTGGAGATCAACGGCGGAGCGCCGTCCGCCCTCTTCCTGGCCGGCGGCGGCAGCCGGCTGGCCGGATTGAAGGATCAGCTCACCGTCACACTTGGCATGGAAGATACGCGCGTCGCCGTCGCCGGCAATTATTTCCAGGCCAATGCCTATTCCGGCGAATACGACCTTAACAATCCGGAATACGCCACGCCGCTGGGCATCGTCGTCTCTTCCGGGCTGAATATGATCAACGACAGCTTCCGCGTCCTGCTGAACGGACGTCCGGCAAGATTGTTCCGCACCGGCAGTTTTACCGCGCTGAATCTGCTGATGATGAACGGCTACAGCTTCCGCGACATCATCGGACGTTCCGGCGCGAATCTGACCGTAACCGTGAACGGCAGGCGGAAAATCTTCTACGGAACCGCAACCCAGCCGGCTTCTCTGCTCATCAATCAGCAGGAAGGAAAGCTCTCGGAAGTCATCCACGCCGGCGACATCATTGACTTTGTGCCTGCGGTTCAGGGCGTTCCGGCCAGACCCTGTCTGGGCGATATCGAGGGCGCGTCGACCTGTACGGACATCACGCTGAACGGCGCGCACGTCTCTCTCAAAACGCTCCTCAGGAACGGGGATTCGATCATGATGGATCCGCCGGCCCAGGAACCGCCGGCTCCTGTTCCCGTTCCCGTTAAAGAAGAACTGACGCCGGAACACACGGACGGACCGAATCCGGAAACTTCCGCCCCCGCGACCGATGTGTCTGAGCCCGGTACAACGGCGGAAGATGCGCCTGCATCCATACCGGAGGAGGCGTTTTCCGCTGTTCCCGCTGCAAAAGAGGATGAGCCCGAGGCAGAGACAGCCGCTCCTGCATCCGCACCGCCGGCCGCCGAAGCGGATGCACCCGCAGCCAGGCCCTCCGCTCCCAGACCCCGGCAGGAATTTCTCTTCCATCTGAACGGCACGCCCCTCCGTCTGCCGAAGAAACCGGACGGCAGCCCCTATTACCTGATGGACCTGATCGAATATTCCGGCATCGACCTGAAGCAGCCAAAAGGAAGAGTCTGTCTGACCGTGAACGGACGCACCGGCATGTTCCAGCAGGCGCTGTCCGAAGGCGACCGGATCCACATCGAAGAAGAAATGGATGACTGATATGCTGCTGCAGATTCATGACGGTTCATTAAGCGCCGGCAGGCAAACGATTCTGTCCCATTTTCATTTTGAAATCAGGGGCCGGGAAAAGGTGGCGCTCGTCGGATGCAACGGAGCCGGAAAAACGACGTTTCTCCGGCTGCTGGCGGGAGAACTGTCTCTTGACCGCGACGACAAAAGCGCCTGTCAGGGAATCGTCACCTCCAGAAAGCTTACGGTCGGCATGCTCGGACAGCAGGTTTTCTCCGATCCTTCCGCCACGGTAGAAGAAGAACTGCTGAAAGCCTGTCCCTGCCCGGACCGCTTCGACCGGGAACGCTTCGACTGGGAACAGGAGTACGACCGCATTTTCACCGGCTTCGGACTGCGCAAGGTAGACAAGAACCGGCGCCTGTCGCAGTTCTCCGGCGGGGAACAGACGAAGATCGCTCTGATCCGGCTTCTGCTTATGAAACCGGATCTTCTGCTTCTGGACGAACCGACCAACCACCTGGACCTCGAGACGGTAGAATGGCTGGAAGATTATCTTCACACCTGCCCGTCCGCAGCCGTCATCGTCTCCCATGACCGTTTTTTCCTCGACCGCACGGCCGATACCGTGTATGAACTCGCGGACCGTACGCTGACCCGCTATGCGGGCAACTATACCGCTTACCGGCAGCAGAAGCAGAAAAACATCCGCCTGCAGAAAAAAGCGTATGACCGTCAGGAGGAAGAACGCCGGCGGCTGGAGGAATTGGTCGAACGTTTTAAACACAAGCCCAGAAAAGCCGCATTTGCCCGATCTCGCAGAAAAATGCTCGAACGCATACCCGCACTTCCGAAACCTTCGCAGGAGGAGGCACATCATTTCTGCGAAGCAATCGTTCCCCAAGCGCCCGGGCCCAGATGGGTGCTGGAGGCCGAACATCTGAAAGTCGGCTACGACCGCGTTCTGGTAGAGCTGTCCCTGCGCGTCCGGCGCGGACAGAAGATCGGCATCATCGGACCGAACGGCGCCGGAAAATCCGCGTTTTTGAAGACGGCCGCCGGTCTTCTGCCGCCTCTGAAAGGAAAGTGCCTGCTCGGAAATCATGTGGAAACCGCTTATTTTGACCAGATGAGCGCAGAGCTTTGCTCGGAAAAAACGGTGGCGGAACATTTTCACGACCGCTTCCCCTCTCTGACCGAAAAAGAGGTGCGCTCCATCCTCGGCGCGTTTCTCTTTCCGGGGTCGGACGCTTCCAAACGGGTCCGGGATCTCTCCGGCGGGGAACGTTCCCGCCTGGTTCTGGCAGAACTCTTCCAGTCCCGTCCCAACCTCTTTCTGCTGGACGAGCCGACCAATCATATGGACATCCCCGCCCGGGAAACACTGGAATCCGCCTTCCGGGCCTATACGGGAACCCTCCTCTTCATCTCCCACGACCGCTATTTCATCCGGCAGACAGCGGAATCCCTGCTGATCTTTCAGGACGACGGCGTCCATTACTACCCTTTCGGCTACGAGCACTACGCGGAACACTGCCGGAAGACTGCCGTCTCCGCGGAGCCCGCTGCCCGCATACGGGCGGAAGAGCAGGCGCTGCTCGCGGGACTTCAAAGCGTCCCCAAAGCGGAACGCCGCTGTCTGCGGGAAATTCCCACCGAACAGGCCTTTGAGGAGTGGAAGCTGCGAAACGCCGAAGAACCGCTTGAGGAACTTCGCAGAGAACTGGAGCGGCTGCTGTCGGAACGGGATCTGCTGAAAATGTGGGAAAACGAACACTATGAAAAAGAAACTCTGGAAAAAGAAGAAATTCTGAACCGGGAATATACGAAGCTCTGCCTTGACTGGTATGACGAATGGAGGGCGTTTCACCCGGAGCCCGGACGCTGAAGCCCCGCTGCGCGGGAAAAAGAAAGCGCAGTGGGCTTTTCTCTTTTCTGTATGCGCAGGGGCGCTAAAGAGATCTGCTGCTCTGCAGCACGCGCCCCATGCGGCGGGCAGTAGAAAAAATCTTTCCCGCTTAAAGTATCAAAACCGGAAATACGCATAAATCAGCGCTCCCGCCGTCCTCCCCAGCGCCATGGACAAGATCACCCAGGGCAGCCCGGTTTTCAGACGGATTCTTCTGCTGAAGATGGGAACCGCATCGACGATCTCCGTCAAAGCCATCGCCCAGGTCCCCGTGAAGATGCCGGAAAAAAGACCAAAGGACGCCACGCCCACCATCCCAACCGGTACCCGGAATCCATAGATACTGACCAGATTCCCCAGGATACCACCAATTGCTGCGGCGTCCTCGTAATACAGAATATATTTTGCCGTATGCGTCTTCCCCGCAAAGCGGGAAACCACTCCGAGAGCGATCAGAAACGCGAACATGCCGCCGGCCACGGCAAAACCGCTGCTAAGCCCCACAATCCCCAGAAATATCTGTTCAGTCCACATCGATACTGGTCTCCTTGCGATTGCAGCCCTCGATCAGCGTTGTATTGACATCGTCCTCATACTGGCGTATCTGCACTTCCATGGGAGTGGGATCCTTCGTAATCCGTTTTCCGCCGAAATGATTGTAAAATATAATAATTCCGACCGCGATCCCGACGGAATACGTAACCTCCAGAATGGTAAATCCGTCCGACTGCTGTCCTGTCAGCAACAGATAGACCTGATCAAACACCTGACTGACGCCCACGTCGTTGTTGAATGTCATAATGGAAAACGCGGACCCGATAAAAATCGTAACGCAGACAAGCGCCACTTTCACAAAACTCCACCGGTCCCTCGCGTACTCCGACGACTCATAATCAATAATGAAATCGGTCTCCCCCAGATTCTGTATCTCCAGATCCGGATAAATCTCGTGAATCAGCTCCACCACTTTCAGGATGGAGAAGATATAGCGGCTGCTTTTCTCCGCCTGAATTTTCAGAAGCTTGAGCGTCTTCAGCCGGTTTTTCACAGAAGCGTTGGTGCATTCCAGCTTCGCCACATCCCCCAGTCTCACGTCGATATGATCGACCTCGATATTCTGATCAATCTTGATATACAGAATCTCACTCATCCGTCCGCACCTCCATCATCTCTGCCCTTATCATCTGCACAATCCTTCTTTTTTATTCACCGGACCTTCAGCTTACCAGTTTCTCCCTCATCTGCTTCAGAATCCTCTTCTCCAGACGGCTTACCTGTACCTGAGACACCCCCAGCACTCTGGCCACCTCCGACTGCGTCTTCTCCTGCATATAACGCATAATAATCAGCCGCCGCTCCATATCCGGAAGCTCCGTCAGAAGCTGCTCGAGCACGACCCGGTTCAAAAGCTGCTGCATCCCCCCTGTCTGGCTCTCCATCCGGTCCAGAAGGCAGATCTCGCTTCCGTCCTTCTGCGGAATCGTCTTATAGATGGACTCCACCTCCGCGGAGGATTCCAGCGCCTGCGCAATGTCCTCCCGGGCAAGCTCCGTGATCACGGACAGTTCTTCCAGTGTCGGCTCTCGCCCGGTCCGACGCCGGAAATTTTCCGTCTCTCTCCGGATCTTCCAGCAGTTCTCCTTCAGCGTCCGGCTGACCTTGACCAGCCCGTCGTCTCTGAGAAAGCGTTTGATCTCTCCCGCGATCATCGGAACCGCATAAGTGGAGAACCGGACCTCAAAGGAAGGGTCAAACTTGTCGATCGCCTTGAGCAGACCCATGGCTCCGATCTGAAACAGATCCTCCATATCCGTCCCCCTCCCGGCAAAACGCTTTACGATACTCCACACAAGTCCCATATTTTCTTCTACCAGCCGTTCTCTCGCTTCTTTATCCCCATGGTGTGACCGTTCTATCAGAACCATTGTCTCTTCCATAAAGAGAATCAGCCCTCCAATCCTGCGGCTCCTTTACCGATTGTTTTCTTCATATAGACTGTTGTACCCATGCCTGGCGCAGACTGCACTTCCACCTGATCCATAAACGCTTCCATAAACATAAATCCCATACCGGAACGCTCCATTTCCGGCCTGCTCGTGTACAGGGGTTCCATGGCGCGCGCCACGTCCTCCATGCCGACTCCTTCGTCCGTAACCCACAACTCCAGAGTCTCCCCGCTGAGCACCGCCTTGATGACGACCGTATGTACCCCCTCCGGATAGCCGTGGATGATCGCATTGGTCACTGCCTCGGATACGGCAGTGCGGATGTCCGCCACCTCCTCCAGAGTGGGATTTAACTGAGTCGCAAAGGCTGCCACCGCAACCCTTGCAAACCCCTCATTTTCTGATAGACTGTCAAACGCCAGTGTCATTTCGTTTTTCATACAAACCTCCTCACAATGATTCCGCGCCTGCGGCGCTGCACGCCGGGGAAAGAACGTATCTTCTCCCGGCAGATACGATCTTAAAAATTGATTACGCTGCGAATGCCCGACATGGACAGAATCCGCCGGATCTGCCCGTTCATGTGGCTGACCGTAATCTGTCCGTTCAGCGCCTTCATAATTTTATGGCGGCCCAGAAGCATCCCGATCCCCGCGCTGTCCATAAACGCGGTCTTTGAAAAATCAAATTCCACCTCATCCACCGGATAGTTCTTCACCGCCTCGTCGATCTCCTCCCGTATCTCCTCCGTATAATGATGATCCAGCTCCTCCGGAAGATGTACGACCAGCCGGCTCCCTCTCACTTCCAGCATGTCCAATTGTTCACTCCTTTCCTGTCTCTGCTCCGCACCCTGGTTCTGCTCTGCGCACCGGGCGTCCGTCAGCCTGCTGACATGTCACTGTCCACACCCGGCGTCCGTGTACAATCGAGTAGGGAAGGTTTCTTCTCTACTCGCGCATCGGGCGCCTGTCAGCTCTGCTGACAATCTTCCCTAGGCGCCCGTATGCATAAAAAAACAGGAGCCGCTCCAAAGAGCAGCTCCCTTACCTCAGGGTTTTTCTTTTGTGTTTCGGCCCCGCACCGGGCCTCTGACCGGAAAACCGTTACGGCAGACCCGCCATAAAGCGTTCCGCGTCCGATGCGGTCCTCGTTCCCGGCATCTCGTCGATTACCTTCTGATAATAGATCTTCGCGTTCGCCGTATCGTTTGCTCCGTGATAGGAACGCGCCAGAAAATACAGCGCATCCTTTTGCTCCGAATCCAGCTCATAGCATTTCTTCAGATTCTCGATCGCCTTCTCGTATTCCTTCGCACGGTAAGCATCGTACCCCGTCTGGTACAGCTCCTTGACGGCCTCTTCTCCCACCTCGGCAAAGACCGAATCGTACAGCACTTTTCCGTCGTCGGTCAGCGCCTCCCGGTCAATCGTCTCGAGCTGTTCCAGAGACGCGCTCATATTCTCCTCCGCGAAAGAACGGTACGCTTTCAGAAGCTCTTCATGAGAGCGCAGCTTCTCCTCGGACTCCGCCGCCGCCTGGACAGCCGCCTCCGATTCCGTCTTCAGCGTATCCATCTCTGCCTGAAGGCTGGCCAGAGCCGCCGTCTTCGACTCCACCTGGTCGCTGTATTCCGCAACCGCGTCATTGAGTTCGGCGCTCTTTAACTGCTGCTGGGCCGGCATGATCAGAAACCACATCACCGCCACGCCGATCGCCAGTCCCACCGCCACATTGATCACGGAATGAAGACCCGTATTGTCCTTGACTCCCACGGGCTGGATGATCGTCTCATTGCCGCTGACGTAGGCGATCGCGTCTTTGCCCGCCTGGGTCTCCTCCCTGGGTGCCTGTCTGCGGGGCTGTTTCCCTTCCGCCTCGTCGAGCTCCTTCAGATAGCGGAGCGTGCGGGTATTGGTGCGGTCGATGTCCAGCACCGCCTTCAGCTCCGCCCTGGCTCTGGCATAATTGTCGGTCTTCATATAAAGAAGCGCCAGAAGCTCGTGCCCTTTCAGAAGATTCGGGTTGGTGGACAGCACCTTTTTCAACTGGATGATCGCCAGATCATAGCTCCCCTGCTCGCAGTAAAAGAGCGACTGGTTGTATTTCTTGATCGTTGTATTGATGGCGTTGAGTCTGGCCGGATTCTTCTGAACCTCCTCGATATAATAATCCGCCAGGTTATCCTCTTTCTCATAATTCTTGCTGATGATCCACTGGGACAGGGCCTCCACGACCTCGCCCATCTCGAACTGCACCAGCCCCAGCAGATTCCGGGCGTTGGTGTTCTTTTTATTGATCTTCAGACTCTGGCGCAGGGAATTCACAGCGCCCGTCAGATCACGCACTCTGGCTTTCTCCAGACCTTCGTTATAGTAAGCGTTGGAGGTCTGGAACAGCCGGCAGTAACGTGAGACGTCTGTCTGGCACTGACTGCAGTAATCCGACGAAGTCAGTTCCGCCCCACAGTTAAAACATTTCATATAGTCCCCTTTTCCGTTGATGTGTCACTGATGCTCCTTCATTTCCTTCAGCATCTCATCCATCAGGTCCGTCACGTCCGAAAGGTTGTTGTTATAGACCGTATCTTCCACCTGGTCAATCTCCAGACTTGGACGGAATTTCTTCAATTCCTCTTCAAAATCAAGCATAGTTCCTGCTCCTTATAATTCGTTTCAGACTGCCCGCCAGATACAGCGAACCGACACAGAACAATATTCCGTCGCCCTTTCTCTCAAGCGCCGCGTCAAAGGCTTCCGGAATCGACGGGATCCCGACGACCTCCTGTCCGGTGTACTTCCGGAAAAGCCGCGCAAGCTCCTCCGCCGGCACCAGACGGTCCGAATCCACCTCCGTGACCACCACGCTGTCAAACGCGAGATGTTCGCAGATCGTCCGTATCATTCCCTCATAGTCCTTTTCCTTCACACAGGAAAACAATATCGTCACTTTTGTATTCTGCTGAAATTTCCCGGCCGTTTTCACGAACTCTTCCACTCCGGAATCGTTGTGCGCACCGTCCAGAATCACCCCCGGAAGCACCGTCTCCATGCGTCCCTGCCAGCGCATCTGTTCCATGCCCCGCCGGATATCCTCCTCTGTCAGGCCGATATCAAGCGCATGCGCCGCCGTCACCGCCTGGCAGGCATTCATGATCTGATATTCAGCCACGCTGGAGATCGATACATTCATAGGTAAATAATACCCAGTATCCATTAAAAAATCAATCGTTTTCTGGGTGTTCATTAAAATTTTATACATGTCCGGACGCACGGCATAAGCCTTTGCGTGCATTTCCCGGGCTTTCGCAAGGATCACGCCCTCGACGTCCTTCCGGGTTCCGTCGTACACGACCGGACATCCTTCCTTGATGATGCCTGCTTTCTCTCCGGCAATCAGCTCATACGTGTCTCCAAGATATTCCGTATGCTCCAGGCTGATGGAGGTGATGACGCTGACCAGTGGCTTCTCGATCACGTTGGTCGCGTCAAAACGCCCGCCAAGCCCGGTTTCCAGCACAACATATTCCATACGGCCCCGGTCAAAAATGTAGATTCCCATGAGGAACAGAAGCTCGAAAAAAGTCGGATGCGCAAACCGGTCCGGGCGGTCCTTCAGCAGACCGCGAACCAGCTCCATCACCGCCCCGAACGCTTCGGTAAAAAAATCGTTGGAAACCGGCTGCTGGTTCAGTTGGAACCGCTCGTTGATCTCCACCAGATGCGGGGAAGTGAACAGCCCGGTCTGCTTCCCCGCCGTCGTCAGAATTGAGGACAGATAGGCGCACACCGAGCCCTTCCCGTTGGAGCCCGCCACATGAATCAGCTTCATGCGGCGCTCCGGGTGTCCCATCCGTTCCAGCACCTGTCTGGTATTGTCCAGCGTGTTTTTGGTCGTAAATCTTGGTGTATCATTGATATACGCCACTGCTTCTTCGTAATTCATCCTACTCTCCAAGCTGGGCCAGTCTGGCTTTTACCTGGTCCATCATCTGTGTATATTTCTCAAGCTTCGCCTTCTCCTCCTCGATCTTGGAGGCCGGGGCCCGGCTGACAAACCGCTCGTTGTTCAGCATGCCGTTTACGCGCGCAAGCTCTTTTTCCAGACGCGCCTCTTCCTTCTGCAGGCGTTCTCTCTCTTTGCCGATATCCAGAAGCTCCGCCAGCGGCATGTAAATCGCCGCCTCCGGAATCACGGCCGACACCGCGTTGTCGGCGATCCCGGTCTTGTCCTCCTGCACAAAGACCTCGGACGCAAATCCAAGCGCCGCGAAAAAGCTCTCGCCCTGCGTAAAGATTTCCCGGACGCGCGGGTTCCCTGACACCACGAAAACTGTCGCCTTCCTGCTGTTCGGCACATTCATATCCGCGCGCACATTGCGGATGCCGCGGACCGCTTCTTTGATGATCTCGATCGCCTGCTCGTCCTTTGCGAAATTCCAGTCCTCCCGGTACTGCGGCCAGGAAGAGATCATGATGGATTCTTCCTCAGAAAGATTGCAGAAAATCTCCTCCGTGATAAACGGCATATAGGGATGGAGCATTTTCAGCGCGTTGATCAGCACCTGCTTCAAGGTCCAGAGCGCCACCGCTCTGGACGGATCCTCCTGATTCCACAGACGCGGCTTCACCATCTCGATGTACCAGTCGCAAAATTCATCCCAGATAAAATCATAGATTTTCTGGACGGCGATTCCCAGCTCAAAGCTGTCCATATTGGCCGTGACTTCGCGCGCCAGACTGTTGACCTTTGACAGAATCCATTTATCCGCCGCCGTCAGCGCTTCCGCTTTCGCTTCCGGAATCTTCTCGTCTCCCAGATTCATCATGATAAATCTGGCTGCATTCCATATCTTGTTGGCAAAGTTGCGGCTGGACTTCACGCGTTCCATATAGAACCGCATATCGTTGCCGGGCGCGTTGCCGGTCACCAGCGTCAGGCGCAGCGCGTCCGCACCGTACTCGTCAATGATCTCCAGCGGATCGATACCGTTTCCGAGCGATTTGCTCATCTTGCGTCCCTGCGCGTCGCGGACCAGACCGTGAATCAATACATGATGGAACGGGCTTCTGCCGGTCTGCTCATAACCGGAGAACACCATCCGGATCACCCAGAAGAAGATGATATCATAACCGGTCACCAGCACGTCCGTGGGATAGAAATATTCCAGATCTTCCGTCTGCTTCGGCCACCCCAGCGTGGAAAACGGCCACAAGGCGGAAGAAAACCAGGTATCCAGCGTATCCTCATCCTGCGTCAGATGCGTACAGCCGCATTTGGGGCATATGGCCGGCGCTTCCTTCGCCACCACAATCTCCCCGCATTCGTCACAGTAATACGCCGGTATCCGGTGCCCCCACCAGAGCTGGCGGGAGATGCACCAGTCGCGGATGTTCTCCAGCCAGTGCAGATAGATTTTGTCAAAGCGCTCCGGAACAAACGTCAGTTCTCCGTTTTTCACCGCTTCTATGGCCGGCTTCGCCAGCTCCTCCATCTTCACAAACCACTGCTGCTTGATCATCGGCTCCACGGTCGTTTTGCACCGGTCGTGGGTTCCCACATTGTGCGTGTGCGCCTCGACCTTTACAAGCAGTCCCTGTTCCTCCAGATCCTTTACAATCGCCTTTCTCGCTTCGTAGCGGTCCATCCCCTGATATTTTCCCGGACAGCAGATGGTCGCGTCGTCGTTCAGGATATTGATCTCGGGCAGATGATGTCTTTTGCCCACCTCAAAATCGTTGGGGTCGTGAGCCGGCGTGATCTTCACGCAGCCGGTTCCGAACTCCTGATCCACATAAGGATCCGCGACGACCGGGATCTCCCGGTCCGTCAGCGGAAGCTTCAAAGTCTTCCCGATCAGATGGCGGTACCGCTCATCCTCCGGATTGACGGCCACCGCCGTGTCCCCGAGCATCGTCTCGGGACGGGTCGTGGCAATCTCCACATAACCGCTGCCGTCCGCGATGGGATAATTAATATACCAGAAATGGCCCGCCTGCTCCTCGTGCTCCACCTCCGCGTCCGAGATCGAAGTCTGGCACACCGGACACCAGTTGATAATCCGGGATCCTTTGTAGATATACCCCTTTTCATACAGGCGGACAAACACCTCCAGAACGGCCTCGGAGCAGCCCTCGTCCATCGTAAAACGCTCTCTGTCCCAGTCGCAGGAGGAGCCGAGCTTCTTCAGCTGATTGATAATCGCGCCGCCGTATTCTTCCTTCCACTGCCAGGCCCTCTTCAAAAAGCCCTCTCTTCCCAGTTCCTTCTTGTCGATGCCTTCTTCGCGGAGCTGATTTGTCACTTTCACTTCCGTGGAGATGGAGGCGTGATCGGTGCCCGGAATCCAGAGCGCGTTATAGCCCTGCATCCTCTTATAACGGATCAGAATATCCTGCAGCGTCTCGTCCAGCGCATGTCCCATGTGGAGCTTTCCGGTGACATTGGGCGGGGGAATGACAATGGTAAACGGTTTTCTGCTTCTGTCCACCTCCGCGTGAAAATACTTTCTTCCCATCCACTTGGCATAAGTACGCTCTTCGATGACGGTCGGGTCATAGGTTTTTGCCAGTTCTTTCATAATGATCTTTCTCCTTCATACAGTACCGCCGCACACTCAAAAAACGCCCTCTGCACAAGACTGTGTGCAAAGGGCGACAAATCGCGGTACCACCTTTGTTCGTATGATTCCATACCTCATTTTCCTTAACGCGGATCAGACGGGAACGCCTACTGTTCACGGAATGTTTTCAGCCTTCCGGCTCCGAAGCCACTTTCTGCATATCTGATCCTCAAGCCGCCTTCCAGCCGCGGACAGCTCTCTCTGTCAGGGGTATACGCATACTCCTCTTCTTCTCTGCCTTTTTCTGTAAACAGTCTAAACGCTCGGGCGGGCTTTGTCAAGGGGCAGTTACCAGAAAATATAATCTAATTGACATTGGTACCGACTCCGATGCAGATGCGGTCCGTATGTCCCATCTACGAGAGAACTCTGGAAATATCGCTGTTCAAAACTCCGTGTCTCCTCATGCGTGCCGCCTCCCCATCTCTTTCTCTACCTCTTCGGCGGTCGGCATGCCGGTCTGTGCCCCGAATTTCTCCGTGGACAGGCTGGCTGCGGTATTGGCATACAGCAGTGCACTCTCCAGATCGTCCCCGGCCGCTCTTCTGACGGCAAACGCGCCGTTTAACGTATCGCCTGCGCCTGTCGTATCCGCAACCTTCGCCGGTCTTGCCGGTACGCTGATTACTTCCCCTGATTTCAGGCATGCGGACACACCTCTGGAACCCTGCGTGATAATCAGTTTCTCCGGATATTTTTTCAGAAGTTCTTCCGCCTCATGTCCTTCCCCAAAGATCAACACCGCCTCATGCTCATTGGGGGTCAGATAGGTAACCTTCTCAATGATATCCATCGGCACTTCCGCTGCCGGAGCCGGATTTAAGACGACCTGAATGTTCTCCTCTGCGCAGAACTCCGCCACATAGTGCACGGTATCCAGCGGAATCTCATGCTGAAGTACGACCATATCGCACATTTTGAGCGCCGGCTTGACCTCGTCTACATACGCCCGGTCCACCTTTCCGTTGGCTCCCGGAACCACAACGATCGTGTTGTCGTTCTCGGCCACCGTAATCATGGCGATTCCGGTAGGCGCCTCCTTCGTGACCTTCACCTGCCCGGTGCCTACGCCTGCATCTCTCAGATTCTGAAGCAGCCGCTCCCCGTTGCTGTCATCTCCTACACAGCCGAACATTTCCACTTCCGCTCCGAGTCTGGCCATGGCAACTGCCTGATTGGCCCCTTTTCCGCCGGGTATATAGCTGATGCTGTCTCCTCTTAATGTCTCGCCCTTATGCGGAATCCGCTCTGCGGTAACGGTCATATCCATGTTAATGCTTCCTACTACTGCAAGTTTCATCATTTTCACTCCTTTCTCTTTGTGGTCTGGCGCTCCAAAAGGGAGACATCCAGTATATTTTCTTTTTGAAACGGCAGGCCCTGTCCATGTTTGATGATGATCTGGACCGCCAGTGTTCCCATCTTTGTGATCGGTTGAATAACCGTGGTCAGTTCCGGCGTAAACAGCCAGCTGAAACGGATATTGTTAAAACCGATAATCTGTACGCTTCCTCTTCTACTGCCTTTGCCAGTTCGTTTGGTCTGAAACCCTTTTCTTCAATTGCCGCGACAACTCTTGGTCTTTTGTCCTCATCGACATTCGCGGTACCGTTCATTACCCTTGATACAGTGGAAGGAGAAACACCTGCTATTCTTGCCACATCTCTGATGCTTGCCAAATCAAGATTCAGCCGAATATATACCAGACAGCACACTGGTCAAACAACTAAATTGTTTCCAAAAAAGCCCGGATAAATGGAATTGCCGCGCCAGCGGCTACCGTATTGTTTTCCTGTGCACCAATGCGTATAAAGTTTTCTTCTTCTGGAAATGCAGTGCGTTCTTGTAATTTAGAGAACAACACATCAATGTCCTGCTCGATTAAGTAGGGGGCGATGTGTCCGCCCAAAACGATCGTACAGTCTAAAACCATGTGGAGATTGTTCAATGCCATAGCTATATAATCAAGATACTCCGTCCACCGCTGAACGTGCCGGGAAGCTCCCTGCCGAAGCTGGGAGAAAAAGTCTGACAGATGCTCTCCCTTTTCCAGCAGGGCATTTACAGAGCAGTAAGATTCCATACATCCAGGCTTGCCGCAGTAACAGGGCCGCCCGCCTTTCACCAGGGTCATGTGCTCCACTGTCCCTGTCCGTCCAGTGCGTCCCCGCTGGATTTGGCCGTGCATAATAACTGCTCCGCCCAGATGAACACCGAGGGAGAGGTAGATCACATCGGTCAGTTCCGGGTTCCGCCACAACTCCAACTCAGCGGCGCACTCGGCATCATGGATCAGCCGAACCGGGAAAGGGAGTCTCTCTGACAATGGATGGATCGTCAATCCGGTACAATCCAGAATTTTCCCATACAGTATCCGCCTGCCATCCTCTGAAACAAGCCCCTGTATGCCAATACCGGCTCCAAGTACCGCATCGTCTGATATATGCGAGTCCTGAAGCAGATCATAAACCAAATCACGCAATGACGCAAAATACTCATCTTTCTCAGAAAAAGGCAGCTGAGCTTTTTTTTCCCCTATGACCATTCCATACAGATTAAGCACAACCGCGGTTATATGATCAGGCAGTATTTCCACACCAACGGAAACCCGCACTTCCGGTCTGATGATATAGGCGGCCGCTTTTCTCCCAATACCAGAGGCTATCTGCCCCTGTTTTTCGATCAACCGCTCTGTCTCCAGTGTGGACAGGTGCTGTGTGACAGTAGGCAGGCTCATCTCCAGAGAGGATGCGATCCTGGACTTTGAGATACGCCGTTCCTGATAAATCAGGCGATAGACATCAGAGTAATTTTTTTTCCGAATATCATTCATCGAGATTTTTTCCATATTAGGTTCACCTTTCCGGCAATACGTTTTACAAAATGAGTATATCTTATATGCCCAATAAAAGCAACTGGCTTTAGTGAATTTTCACAAGAGCCAGTTAATAATTGTGCATTTTAGACAAAATAAAATGTATATCTTTGTTGCTTTTGCTAATTGCAAATTAAATTCTTATTCTTTATTATATAAAATCATTTTATATAATGATATTAAAAATCAGGAGGAACACACTATGGGAATCATCGAAAAAATGAGACTGGACGGTAAGAAGGGCTTCGTTACCGGCGCGGCACGAGGTATCGGCAAATGTACCGCCACCGCTTTCGCTGAGGCAGGCGCCGACATTGCCATTATAGACATGGATATTGCCGCTGCCGAAGCCACCGCAAAGGAAATCGCCGGAGCCACCGGACGCAAGGTTATCGCTCTGAAGTGCGATGTCACCGACGAAGCCCAGGTACAGGCAATGGTGGATGAGGTCGTAAAACAGTTGGGAGGACTGGCTATGACGGTTCCGCAAGCGTCCAGAGTCCTGCTGCCCAGCAGTGCATCCAGTTCTGCTATATGTGGATTCCTGTCGTTCTGTGCGCTTTACTGGCAGTCACAAATATATTCTGGAAACTGGATTCCTGTGCGGATGAGATGCGCGCAGAACTGGACGCACGCCGCAGGAAATTGCAGGAACTGGTCGAAAAATGGTAATTTTAAGGAGAATCATGAATGAAAGAACATATATCGAAATTCTATAATTTTCTAAATGGAAAGGGGACATCCGATCCTGTCGATGGTATCCTGGAGAAAAAGAACATCATCCTGAACTGCCGGACCGTTACATGCGAGGAGGCTATCAAGACCTGCGGCAGGCTGATGCTGGAGAGCGGCTATATTGAGGAAGGCTACATCCAGGCCATGCTGGATCGGGATAAAAGCGACTCCGTGGCGGTTGGCAGCCATGTGGCCATTCCTCACAGCAACAGTGAGTCCCGTGCATTGGTCAAAAAAACCGGGCTGATTGTTATGACATATCCGGATGGTATCGACTGGAACGGCGAACGGGTTCGTCTGGTTATCGGTATCGCCTCAAAGGATGAAGAACACCTGGAAATCTTGAAACGGGTGGCGGCCATAGCCGCTGATGAGAAGGCTGCTGACAGGCTGGTGGATACTGCCGACCTGAATACACTGTACGCCTGTCTCAACGGCCTGGACGTAACTAAAGTAGATCATCCTGTACTGGAAAAGAAAAACATCATCCTGGGCTGTCAGACTGTTACTCCGGAGGAGGCAATCAAAGCCTGCGGAAAATTACTGGTGGAAAGCGGCTATGCCAGCGAGGGCTACATTCAGGGAATGCTGGAGCGTAACGCCGACTTCTCTGTTGCGATTGGCAGTCATGTGGCCATTCCTCATGGTACCAAAGATTCATTGGAATTCATCCGGAGAACCGGCGTTGTGGTCATGACCTACCCGGATGGAATCCAGTGGGATGATAAAATCGTTCGTCTTGTGATTGGCATCGCATCCAAGGGGGATGAACACCTGGAACTTCTCAAGCGGCTCGTAGAAATCATAAAGTCCAGGGAAGACACCGACGCTCTGGTAGCCGATGCCACGGCAGAGGAATTATACCGGCGATTGAATGGATTAACATAAGAAAAAAGGGAGCAGAAGCTCTACCGGCTCTGCTCCTCAATCCTCTCCGCCAGATCGCTCAGGTAGAGATATCTCTCCAATTTTTCTTCCAGAAGGGCCTCCGCCGCCTCTTTCTCCCCGGTCAGCGTATTCAGACGGACAAAATCCGTCGCCGCCAGCTCCATCTGCCGGTCAATTGACGCAATCTGCGCCTCCAGTTTCTCAATCTCCGACTCTATCGTTTCATAATCCCGCTGCTCCTGCCAGGTGAATTTCAGCCGGGAAGTCTTGATTTTTTCCGTTTTGGCCGCGGCTGGCCGTTCTGCCTGCGCGGAAGCCGGCGTCTCCTTCTCTTCCTCCTGCCTGACCCTCAGGTAATCCGAGTATCCTCCCTCGTACTGCCGCAGCCGCCCGCCGCCCTCAAAGGCAAAGAGACGCTCCGCGGTCTTGTCCAGAAAATACCGGTCATGCGAGACCATAATCAGAATCCCCGGAAAACGGTCCAGATAATCCTCCAGGATTGCCAGCGTTTGGATATCCAGATCATTGGTCGGCTCATCCAGAATGAGGATATTCGGCGCTTCCATCAGGACCTTCAACAGATACAGACGCCTTTTCTCCCCGCCGGACAGCTTTTCAATCCGGGAATACTGAAGTTCCCCGTCAAAGAGAAAACGCTCCAGCATCGCGGACGCGGAGACCATGCCGTCCTCCGTCTGCACATATTCCGCCGTATCGCGGATATAATCAATCACCCGGCGTTCCGGGTCCAGCGCTTCATTTTCCTGCGAGAAATAACCGATTTTCACCGTAGGACCGACGATCACGCTTCCCCGGTCCGGCTTCTCCAGCCCCATGATCAGCCGCATCAGCGTCGTCTTGCCGCATCCGTTGGGCCCCACAAACCCGATTCGGTCTTTCCGGCAAAATACGTAGCTGAAATCCCGGATCAGCAGCGTGTCTCCGTATCCTTTCGTCAGGCCTTCCAGCTCCAGCGTTTTCCTGCCAAGCCGGGACGAGACGGTCGTCACCTCCACCTTCCCGTCCCGGACAGGCGCTTTCGTGCTGTCCCGCAGCTCCTCATAACGCTGAATATGCGCCTTCTGCTTCGTGGAACGCGCCCGCGCCCCGCGTCTCATCCATTCCAGCTCAATCCGCAGAATATTCCTGTTCTTCCGGTAGGTCGCCAGCTCCAGATCCTCTCTGACGGCTTTAGCCTCCAGAAAACCCGCGAAGTTGGTCTGATACAGATAAAGCTTCCCCCGGTGCAGCTCCGCGATCTTCGTACAGACCCGGTCCAGAAAATACCGGTCGTGAGTCACCATCACCAGAGCGCCCTTTCTGCACATAAGCGCCTGCTCCAGCCAGAGCACCATATCGCTGTTCAGATGGTTGGTCGGCTCATCCAGCAGCAGGATATCGCAACTGGCGGTCAGCGCCGCCGCCAGCGCCGCCATCTTCTTCTGGCCGCCGGACAGATGGTCAAGCACCTGTTTCCCTTCCCCGAATCCCATCAGATTGAGGACGCTGCGGCTGTCCCCCGCATCGTCCCATCCGTGATCCGCCGTTCCGGAAGCGCCCGCCACATAATCGCGAACGGTCATGCCCTTGGGAAATTCCGGATTCTGGGGCAGGTAGCGCACACAGACCTGACTGCCCTTTACCACCTCGCCCTCATCCGGTTCTTCCGCGCCGGCCAGAATACGCAGCAGCGTGGACTTCCCGGTTCCGTTGATTCCCACGACGCCGATCTTGTCTCCTTCTTCCACTCCGAAATCAATTCCGTCAAAAAGCTCCTTTTCCGTAAAGCTTTTTCGTATGTTCTTCGCCGTCAGCAGATTCATAATCGCTTCCTCCCACTCCGAGACCGTGCATTGGGAGCGTTTATTCTGTAAAATCAGCCTCCCGGATCAGATGATTGCCGAACTCATCCACGCTTTTTTTCGTCACCCTGTCAAGCAGATGGCGGAAACTCCCTCTCTCCGCGTTCTCGATCGCCGCGTCGATCATATCCTTCACTTCCGCTACCGTCACCAGATGATCGTTCGTCTGCCGGCTTCCGATGCGGTCATACAGCGCAAGGATGCCAAATTCGTCGAAGGAATACTCCTGCTCCAGCGCGTAGGATTTTCCGAACGCCACCAGCTCGTCATTGGTAAACACCGGAATGTCAATGTGATGGTCAAACTTGGAGGCAAAATTTTTATTTCTCAGAAACAGCCTCTGAATTTCTTCCGCCGAATCCTCCAGTATCACCAGAAGCCCGCCTGTGTCCGTCTCCATGGCAAGCCCCATCGCCATCATCGTCGCGTCGGAGAGGCCGCCCGCCTTCTCGACGATCAGCGCGCCTCCTTTTAATTTGGTGATTACCTCATAAATATCCTTCGTGTTCAGCCTTTTGCCGCTGATCTTCGCCAGCTTCTTCCCTTCCAGCCGGTTCTGTTTCTGCAGAGCCTTCACGATGTCTATGGCCAGCGTGGTCTTCCCGTTCCCCTGTTCGCCGGTAATCGTCAGATTGCCGCCGGAAGACGTACTCCTACCCTCCCGGCCGGTCTCTTTAAACAGTACGGAAAGCTGCTCGCTCATCCCCTGCACCGATGTAAAATACGCGAACAGACGCGCCTGTTCCCGGGTCAGATGGCCGGCGTTCACCGCCCCCTCCGACACTTTGGAAGTCAGGGAGCGCTTCAGCTCCTGTATCATGTTCCCGGACGCCGCGTCCTGCGCTTCCTCCCGGGCGGCCGCATTCCTGCGGATGTTCTCCCTGTCGTCGAGGCTTTCGATGGCCATCTCCGTCTCCGGCTCTTCTTCCGCATCCAGATCCGGCGGCAGATCGTCCTCCGTCACGACCGGCGTTTCTTCCTTTTTCTCTTTATTGAGCTCTTCCAGAATCTGCTGCACATCCTCCGGAATGTCCTCCGAAGGCCCCGCGATCAGTTTCATCAGTTCCGCCGTTTCCTGCTTCACTTTTTCCCTTCGCGCCTTCTCTTTCAGCGCTTCCGCCTTCAGCCGGGCTTCCGCCTGCGCTTTCGTCTGCGCCCACTCATCGAGGATTTCATCAATGCTGATCGGACCGGTGTTCTGTTCTTCTCCCGAAGCGGCGGCACTTTCCCCGGCAGCCGTGTCCTCTTCCGTGCCCAGATCCGGAAGGTCGATCGTCGCATCCTCCCGCAGATCACTCGCTTCCTGAACCGCTTCCTCCTCCGCTCCCAAGCCGAGATCCGGAAGGTCGATCGTCGCATCCTCCCGCAGGTTCTTCGCCTCCTGAACCGCTTCCTCCTCCGCTCCCAAGCCGAGATCCGGAAGGTCGATCGTCGCATCCTCCCGCAGGTTCTTCGCCTCCTGAACCGCTTCCTCCTCCGCTCCCAAGCCGAGATCCGGGAGATCGATCGTCGCATCCTCCCGCAGGTTCTTCGCTTCCTGAACCGCTTCTTCTTCCGCTCCCAGACCGAGGACCGGAAGATCGATCGTCGCGTCCTCCCGCAGATCACTCGTTTCCTGAACCGCTTCCTCCTCCGCTCCCAGACCAAGATCCGGAAGGTCGATCGTCGCGTCCTCCCGCAGATCACGCGCTTCCTGAACCGCTTCTTCCTCCGTTCCCAGACCAAGATCCGGAAGGTCGATCGTCGCGTCCTCCCGCAGATCACGCGCTTCCTGAACCGCTTCTTCCTCCGCTCCCAGACCGAGATCCGGAAGGTCGATCGTCGCGTCTTCCCGCAGATCACGCGCTTCCTGAACCGTTTCCTCTCCCTCTTCCAGACCGAGATCCGGAAGGTCGATCGTGGCATCCTCTCTCAGATTCTCCTCTTCCCGGACGGCTCCCTCCTCCGCTCCCAGACCAAGATCCGGAAGGTCAATCGTCGCATCTTCCTTAAAAAGCTCGTTCAGGTTCCCCGCGAGCTCCGCCTGCAGATTCATGGTACTGAATTTCCCCGGATCAAAACCCGGAACCTCCGGTTCCTGCCGCGCGTTCCCACGAACCGCGGAACCGCTGCCGATCCGCTGATAATTGTATTTTTCCTGTTGCGCCGCGGTCAGCGGAACATATTTCATCTTTAGTTCCAACGCCTTATTGACATATTCTCCTTCACTGAACCAGAGGATCAGCTCGTCGCATTCATGTACGCACTCTTCCGGCATCCCTGCCTCATCGTACAGCGCCGCCAGCTCATAGGCCCATTTTTCCTGATATTCATGGGTCTTATATTCACTTAGAATCCGAATCTGGTCTTCCAGACTCGATCCTCTCTCCCTGTAAATCTGATATTTCAGAATAAAGCGGCTCTGATCGTGAGGCGCCGCTTTCACAAATTCGCGGTACAGAGAAATCGCCTCGTCAAAATTGTGCATTTTGGTGCAGATCTCCGTCATCCGGTACAGCAGCATACGCCCCACCGGCGCGCGGTCGTAGGCCATGTCCAGAATCTCCATGCACTCCCCATAGCGCTCTGTCTTCTCGTACACCTCGCTGACCACATACAGCATATTCAGGTTTTTCACCCGGCGCCAGTCAATGGTATCCGCGATTTTAGCCGCCGCCTCATAGTCCTTCTTCTTCACCAGTTTTTCGATCTGATCCGCTTTCAGATGATATTCGTACTTATCCAATGGACTTCATCCCCGTTTCCCTTTTCCCTTTAGTTTCTCTGTCTACGCTTCCACAATTTTTGAACACGCAACCGCAAGCGCTCCGTCGCCGATATGGCAGGCCACGCTGAGCGACAGCTCATTGACGATCATCTCCGGATATCCCGAAAACTCCGCTTCAATCTCCTTCTTAAATTCCAGCGCCGCCGCTTCATTATTCGTATGGGCCACGTCAATCCGCATCCTGCAGCCCGCAAAACGCTTCTCCAGATCGCTTCGGATGGCGTCCAGCATCACCCGCTTTGCCGCGCTCATCGTGCGGACCTTGGAAAACGCGTCCAGCTTCTCTCCCTGAATCTGCAGGACCGGTTTTAACCGCAGCATGGTTCCGAGCGCCGCCGCGGCCGGAGTGATTCTGCCGCCCTTCTTCAGATACTTCAGCGTCGTCAGCGTAATATAGATACTCGCCTGCAGCGCCTCCTCCTCCAGAACCTCCCGTATCCTGGCAGCGCTCTTTCCGGCCCGGATCAGGCTCTGCGCATCCATCACCGAAGAAACCTGCGTGATGGAAATCCGCTGGTTATTCACAACCTCAACTTTTCCTTCATAATCTTCCGCCAGCATTCTGGCCGTCTGACAGCTTCCGCTGAGTCCGCTGGACATGGGAATGTGTACAATCTGATCATACTCTTTCAGAAGCTGATCCCAAAGCCCCATCACGGATTCCGGAGACGGCTGGGAAGTCGACACATCCGCATCCTTCTCCAGATATTCATAAAATTCCCTCGGAAACAGGTTCACTCCGTCCAGATACTCTTTCCCATTGATCAGAAAAGGCATGGGAAGCACATAAATCCCCATTTCCTTCGCCTTCTCCTGACTGATGCCGCTGTTGCTGTCCGTGACAATTGCTATCTTACTCATAAAATACTCCCATCTGTTTTTCTATCCTTAAACTTCCTGTCCTTCTTTGCAGAAGCCTGTCAAAATTATCCTGTCCTGTATTGTCTCCATCTTCCGCTCCTGCCATCCGCGCGTATTCCGTCTTATTATAACAAAACATATCCCGGAAAACAAGAATAGCAGAAACCTTTTTATCGGTTTCTGCTATTTCTTCAAGCAGTAGATAGGGGAATCGAACCCCTGTTTCCGCCGTGAGAGGGCGGCGTCTTAACCCCTTGACCAA